>NZ_LT629692.1:611428-917142 GCF_900100885.1 Microbacterium pygmaeum
ACGCGATTGCCGCCGCACTGGCGAGGCTGCGCGGACGCCGGATGCCGCGGCCGCCGTGGGCCGATGGCGTGATGCCCGAGGGTGCAGCGGGACCCTGGGGACGCGGCCCGCACGGCATGCACGGGCACGGCGGCCGGCCCGATCACGGCGGCCACTCGCGCGACCCGGGAGACGCGTCGCGCGGTCGCGGTGGCCCGCCGCCGTGGCTCGCCGGCGCGCGCCTCGGCGGCCCCGCGCGGCTCCGGCTGCTGGAGGCTCTGGCCGCGGCATCCCACCCGCTCAGCGTGGGAGAGATCGCCGAGGCCGTCGGCGTCGACCAGCCGCGGGCGTCACGCCTCGTCCAGCAGGGCGTCGAGACGGGACTCGTCCGTCGCGAAGCCGATCCGGACGACGCGCGGCGCACGCGCGTCGCACTCACCGACGCCGGGCGGAGCATCGTCCGCGGATTCCGTGGCGAGCGTCGCGACGCGATCGACACCGCGCTGAGCACCTTCACCGACCAGGAGCGCGCCGACCTGGCGCGGCTGCTCACCAAGCTCGCCGACGCCTGGCCCCGCTGAGCCGGACGGCCCCGCTGGGCCGGCGGGCCCGCTGGGCCGACCCCGCTGGGCCGGCGACCCGCACGCGCGCGCCTGTTTCCTGTCCGCGCGGCGTCGTTCTGTGCCGCGCGAACAGGAATGTGCCGCGCGACAGCGCGAAGCGCCCGGGGCGCGCGCGACAGCGCGAAGCGCGCGCGCCAGACCGCCCGCGGTGCAGGGCCGGGTGGCAGCACAGCAGCATGAGGCGCAGCTGCTCGTCGCCGACCTCCGGATGTTCCACGATCGGCACCTCCTCAGGCGCTCCGGGTTCACGGACGAGTTCGGGTGCCGCGGCGGTGAGGCGACGAGCGGATGCCGCAGCCCGCCGCAGCCGGTCGATGGCACGGTTGCGGGCCACCGTGTAGAGCCATCCGGCCGGGTTGGCGGGGATCCCTTCGGCGCCCCACGTCTCCACCGCCTGGACGAGCGCGTCCTGCACGCTCTCATCGGCCAAGTCGAGGTCGCCGAACCGCGCCGCGAGGATGGCGAGCAGGTGCCCGCCGTCCTCGCGAGCGAGGCTGGTGATGGCGGCCGAGACGGCCGGGTCGGTGCGCAGAGCCGTCGGGTCCGTCAGGAGACGAGGCGCGGTGCGCCGGTCTCATCCGGGCGCATCGCGATGGGTCGCACCTCGACGGACCCCGCCGGGATCGGCAGTTCGGTGGCCAGGGCGAGCGCCTCGTCGAGATCCGCGGCACGGACGACGTAGAACCCGGCGAGCTGCTCCTTGGTCTCGGCGAACGGTCCGTCGATGATCGCCGGTTCGGCGCCGTACGCACGACGCACGGTGGTGGCGGTGGCGCTGGGCTGCAGACTGCCACCGCTGATGAACACGCCCCGCTCGAACAGTCCGCGTGTGTAGGCCGTCCAGGCGCCCATCGCCTCCTCGAGACCGGGTTCGCCCGGACCGGGTGCGGGGTTCGACTCGTCAGCCCCGATGATCAGCATGTACTCCATGATTTCCCCCTCTGATTGCCGAACAGTCCGATGATGACAGCCACGACGACCGGAACCGTCAGGTCGTGGCCGATGCGCATCGGACTGCGTTCGGACGGGGACGCTCCCCGTCTCTCGCAGTCATGACGCAGCGGGATCGTCGGATCGACAGCATCCGCAGGAAATTCTTGGAATCAGATCCGCTGGTGCTTGGGCAGCTTCACGACCAGCAGCAGACCGAGGCCGATCGCCAGGATGATCGTAATCCCGAGGATGCCGAAGTAGGTCGCCCCGAACCATCCGATGAACAGCGCCCACAGCAATGGGGAGAGGAAGCTCATCGCCCGTCCGGTGGTGGCATAGAGCCCGAACACCTCGCCCTGCATGGTGTGGGGCGTCACGCGGGCCAGGAGCGAGCGACTGGATGCCTGAGCCGGGCCGACTGCGGCCGACAGGACGATCCCGCCGATCCAGAAGACGGTCTTGCCGCCCTCGTGGAAGAAGAAGACGAACAGCGCCGAGACGATCAGGATCGACAGAGCCGCGATGATCACGGCCCGCGCGCCGAAGCGGTCATCGAGCCGGCCCGCGGCGATCGTCGAGATCCCGGCGACCAGGTTCAGCGCGATCCCGAAGATGATCACCTCGTTCGGGGTGAACCCGAAGGCGGCCGCGGCCAGCACGCCGCCGAACGCGAAGACGCCGGCGAGCCCGTCGCGGTAGACGGCGCTGGAGATCAGGAACCAGAACGTCGACCGGTGATTGCGGTACAGCGAGACGATGTCCCCCACCAGCACCACGTAGCTCTCGAAGAAGCCGACCTTTGGGCGGTCGAGCCGCGCGGCGGCCTCGGGCACATTGAGGACGAAGGGCAGGGCGAACACGATCGTCCAGACCGCGGCGCCGACCGCGATCAGGCGGTACGCGAGTCCGCCCGAGACGTCCAGGCCGAACCACTCGAACTGATTCAGGAGGACGACGATGACCAGCGCGAGAATGCCCCCGATGTAGCCGAGGCCCCAGCCGAGTCCACTCACGCGCCCGATCGTCTTCGGCGTCGAGACCTGCACGAGCATGGCGTTGTAGTTGACGCCGGCGATCTCGGAGGCCACCGACCCGAGGGCGACGATCGCCGCGCCGACCCAGAAGAACGCCGGTTCGGCGTAGACGAAGAACAGCCCGAACTGCAGCAGCGCCAGCACGACGGTCCCGCCGATGACCCACTTCTTCTTGTTGCCCTGCGCGTCGGCGCGCTGGCCGAGCACGGGAGCCAGCAGCAGGATCAGGATGCCGGCGGCGAACGCCACCCACCCGTACCAGCTCGCCAGATCGGCAAGACCGCGGCAGTACCCGGTGGCGGCGTCGACGGCGTTGGAGCACTCGATCGTGCCGTCCGCGTTCTGCGCGGCGACGCCGGCCGGCAGGAAGCTGTCCGAGACGAGGTAGAGCGAGACGAAGACGAAGGTCAGGATGACGGAGTTGAAGGGCTGCGTCGCCCAGTCCCAGAACGCCCACGACACGACCTGTTTGCGGGGGACCGGTGTCGCATCGACCTCATCGGTGCGCAGGGCCGCGGTGTTCAGCAGCGGCTCCGCAGGTGGCTGCGAGGCGTCGGGTTCGCTCATGCCGTAACGCTAGGTCCGTTGGGTGAACGAGAAGTGGCGCCGCGCCACTCGCGTTCGAGGATCGCGTAGATCCCGGTGTCGCTCCACTCGTCCTTCAGCCACATGTGCTCGACGAAGTGCGCCTCGTGACGCATCCCGAGCCGAAGGCACATCGCCACGGACGCGTCGTTGCGCGGATCGAGCTCCGCGTACACCCGGTGCAGGCCGATCTCGTCGAACGCGACATCGAGCAGCAGCCGCGCAGCCTCGGTCGCGTACCCCTTTCCGACGGCGGACGGATGCAGGATCCAGCCGATCTCGGCGGTGCGATCCTCGACACTCTGCAGGTGGAAGTACATGGTGCCGACGAACCGGCCGTCCTCGTCACGGATGGCGGGCTGGACGAAGTCGTCGGGCTTGTCCAGACGCCCGGCTCCGGCATCCCGGGCGAGCACCTCCGCCACCTTCTCGCGCGAGCGCGGCTCGTAGAGCAGGAACCGGCACACCTCGGGGTCGGACTGCATCTCGTAGAGCGGCTCGAAGTCGTCCTCGCACAGCAGGTCGAGCGTCACGCGCTCGCCGTGCAGCGGCCGGAAGTCCCAGGGCAGTGCCATGAAGCCATGATGGCCCGCCGGATAGGCTCACGGGCAGAACCTGCGGAAGAGGGCCGATGAGCGAAGCGGATGCTGCGACCGGGGTCCCGCGCGGCCGAACCGCGCGACGCGCTGCGCGCATGAAGGACCTCGGCGCGAACGCCGATTCGGTCGTGTTGTATTTCAAGGAGCGCATCTACGCGACCTTCACCGGCCTCGCGATCGTCCTGGTGGCCACGGTGAGCGATCATCCCACCCCGGCCCATTCGGCGCTTCTGCTCGTGCTGGGCGTACTGGGCATCACGGCAGCTCGTCGTGCTGGGCCTGCTCGTGGTGCTGCTGCAGACGCTCGCCCACAGCGAAGAGAAACCTGAGCCAGTTCATATCAAGTTCATTTGACATGCTCACCGCGCCTTCGATAGGGTTGAGTCATCTCGGCTCAACCTCGGTTGATCCGACCCACACACTTTCAACAAAGGAGAAGCAATGCCACGTGCTGTTGGAATCGACCTCGGTACCACCAACTCCGTCGTCAGCGTCCTGGAGGGCGGCGAGCCCAAGGTCATCGCGAACGCCGAGGGTTTCCGCACGACTCCGTCGGTCGTCGCCTACACGAAGGACGGCGAGGTGCTCGTCGGCGAGACCGCGAAGCGCCAGGCCGTCACCAACGTCGACCGCACCGTCTCTTCGGTCAAGCGCCACATGGGCACGGACTGGAAGTTCGACGTCGACGGCAAGAAGTACACGCCGCAGGAGATCTCGGCGCGCATCCTCGCCAAGCTCAAGCGCGACGCCGAGGAGTACCTGGGCGACTCGGTGACGGATGCCGTCATCACCGTCCCCGCGTACTTCAATGACGCCGAGCGCCACGCGACGAAGGAAGCCGGCGAGATCGCGGGCCTGAACGTCCTGCGCATCATCAACGAGCCCACCGCTGCTGCGCTGGCCTACGGCCTGGACCGCGGCAAGGAGGACGAGCTCATCCTCGTCTTCGACCTCGGTGGTGGAACGTTCGACGTCTCGCTGCTGGAGGTGGGCAAGGACGACGACTTCTCGACGATCCAGGTGCGCTCCACTGCCGGCGACAACCGCCTCGGCGGTGACGACTGGGACCAGCGACTCGTCGACTACTTCATCAAGCAGTTCAAGGACACCACCGGCGTCGACGTGTCGGGTGACAAGATCGCCCTGCAGCGCCTCAAGGAGGCTGCGGAGCAGGCGAAGAAGGAACTCAGCTCCTCGATGTCCACCAGCGTGAACCTGCCCTACCTGTCGCTCACCGACAGCGGCCCGGTCTCGCTCTCCGAGACGATCACGCGCGCCAAGTTCGAGGACCTCACCAAGGATCTGCTGGATCGCACCAAGAAGCCGTTCGAGGACGTCATCCGCGAAGCCGGCATCAAGGTCAGCGACATCGACCACGTCGTGCTCGTGGGTGGTTCCACCCGCATGCCCGCCGTCGCCGAGCTGGTCAAGCAGGAGGCCGGCAAGGAGGCCAATAAGGGCGTCAACCCGGATGAGGTCGTCGCCGTCGGCGCCGCCCTCCAGGCCGGCGTCCTCAAGGGCGAGCGCAAGGACGTGCTCCTGATCGACGTCACCCCCCTGAGCCTCGGCATCGAGACCAAGGGCGGCATCATGACGAAGCTCATCGAGCGCAACACCGCCATCCCCACCAAGCGCAGCGAGACCTTCACGACCGCCGACGACAACCAGCCGTCGGTCGCGATCCAGGTCTTCCAGGGCGAGCGCGACTTCACGCGCGACAACAAGCCGCTCGGCACCTTCGAGCTCACCGGCATCGCCCCGGCTCCCCGCGGCATCCCGCAGGTGGAGGTCACCTTCGACATCGACGCGAACGGCATCGTGAACGTCTCCGCGAAGGACAAGGGCACCGGCAAGGAGCAGTCGATGACCATCACCGGCGGCTCGTCGCTGCCCAAGGAGGACATCGAGCGCATGGTCCGTGAGGCCGAGGAGAACGCGGCCGAGGACAAGAAGCGCCGTGAGTCCGCCGAGGTGCGCAACCAGGCCGAGACGCTCGCGTACTCGATCGACAAGCTCATCAAGGAGAACGACGACAAGCTCCCCGAGGACGTCAAGACCTCGGTCCAGGCCGACGTCGACGCGCTCAAGACGGCGCTGGCCGGCGAGGACGACGACGCGGTCAAGACCGCGTTCGACGCGCTCAACGCCAGCCAGGGCAAGCTCGGCGAGGCCATCTACGCCTCGTCGCAGGCTGCCGGCGACGCTCCGACGGGCGCGGGGACCGATCCCGACGCGACCGACCCGGGCAACGGACAGGCGCCGAACCCCGAAGAGGACGTCATCGACGCCGAGGTCGTCGACGACGAAGACGACAAGAAGTAGGACAGACACATGTCGAAGAAGGACCACGACGAGCCGTACGGCTACGACGGGCCCGACGCACCGGAGCCGGCGGAGGAATCCGCCGGCTCCGGCGCGGCCGCCGACGCGCTGACGGTCGATGACATCCTGGGTTCGCCCCAGAACGCCGACGCCGCGGCCGAAGACGCCGTGCTTGCCGACCTCGAGTCGACGCTGCTGCTGGACCTCAAGCGCCTGCAGGCGGAGTACGCCAACTACCGCCGCCGCACCGAGGACCAGCGCGAGCGCGAGATCGAGCGCGCCAAGGGCGAGGCCGCCAAGGGCCTGGTTCCCGTGCTCGACGACCTCGACCGCGCCGAGAAGCACGGCGACCTCGAAGACGGCACGCCGTTTTCGGCGATCGCCGTCAAGGTGCGCGCCGTCGCCGAGAAGCTCGGGGTCACCTCCTACGGATCCGCCGGCGAGGTGTTCGATCCGCAGCAGCACGAGGCGATCTTCCAGGCGCCCACACCCGGCGTCACCGAGCCGACGATCCTCGAGGTCGTCGAAGTCGGCTACCGCCTGGGATCCGTCGAACTGCGGCCCGCGAAGGTCGTCGTCGCCGTGCCGGCCGACTAGCCAGAGGAGCACGTATGGCCAGCCAGGACTGGTTCGACAAGGATTTCTACAAAGTCCTCGGTGTCAGCAAGGACATCCCGGACGCGGATCTGAAGAAGACCTACCGCAAGCTCGCTCGGAAGTACCACCCCGACTCCAACCAGGGTGACACCGCCGCCGAGGCGAAGTTCAAGGAGATCAGCGAGGCCTACTCGGTGCTCTCGGACACCGAGCAGCGCAAGGAGTACGACCAGATCCGCGCCATGGGCGCCGGTGGCGCGCGCTTCACGGCGCCCGGTCAGAGCTCGGGCGGCTTCGAGGACGTCTTCAGCGCCTTCGGGCAGGGCCGCGGTGGTCGCCAGCAGACCCCGCAGGACTTCGAAGACATCTTCAGCATGTTCAACCAGCAGCAGGGCGGCTTCGGCTCCGGCCGGTTCGGGCAGTCCACCGGCGGCTTCCGCGGCTACGGGGGTCCGCAGCGCGGCGCCGACGTGACCGCGCGGACGACGATCGACTTCATCACTGCGACAAAGGGCGAGACGATCACCCTGCAGGGCGAGGACGGCAATCCGTTCAAGGTGAAGATCCCGGCGGGCGTCTCGGACGGGCAGAAGATCCGGCTGCGAGGCCGCGGCCGACCGTCTCCGGACGGCGGCGAGTCGGGCGACATCGTCGTGCAGGTCGCCGTGCGCAAGCACCCGGTCTTCGTCCGAGACGGACTCAACCTGCGCGTCACGGTGCCTGTCACCTTCACAGAGGCCGCGCTGGGCGCCACCATCGAGGTGCCGACGCTCGGCGGCGACCCGGTCAAGCTCCGCGTCGCCCCCGGCACCCCGTCGGGCCGCGTGCTCCGGGTGAAAGGCCGCGGCGTCGAGACGTCCAAGGGTACCGGTGATCTCCTCGCGGAGGTCCAGGTCGCTGTTCCGTCCCATCTGGACGAGGAGGCCCGCGAGGCCCTCGAGCGGTTCCACGAGCTGGAGCCGAAGGAGAATCCGCGCGCCGACCTGATGTCGAAGGCGCGCGGCTGATCATGCCGGACGACGAGATCGATGAGGATGCCCCGATCTTCGCGATCGCGGTGGCGGCCGAGCTGACCGGGATGCACCCGCAGACGCTGCGGCAGTACGACCGGCTCGGCCTCGTCGTGCCGGCGCGCACGCAGGGCGGATCCCGCAGGTACTCGACGCGTCACGTCGAGCAGCTGAGGGAGGTCGCGCGCCTGTCTGCCGACGGGATGAGCCTTCCCGCGATCGCGCGGATCATCGAACTCGAGGACCGCCTGCGAGAGCTGCACGTCCGCGTCCGCGACCTGGAGACGCGGATGCGCACCGAGCTCGAGAGCCGGCCGGGCGCCCGGGTCTTCGCCGCGGGTGCGACCGGATCGGTCGTGACGCTGCGCTCGGGCAGGCGGGTGCGCCGCTCCACCGACATCGTCGTGTGGCGGCCGCGTCAGCAGCTGGAATCGGGCGAGAAGGACAGCGGGTCGGAAAGAGACTGACCGGATCGCGTTCTAGAGTGCAGACGTGAGCACTCCGAACCCCGCACCCGAGCCCGACCCGGCTCGAGGCGAGACGGCGCGCAGCGAGCGCTGGCGGCAGGCGACGTACTGGCCGCTGGCCGTCGCCGCCGGTGTGTTCCTGATCACCTACACCGCCCATGTGATCGGCGACGTGCGGGGCGTCTGGGCCACCGTCACCTCGCTGACGATCGCGATCATCTGGGTGATGTTCATCGTCGACTATCTGGTGCGCTTCGCCCTGTCGCATCCGCGCGGCCTGTGGTTCCGCACGCACAAGGCCGACCTGGTCACCGCGGTCATCCCCGCCCTGCGCCCGGTGCGCCTGCTCGACGCGTTCACGCGACTGGCCTCCTTCACGAAGACGGCGGGCAACAGCATCCGGGCACGCCTGCTCATCTACGGCGTCGGGTCGGCGCTGCTGCTCATCTGGTACGTCGCGCTGCTGGAACTGCAGTTCGAGCGCCACGCGCCGGGCGCCGACATCGACTCGTTCGGGGACGCCGTCTGGTGGGCGTTCTGCACCGTCACCACGGTCGGCTACGGCGACTTCGTCCCGGTGACGATCCCCGGTCGCGTCGCCGCGGTCGCCCTCATGGTCGGCGGCGTCGTCCTGGTCGGTCTGGTCGTCGCGACGATCTCGTCGTGGGTCGTGGAACGCGCCTCGCGCGGCCACGACGACGCGCAGCCGGCGAGCCGGGCCGACATCCAGCGACTGACCGCCGCCCTGCGTACGGCCGAAGAGCGCGTGGAAGCCGAACGCAAGGCGGCGGGGGCGTGAAGAAGCCGCCCGCACCTCCCGTTCCGTCCGCCGCACCTGCCCTCTCGCCGACGCTGCGCGTCCTGATCGGGCTCGCCGCCGCAGTGATCGCGCTGGCTGGGCTCTCACTCGGCCGGGAGCTGGTGGGCCCGCTGGCGCTCGCCGCGGTGATCGTGATCATCTGTCATCCGGTGCGGCATCCGCTCGAGCGGCGCGGCTGGCCGCGGTGGCTCGCCACGACGACCGTGATCGTCGTCGCGTACCTGATCCTCGGCTTCCTTGCACTCCTGCTGTTCTTCGCCGGCACGCAGTTCGTCCGTCTCGTCGCCGACTATGCGGACGAGCTGCAGGGGACCGCGCAGGCCGTGGTGGCATGGCTCGGGTCGGTCGGTCTGGACGACCAGGCGGCGGATGCCGCGGCATCCGTCCTCCAGCCCTCCACGATCGCCGGCTTCGCCGCTTCCCTCGGCGGCACCGTGCTGACTGTGCTCACCGCCTTCTTCTTCGTGCTCGCCTACGTGATCTTCATGGCGGCGGACGGGTCGCGCTACGCGCGCGCCGAGTCGTCCTTCGGCGCGGCGGCGCGCACGTCGATCCGACGGGTCCAGAGCTTCAACACCGGCGTCCGCCGCTACTACATCGTCAACGCGAGCTTCGGCGCAGTCGTGGCGATCATCGACGGACTCGCGCTCTGGGCGCTCGGCGTTCCCGCGCCCGCGGTGTGGGCGATCCTGGCCTTCGTGACCAACTTCATCCCCAACATCGGCTTCGTGATCGGCCTCATCCCGCCGGCCCTGCTGGCCCTGGTGGTCGGCGGGTGGCCGCTCATGCTGGCCGTCATCGCGATCTACTGCGTGGTCAACGTCACGCTGCAGGTGCTCGTACAGCCCAAGTTCGTCAGCGACGCCGTGAGCCTGAGCCTCACGCTGAGCTTCTTCTCGGTGATCTTCTGGACGTTCATCATCGGACCCCTGGGCGCGATCCTGTCCATTCCACTGACGCTCCTGGTGCGCGCGCTCGTGCTCGAGGGCGATCCCGACGCGCGGTGGCTGCGCTGGCTGTCCGGTGACACGGTGTCGGCGCGCGACGGCTGAGCCTCAGGCGGTGCCGTTCGCGCGGTCGCGCCACTGCAGGAGCGGAACGATCTCGGACAGGTCGTAGTCCGGGCCGTCCAGGGCCGGGATCAGCAGGCGCACGCCCTGCGCGTACAGCCGGTCCGGTCCGTCGGGCTCCAGCAGCGGCCCGAAGCGCCGGATGCTGAACCCGCTGGACAGTTCGATCTCTGCGGGATCGCGGTCCTCCTGCGCGCACCAGTCGTGCAGGACGCCGATCTTGCGGGGCAGATCCTCGAGCGTCGCGAACGTGTGCCAGATGTCTGCGTGCTGCGCGACCAGGCGCAGGGTCTTGCGCTCGCCCTGCCCGCCGATGAGGATCGGGATCTTCCGGGTGGGGGCGGGGTTGAGCTCGTCCCAGCGTGCCCGGATCCGGGGCAGGTCGGCCGCCAGCGCGTCCAGTCGGCTCCCCACGGTTCCGAACGGATACCCGTACCCGTCGTAGTCGCGCTCGGCCCAGCCCGATCCGGTGCCGAAGATGAGGCGTCCCGTCCCGGCCGCTCCGGCGCTGATGTGGTCGACGGTACGGGCCATGTCGGCCTGCAGGTCCGGGTTGCGGTACGAGTTGCAGTTCACGAGCGGGCCGAACTCGACCCGTTCGGTGATCTCGGCCATCGCCGCCAGCACCGTCCACGCCTCGAAATGCGGCGCGTCCAGCGGCTCACTGAGCGGGTAGAAGTGGTCCCAGTTGAAGATCGCGTCGACGCCGAGATCCTCTGCGCGCAGGACGGCGTCCCGCAGCTGCGGAAACGTCGCATGCTGTGGTGCCAGCTGCACGCCGATGCGGACGGGACGGGATGCTGCGGGGTGGGCGATCTGCTCGGTCACCCGGACAACGCTAGCGTTCGGCGAGAGACGACCACCCCGAGCCCGCCGTTTGACCCGATCGGCCCCCTCCCCGAGCCGGGAGGGGGCCGATCGGGTCAAGTACCGGGCTCAGCCGAGCAGCTTGGCCTTTGCGGCCGCGAACTCCTCGTCCGACAGGATCCCGGACGCGTGCAGCTGACCGAGCTGGGTCAGCTGCGCCATCAGATCCGGCGGGGCAGCGGCAGGTGCCGCCGGCGCGGTGGGCTGCGCGTTCGCGACGGCCTGTGCGGCCGCAGCATCCATCGCCGCCTGCTGCTGCTGCGCCTCGTACGCCTGCGCCTCCGCAGCCTGGTTGGCCTTGTTCGCCTGGTGCGACGCGACGCCGCCGGCGACCGCGGTTGCGGTACCCGCGACCACGGCGGTGCGTGCGGCCAACCCGAGCAGTCCCGGGCGTCCCATTCTTCGCAACATCTCGATTCCTTTCAGCCGACGTGCTCGGACAAGAACGCATTGACGATCGGGGCGGGGATGCCCTCGCGGGCGAGGACGGCCCCGCCCGCGTCGTAGAGCGCGCCGGCGAACGCCTTGGCCCACAGCAGCTCGACGACCAGGACGGCGGCCGAGCTCCCGGGCGCCACCCCCTCAGCGAGGGCGGCGATGTCGTCCTCACCGGCGAGGCCCGCGAGGTCGAGCGCGGGCACGCCCGCGTCGTCGCTCGTGTCGGAGAGCTCGAGGATGCTGAGCTCCCCGTCGAGCGACCGGGTGACGAAGACGAGGTCGAGCACGTTCACCGTGCCCGATGCGACCAGATCATCCACCGCCTGCAGAATGGCGGGACCGGGGCGGTCGCCGTCGAAGCCGATCGCGTAGAGCTCGATGGGCCCGTAGTCGAATGTGGTCATGTCGTCTCCTTCATCTGTCCAGCGGGTTCACTGAGACGACCTCGATGTTGAGGTCGCGGAACACATCCAGCAGTCCGAGCAGTGCGGGCTGGTCGGGTACCGACCCGACGACGTGCGTGGCCCCCGCGCCGTCGGTCGAGACCGTGAAGCCCTCCAGCGCGGCGATCAGGTCAGGGCCGAGCCGACCCCGGACCACGACCTCCATCACATGCGCTGTCATGCGAGGTCCTCTCCGCTCGGCGCACTGCGTCGTGCCTGATGACATGGTGCAACGGTGGCCTCGAAACCCCGTCACCCTTGTGGGATGATTCCCCTGGCCGGGCGGGGTCAAGCCCGGGGCTGGGAGCCGATGCCTGTGAGCGACACGCGCGTCATCCTTCCGCACGCGGTGGATCGGCCGGTGCTGCGGTCGGCGATCGACGCCGGCATCCGCGCGCCGCTCACGGTCGTGGTCGCTCCCGCCGGCTACGGCAAGAGCGTCCTGCTCACGCAGTGGATGCACTCGCGACCGGACCTGTCGATCGCCTGGCTGGACATCACGGGCGTCGACGTCGACGCCTCGCTCTTCGCAACCCGACTGGTCGAGGCCCTGACAGCGGTGGAGCCCGACATGCCCCACCCTGATGCGCCCGTCACCACCGGCGACGAGCTCGGCGAACCGTTCCTGGAGGCGCTCGCGGCCTCACTCGCCTCGCTCGGCGAGGTCGTGATCGTCTTCGACGACCTCCACCACATCTCCGCCAGCGGCATCGCCGCCGACCTCTGGCGTCTGGCCGACCTGCTGCCGGCGAACGCCCACCTGATCTTCTCGACGCGCACCGACAGCCGCATCGGCCGGAACCGTCATCGGCTGCAGCACGGCCTCGTCGAGCTGCGCCAGGCGCAGCTCGCGTTCAGCGACGAGGAGACGGCGCTGCTGCTCGAGAACATCACCGGCCGCTCGGTGCCGCAGTCGGCGGCCGCGACCGTCGCCCGTCACACGGAGGGATGGGCTGCCGGCGTTCAGCTGAGCGCGCTGACCCTCCGGTTCGAGACCGACGTCGACCGTTTCGCAGACCGACTGGATGAGACCGACCGCCTCATCGTGGACTACCTCAGCGAAGAGGTCCTCGACGCGCAGTCGGCGCAGCGACGCCGGGCGCTCCTGCAGCTGGCCGCCCTCGACGAGGTCTCCGGCGGACTCGCTGAGGCGGTCACCGGCGTGCCCGACGGCGAGCTGTTCCTCGCCGAGCTGCTGAGCGATTCGATGTTCCTGATCCCGGTCACCGATCGACCCGGGCGCTACCGGTTCCATCATCTCTTCCGCGATCTGCTGCGCTATCGCCTGCGCGCATCAGACTCGGGAGAAGAAGCGCGCGTGCTGCTGGCGGCCGCGGACTGGCACCTGCAGTGGGGGGAGTATCCGACCGCGATCGAGTACCTGCTGCGAGCCCGGGAGTGGGAGCGGGTCTTCGCCCTGCTGCTGGCGAGCGGCCGCGATGTCTATGATCAGGTGCGCACGACGACGGTGGCCCGCTGGCTCTCGCTGGTGCCGGGCGACGTCCGGGCGAAGAACCTCGACGCACAGCTGCTCTACGCGATCGTGGCGGGCATGAGCGGGCGCGCGGCACTCGCCCTGGAGATCCTCCGAGGACTGCTGAGCGAGGACCGGATGGATGCCGGCCACCGACAGGTCGCGCTGACCTACCTGGCGGCGGGGGTGCAGTTCCAGCCGCATCCCGAGGTCTCTCTGGAAGCCGGTCGACGTGCCGTTGCGGCGCTCACCGAGCACCCCGAGGCACCCGTGCCGGTCCTGCTCCAGCTCACGCACCGGCCGTTCCTCGAGGCGCTCGCCCTGGTCTCGATCGCGCGAGGCCACTTCCTGGTCGGGGAGCTGGAAGCAGCGCGGAACATCCTGACTCGCACCCTTCACACCGAGGGGGCGACGTATGCCACCTACCGCGTGCATCTGCTGGGCAGTCTGGCACTCGTCGAGGCGTGGAGCGGGCGTCTGCAGATCGCCCTCGAACTCTCCGCCGAGGCGCTCGAACTCGCGCGCGAGCACGCGCTGCTCACGCATCCCGCCCCCGCCGACGCGTACCTCGCCCGTGCGGTCGCCTCGATCCAGCGCGGCGAGCCGGAGGCCGGCGCGATCGCCCTGCACGAGGGTGGCGTGCGCGCAGCCGCGAACCAGCGCACGCAGCTGATGTGGGTGGCGCACCTGGCCGGCACGATGATCGATCCGGATCGATCCGATCCGGCGAACTTCGAGCCGTCATCCGCCCCTCCGCCGCTCGTCCGCCGCGCGCAACTGGCGCTCGAGTGGCGAGCGGATCGCCTGCGGGGCGAGCCCCGCATGCAGCTGAGCGAACCCCTGACGGAATGGTCGACACTCGCCTTCGAGCAGGTGGCGGCACTGCTCGCACGCGGCGAGGCGCGGCGGGCTCGCGAGTACCTGACCGCGGTGCGCTTCACCCTCGACCCGCTGAGTCCGGTCGCGAAGATCGAGCGAGGGATCGCGCTGGCCTGGCTGGGCCTGGCCGAGGGCCGCACGAGCGAGGTGCGTGCGCAGCTCGAGTCGGCGCTTCAGGTCGCAGAGAAGGAGCGGCTGCTTCTCGTGGTCACCTCCGCCGGTCCGGTCCTCGCCGAGCTCATGGCGATGCTGCCTGCCCCGCAGTCCGCCTTCCGGCGGCTCGTCCAGGAGCGCCTCGGAGTGACGCGCGATGCGGAGGCGGTGCAGCTGGCCGAGCCGCTGACCGCACGCGAGCTGGAGATCCTCGCCCTGCTGCCGACACGTCTGACCAACACCGAACTGGCGGCACGGTACTTCGTGTCGGTGAACACGATCAAGACCCACGTCGGGCACATCTACCGCAAGCTCGACGTGACGGGGCGAGATGCCGCGGTGGCGCGTGCGCGCGAACTCGGCCTCGTGACGGTCTGAGTCCGGGCGGCGGTCAGCCGGCGCGGCCGGCCCGCATCAGCCGGCGCAGCCGGCGCGGCCGGCCCGCATCAGCCGGCGGGGTCGATGCGCAGCACGGTCGGCGATTCGCCCAGCTGGAGGTCGTCGACGACGCGGAGGCTCCGCGCGAGCTGGTCGACGGCCTCGATCGCGATGCCGAAGCGCTCTCGGTCGCTGCACACGGCGGTGACCGTGACGAAGTGCGAGCCGGTGTCCCACGTGTAGGTGGCGAACGGGGGAGTCCGCGTGTCTGCGGGCAGTGGCATCTCGAGCTTCTCGCCGACCCCCAGATACGTGCCGCGGAAGGTCTCGGTGTCGTCGTACTCCATCGGCATCGACGCCCTCGCCGCACGCAGCTGCGCCGTCGCCTCCTGGACCTGCGCCATGACGACGACCAGCTCGGGATCGGCCTTCCACACCCACACGAGCACACGTCCCGCTGCCCGCTTCATCAGGAACGGCGTGGCCTGACTCATGGCCCAGGCCGCGAAGCCGTTCCGAGACGGCTTTGCGGCCGGCCCGTCGTCTGAGCCCGCTTCGAGGCCCATCGCCCGATTGGCCTGGTTCAGCAGCATCCGGATCGCGGCCTTGCGATGGCGCCGCCCGCCGAATCCGAGCGAGTCGGTGATCGCAACCCAGCGCGTGGGATCGGCATCGGCCTGCAGTCGGGGCATTCCTCCAGCGTACGAGGCGAGACGACGCGCCCGCTGGGAGGGTCCCCAGGGCCTCGGAGGGTGCTCGGGTACAGTTGAGGACGCAGCACCGACCTCGTGCGACCCCACCCGCCGCAGAGACAGGCAATCAGCATCCCGTGACCTCCCCCGCCACGCCCGATGACCTCGGTTCCGGTTCGGCCGTCGCTCCCGACGCGGCCGCCCAGCCGTCGCAGAAGCGACCGCTCACGGTGCTCATCGGCGCAGACACCTTCGCACCGCACGTCAACGGAGCCGCGCGCTTCGCCGAGCGGCTCGCCGCCGGACTCGTCGCCCGCGGCCACCACGTGCACGTCATGGCGCCCAGCGCGACCCGCGGCAAGCACGGGGTGATCACCGAGGTCATCGAGGACGAGCCGATGACGGTCCATCGCATCCCGTCGCACCGCTACCTGCCGCACGACTGGCTGACCTTCGTGTTCCCCTGGATGTCGAAGCACTACGCGCGCAAGGCGCTGGATTCGGTCAAGCCCGATGTCGTGCACATCCAGTCCCATATCGTGCTGGGGCGAGGACTCGCGCGGGAGGCGCGCAAGCGCGGCATCCCGATCATCGCCACCAACCACGTGATGGCCGAGAACATCCTCGACTTCACCACGCTGCCGCCCGCGCTGAACCAGGTTTTCGTGAACCTCGCGTGGGCCGATGCGAAGCGGACCTTCGATATGACGCAGGCGGTCACCACACCGACGCGCAAGGCGGCGGACTTCCTCGAATCGACGATCGACATCCACGGCGTCATCCCGATCAGCTGTGGCATCGATGCCACCAACTACACCCCCGACCTCACGCCGCGCGCCGGGAATCGCGTGCTGTTCGTCGGCCGGCTGACCACCGAGAAGCACATCGACGTGCTGTTGAAGGCGATGCAGAAGCTGGATGCCTCGCTCGAGGCCACCCTCGACATCGTCGGCGACGGCGACCAGCGCCGGGCCCTCGAGAAGCTCGCTCACGATCTGGGTCTGGATTCGCGCGTGACCTTCCACGGACGCACCGACGAGTCGGAGCTGCGCTCGCTGCTGACCAGGGCGAGCGTGTTCGCGATCGCCTCGATCGCCGAGCTGCAGTCGATCGCGACCATGGAGGCGATGGCCTCGGGCCTGCCCATCGTCGCCGCGAACGCCGTCGCGCTGCCCCACCTCGTGCAGGACGGCGAGAACGGCTACCTGTTCGAGCCGGGCAACGTCGACGAACTCGCCGCGCGGCTGACCGACGTGCTCACCGCCGCACCCGACGACCGCCTGCGGATGCAGCAGGCGTCGCTGAAGGGTGTCGAGGTCCACGACATCAACCGCACGCTGGACACCTTCGAGGCGCTCTACCGCGGCGAACCGATCGGCACGTAGCGCCGTGCACGTCGTGATGTTCGGCGACCAGCACGTCGAATCGCTGGGCGGGGCGCAGGTCTCGATGCGCCTGCAACGTCGTTTCCTGGAGCGCGCCGGCCACACGGTGACGATCGTGGCGCCGCGGATGCACGGGCTGCGCGCGCGGGCCGTCGCGTCGGACGCCGATGTCGAGGCCTCGGCGTACGTCGACCTCCCCTCGATCCCGATCACCGCCGACCGCGAGTATTCGCTCAGCTGGCCGGGGCGGGGGATCGACCGCGTCGTCGATGCGGCGATGACGGCGCGTCTTCCCGTGGACGTCGTGCACGTGCAGGCCGACTTCTGGGGTGCCTACATCGGACACCGGTTCGCCCGGCGGCACGGACTGCCCGTCGTCCACACGATGCACAACCGCGTCGACGTGGGGATCGAGGCGACGGCGCCGTTCCCGGCCCTCGTGATGCGCGCGCTCAACGCGTGGGCGCGCCGCGCACTCGGCGGGCCAGGTCTCGGATCCGACGGGTGGGCGTACCTGCGTCGCTTCGGGCGGCTCTCGCGCGCCGTGACCGCGCCGTCGAGCCACTTCGCCCGCCGGCTCGAGGAGCACGGAGTCGTCCCGAAGGTCGATGTGATCTGGAACGGGATCGACGACGACGTGCTCGACTCGGCCCTCGCCGTCTCGGACGGCCGAGATGCCGAGCGCATGCCTGGGCGCCCGCGATTCGTCTGGCTGGGGCGCATGAGCCCCGAGAAGCGTCTGCTGCCGTTCCTCGAGGCGGTGGCACTGTCGGGGATCGACGCCGACGTCGAGATCATCGGCGGCGGGGGGCAGGTCGCCGCGGCGCGGCGGCTGGTCGAGCGGCTCGGCCCCGTGGCATCCGTCCGCTTCTCCGGTCGATTGCCGTACATCGAGACGCTGCGGCGCATCGCCGCCGCCGATGCGGTCGTGCAGACCTCGATCGGCTTCGAGACGCAGGGGATGACCGTCTTCGAGGCGGCGTCGCTGGGCACCCCGGCGGTCGTGAGCGACCCCGACATCGCCGCCGAGCTGGGTTCGGGCTTCTGGGTGGTGGGGGACGGGAGTCGGGCGGACGCCTCGGTCGACGCGCTCGCCCGCACTCTGCGAATCGCCGCCGAGGCGATCGCCGCGGGCGAGCCGGTCGTGCCGGATCCGTCGATCGCCGAGCGTTTCCGCCAGTCGTCGCGCACCGCCGCGATGGTCGAGGTCTATCGACGCGTCGCCGGCTGATCCCGCGCCACGCGCGGGGTCAGGGGAGGCGGGTGCGGTCCGTCGGGATCCGACGGTAGCCGTCGTTGCGAAGGGCGGCGACGGACGAGACGATCGCGAAGACCGCCAGGGCTGCGAGTGCGAGAATCATCATCATGGCAGGAACGCTACGCTTGACGGAATCCGGCCACGAGTGGCAGGATGGTCACTGATCGTACGAATACTGCCACCTCCGAGGAGACCGATGAGAACCGTCGCCGTGATCGTCCAGGACGGCTTCGCGCCGTTCGAGTTCGGGGTCGCCTGTGAGGCGTTCGGCCTCGATCGGTCGGATGACGGCATCCCGAACTTCGATTTCCGCATCGTGACGCCCGAGCCCGGCGCCATCGCGTCCAAGCTCGGCTTCTCGATCAACGTCGACGCCGACTTGACGTTCGCGTACGAGGCCGACCTCGTCGTGGTCTCACCGATTCCCAGTCAGTACTGGGCGGGTGGCACCGACCAGCGCGTCCTCGACGTGATCCGTGACGCGGCCGCGCGCGGCGCGTGGCTGCTGAGCGTCTGCAGCGGGTCGTTCGTGCTCGCGGCCGCAGGTGTGCTCGACGGCCGGAAGGCCACGACGCACTGGATGTACGCCGACCGCATGGCCGCGATGTACCCGCTGATCGACGTCGACCCGGACGTGCTCTACGTGCAGGACGGCCGCATCATCACCAGCGCCGGCACGGCCGCTGGATTGGATGCCTGTCTCCACCTGCTGCGGCAGGAACTCGGCGCCGAGATGACGAACACGATCGCCCGGCGCATGGTGGTGCCGCCGCAGCGCGACGGCGGGCAGGCGCAGTTCATCTCGCGTCCCCTGCCCGACGTCGTCGGGCTCTCGCTCTCTCCGGTCACCGACTGGGTGCTCGAGAACCTCTCGCAGGACCTCACCGTGGAAGATCTCGCAGCGCGCGCACACATGTCGCCGCGGACGTTCGCCCGGCGATTCAAGGCCGACTACGGCACGACACCGGCGGCCTGGCTCGGACGGCAGCGGATCATCCACGCCCAGCGGCTGCTCGAGCAGACCGACCTGGGCCTGGATCGCATCGCGTACGAGTGCGGCTTCGGGTCGGCCGCCGTCCTGCGGCAGAACTTCGCCCGCGTGCTGGGCACGACGCCGACGGCGTACCGGGCGACCTTCTCCTGCGATCTCGCGGAGTCCGCCGCCTAGCTGTATTTCCCCGTGACGTTGTGAACGGGTGAGGTAGGCGAAGACCTCCGGGAAGGATGTGGGTTACCACACTCGCATCCTGACCACGGAGGTCTTCGTGACTCACGCTAACGCGCCCTTGACGCCGATGGGGCGTCGTCGTTTGGTTGTTCTCGTCGTGGATCGGGGCTGGTCGTTGCGGCGGGCGGCGGAGCGGTTCCAGTGCTCGCCGGCGACGGCGAAGCGATGGGTGGACCGGTATCGGGCCGGTCTGCCGTTGACGGATCGCAGCTCGCGCCCCACGTCGTCGCCGAACCGGTTGCCGCGGAAGACGGAGCGGCGGATCGTGTCGTTACGGTTCACCCGCCGCTGGGGTCCGCACCGGATCGCGTATCACCTGCGACTGCACCGCTCGACGGTCGGCCGGGTGCTCGACCGGTATCGGATGCCGAAGCTCGTGACCGTCGACCAAGCCACCGGCCTCTCCGTCCGCAAGCCACCGCCGAAACGCTACGAGGTGGCAGCACCGGGCCAGCTGGTGCACGTGGACGTGAAGAAGCAGGGCCGGATCCCTGACGGCGGCGGGTGGCGGGCCCACGGGCGTGGATCAACGCAAGACCGCCACGCCGGGGTCGCGAGAGATCGTGCCGCTCGCCAAGGCGCTGCGGGCTCCCGCGGTTACCGATACTTGCACCACGCCGTCGACGACCACTCGAGGGTCGCGTACTCGGAGATCCTCGACGACGAACGCAAGGAGACCGCCGCCGCGTTCTGGATCCGTGCGAACGCGTTCTTCGCCGACCTCGGCGTGACCGTCACCGCCGTGATGACAGACAACGGCGCCTGCTACCGATCGCACGCGTTCGCGGCCGCGCTGGGCGCGAACGTGAAACATAAGTGGACCAAGCCCTATCGGCCGCAGACCAACGGGAAAGTCGAGCGCTTCAACCGCACCCTCGCCACCGAATGGGCCTACGCGAAGCCCTATACCGGCGAGACCGAACGAGAAGCCGCTTACGAGACCTGGCTGCATCACTACAATCACCACAGACCCCACACCGGCATCGGCGGAAAGACCCCCTCAGAACGCGTTCACAACGTCACGGGGAAATACACCTAGCCCACCCGCTTCACCGAAATGACCCGAACCTCGCCGAGATGACCCGCTTCACGGGATCATCTCGGACGAGATCGGGTCATTTCGCGGCCGTGCGGGTCAGTTCGCGACCGGGCGGGTCAGCCCGCGAGCGAACCCGCGCCTACTGCGTCGCGCGGTCGCGGAGGGCGTTCAGGTCGATCGCGGTGGCTGCGCCGGAGGAGCGGGCGCTGAACGTGTCGACCGGCGCGGTCACCGTCGACGTGTCGAACGCGAACGTGATGATCGCCGCGGCAAGCGCGTCGGAGTTCACATCCAGCGCGGTGCGGTTCACGTTGCCGGTCAGGCGCTGCTTGTACGCCTTGTTGAGCGACTTGTAGAAGGCCGCATCCGCACCGTCGGCCGTCAGGCTGTCGCACGGCTGGTGGTAGCACGGGTCGTACGCCACGTCGGCGAGGCCGCCGTAGAGCGCGACCTCATCGGCCGTCTTGATCTCCTCGGCACCCGTGAACAAGCCACCGGCGGGGATGCCGACCGCGATGAACGGGCCGTAGTCCGAGCGTCCGGAGAAGTCGGTGTCCTGATACGGCAGACCCTGCGACTGGTAGAACTGCTCGAACACGTCCTCGATCGCCGCCGACCCCTCGGGGATGAATCCCTCAGGTGCGGTGCCGCTCGAGTTGTCGCCGTCATAGACGCCGTAGAAGTAGTTCGGCGAGCCGATCATGTCGAAGTTCAGGTACAGCGCGATGTCGCCAGCCTGCTCCTCGCTCAACTGGCCCACGTAGTACTCCGAACCGAGCAGACCCTCTTCCTCGGCGCCCCACCACGCGAACCGCACGGTGTTGGTCGGCTGCACCCGCTGCATCTGGATCGCGGTCTCCAGCAGCGCGGCGCTGCCGGTGCCGTTGTCGTTGATTCCCGCGCCGTTCTGGACGCTGTCCAGGTGCGCCCCGGCCATGACGACGTTGCTGTCATCACCCGTTCCGGTCTCGGCGAGCACGTTGAAGGCCGTGCGCTCCTCGGCGAAGTAGTCGACCGTCACGGTGACTTGCGCGCCCGGCGTTGACGCGAGATCCTCGCCGACCGGTGACGCGACGAAGATCGCGGGAATGGTCAGCCCCGTGGCATCCCCGATCATTCCGACCAGACCCGGCCGACCGTCGTTCGTGACGATCACCGCGGACGCGCCGGCGTTCTGCGCATTGATGGCTTTGAGCGAGAAGTCGCACGAGCCGCGCTGCACGAGTGCGACCGAGCCCGCGGTGAAGCCCTCGAAGTCCTCGGGCTCGCAGCCGCTCGTGCTCGTGCCGTTCGCGGGGAACGGCTGGACGAGGTCGACGGGCACCAGAGGTCCGGTCGCCGTCCCTTCCGGACTGCCGCTGTCGAAGTTGTTGCGCAGGAAGTCCTGCCCGTCAACCCACGTCGTCGCGGGATCCTGGCGGCTGAGCGCCGAGTTCTCCTCCGCATACGTGAAGGGGAACTCCTGCACCTGAGGTGTGTAGCCGGCGCGCTGGAGCTCCTTGACGACATAGTCGACGGATGCTGCATAGCCGGGGCGTCCCGCGGCGCGGTCACCGTTCGTGTCGGCGATGTCCTGCAGTTTCTTCAGATGGTTCATCACCTGGCTGATTTTCACCGCCTTGGTGAGTTTGTCGACGGTGTTGGCGTCGGGGACGGCGAAGGCCGGCGATGCGAGTCCGACCGACGCCAGCAGCACAGCAGCGGCGGTGACCGCCACTGTCTTGCGGGTCTTGAGCGACATGTTTATCCTCTCGAACGTCGACGACCTCGTTGACGCCGACCTTGCGAAGGGTAATCGGAGTTTCGCCTGATCGGTAGGGGATTGCGCGACAGTGCGGTCTCGCGCAGACAGCCGCTTCGATAGCGTGTGAGGGTGCGCGCGGCGCTGAAGAGACTGTTCTCCCGCAAAACGATCGGCAGGGATGCCGTGGCGGGGCTCGTGCTGGGTGTCGAGGCGGTTCCGGACGGTCTCGCGGCCGGCCTGCTCGCCGGCATCAACCCCCTCGCCGGCCTGTACGCGTATCTGTTCGGGATGGTCGGGGCGACGCTGTTCACGAGCAGCGCGTTCATGGCGGTGCAGGCGACGGGCGCGATGGCGCTGATCGTGTCGGACTCCGATCTCGAGAGTCGCGCCGATCCTGATCGGGCGCTGTTCACCCTCGCGATCCTGACCGGCATCGTCATGGTGATCGCCGGACTGCTGCGCGGCGGCCGCCTGGTCCGCTTCGTTCCCACGGCCGTGATGACCGGATTCCTCACCGCGGTCGGGGTCAACATCATCCTCGGCCAGCTCTCGAACCTCACCGGCTTCGCGTCGGAGGGCTCGAATCGTCTGGTCAAGCTGATCGACCTGCTCGCACACATCCCGCAATGGAGCCTCGCGTCCATCCTGGTCGGCGCCGTGGTGATCGGCGTGATCCTGCTCTTCCGCATCACGCCGGTCGGCTCGCTCGGCCTCGTGCTCGCGGTCATCATCGGCTCGCTGCTCGCAGCCCTCCTGAACATCTGGGCGGGCCCGCCGGTGCAGCAGCTGCAGGACATCGTGGATGTTCCGAGCGGACTGCCGGCGCCGGTGCTGCCGAGCATCATCGATGTCCCTTTCCTGCTCCTGCCGGCCATCTCGCTCGCATTCGTCGGTCTGATCCAGGGCGCCGCGGTCTCTCCCGGCCTGCCGACGCCCGACGGAAAACCTGCGGACATGTCGCGGGACTTCATCGGGCAGGGCGCGGGGAACATCGCGGCGGGGATCTTCCAGGGGATGCCGGTGGGTGGCTCGATGTCGGGGTCGTCGCTGATCGTGGCCGCGGGCGCGAAGACGAAGCTCGCGTTCTTCGTCGCCGGCATCGTGATGTCGATCGTCATCCTGTTCGCCTCGGATCTCGTGGCGTTCGTCGCGATGCCCGCCCTGGCCGCGCTGCTGATCGTCATCGGCGCGGCGGCGATCAAACCGAGCCGGATCTTCTCGGTGATCAAGAGCGGTCCGCTGCCGGCCTCGATCATGGCGGTGACCTTCGCGCTCACGCTGGTGATCCCGCTGCAGTTCGCCGTCCTCGTCGGCGTCGGGCTGGGCATCATCCTGTTCGTCGCGCAGCAGTCGAACCGCGTCCGGGTCCGCCAGCTGCACATCCACGAGAGCGGACGGATGCGGGAGGGCGACCCGCCTCCGATCATCCCCGCGCGCGAGGTGGTGATCCTCCAGCCCTACGGCAGCCTCTTCTTCGCCAGTGCACCGGTGTTCGAGCACCAGCTGCCGACGGTCAGCAGCGCATCCCGCGATTCGGTGGTGATCATCCGCCTGCGCGGCACCGACCAGATCGGGCTCTCCCTCGTCGACGTCCTGCGCCGGTACGCGCACGACCTGCGCGACGCGGACTCGTCATTGAAGCTCGTCATCAGCGAACAGCGCGTGCTGGACCTCGTGGAGTCGAGCGGCCTGGCTGACGAGCTGGGCCCGAAGAACATCTATCGCAGCACCGAGTGGGTCGGGGAGACCGTGCGCCGAGCCCATGCCGAGGCACTCGCGGACCTGGCGGCGCGGAACTAGCGGCCCGCGCGTGCCGGCGCGGCCGTTAGACTTCTCGAACCCTGCACCTGGTGATCCACGCATGTGGCGGGGGAATGCGTTCACGCAGCTCCGTCCCGACCAATGGGGAAAGCCAGGACATGAGTTCACCGTATGTTCTTTCTGTCGATGTGCGTGCCGGCGCACTGAGCGCCGCAATCGCCGAGCGCGGTCCCGACGGCGAGGTGCACACGACCGCCGTGGCGGTCGGTCGCACCGCGACGATGCCGACGGCGGTGTTCGTCTCGCCCGACGACCTGCTCTTCGGCGTGGACGCGATCGCCGCGGGGGAGGCGGAGCCCGATCGACTCGTCGCCGACTTCGTCGGGGACGCGACCGGCGTCCTCGCGATCGACGGTCAGGAGTTCGCACGCGCTGACCTGCTCGCGTGGCTGATCGACGCGGCGATCAACCAGGTGGAGTTCGCACAGGACGCGTCGCCCGCCGGCGTGTGGGTGGTGGTTCCGGCCGAGTGGAACGACGATCGTCTCGACGAGATCATGGCCGCCCTGGATCGGGACGGCAGAACCGAGGTCGACTTCGTCACGCTGCCGGAGGCGCTCGCCGAGCGATACGACTCGCTCGACCCCGCCGACGCTGAGCTGAACATCATCGTCTGCGACGCGGACGAGCACCGGCTGTCCGCCGCGATCGTGCGGATCGTGCCCGGCGGTGAGGTGAGCCTGCTCAGCGCGCCGGTCACCGCCGCTCTCGGAACCGACGAGGCCCTCGATGATCGCCTGCGTGCCGCCGTCGAGTCGCTCGGCGATGCGCTCGAGGCCGCCGGACTGGACGACGACGACCTCGACGCGGTCGTCCTGAGCGGATCCTTCGCGGGACTGGAGCGCGTGCAGCAGCTCCTCTCGGAAGAGTTCGGCGACCCGATCGACATCGACCCCCAGCCGGCGATGGCGGCCGCCCATGGCGCCGCATTCGCGCTGGCGCGGGAGGGTCTCGAGAGCCCCGCGGTCGGGCCGACCTCGGCCGCTGCCCTCGTGCCGGTCCCCTCACTCGTGCCGCCCGCGCCCGAGCTCCCGGTCGCGTCGGCTGAACTCGTTCCGGCGCAGCTCGTGCCGACTGCGCCCGCGGAGCTCGTGCGGGACACGCCGACCGAGCTCGCTGCGATCTTCGCCGCTGCGCCGACCGCGGTGATCGATCCGGTGCCGGTCACGTTCGACTCGATCACGGCGGTGGATGCACCCGCGGCGGAGCCCAAGCTGACCCGTCCGTGGTTCCGTCGCCCCGCCGGGATCGTCGGCATCGGGACGGCCGCCGCGGCGGTGATCGTGGCCCTCGGATTCGGAACGGTCTTCGCGATCGGCGGCGGCATCGGCTCGGACACCTCGGTCGAAGAAGCGGACACGACCCCCAGCCCGCAACAGCGGACCACGGCGACGAGCACGCCGACGCCCACGCGCACCCCTTCCGCCTCGGCGAAGCCCACGCCGACCCCGACTCCGACGCCGAGCGCCCCCGGAGCGGTTCCGGACCCCTTCAACACCACGCCGCCCTATACCCCGCCGCAGATCGCGGAGCCTCCGGTCGTGCCGGCACCTGCTCCACCAGCGACCGTGCCCGATGGCGGTCAGTCGCCGGATCCGGGTGATGGTGAGTCGCCGGATCCGGGTGATGGTGAGTCGCCGGATCCGGGTGATGGTGAGTCGCCGAATCCGGGTGATGGTGAGTCGCCGGATCCGGGTGATGGTGAGTCGCCGGATCCGGGTAATGGTGAGTCGCCGGATCCGGGTGATGGTGAGCCCGTAAATCCTGGCGACGGAGATTAGTCTGTCGCCCCTTTTTGTTCGGGGAGTCGTCAATCGGGTGGCGGACCCCCTCATTGCCGCGCCCCCACCGTTCTGCTAAACTTGAGTCAACGCGGCTCAACTTTGCGATGCCGCGACCCAGACTTCAGGAGCACGCATGAACGCCACACAACAGCCCGGTCAGGAGGAAGCGCAGAGCGCCCTCGAGCAGTTCGGGATCAACCTCACCGACCGCGCCCGCCAGGGCAAGCTCGATCCCGTCATCGGACGCGACGGCGAGATCCGCCGCGTCAGCCAGGTGCTGACCCGCCGCACCAAGAACAACCCGGTCCTCATCGGCGAGCCCGGCGTCGGAAAGACCGCCGTCGTCGAAGGGCTCGCACAGCGCATCGTCGCAGGCGACGTCGCCGAATCGCTCAAGGACAAGGAGCTCATCAGCCTCGATCTGTCCGCCCTGGTCGCCGGTGCGATGTACCGCGGCCAGTTCGAAGAGCGCCTGAAGGCGGTCCTCAAGGAGATCACCGAGTCCGACGGACGCGTCATCACCTTCATCGACGAACTCCACGTGCTGATGGGCGCGGGTGGCGGCGAGGGGTCGGTCGCGGCATCCAACATGCTCAAGCCCATGCTCGCGCGCGGTGAACTGCGCATGATCGGCGCGACCACGCTCAACGAGTACCGCGAATTCATCGAGAAGGATGCCGCGCTCGAGCGCCGCTTCCAGCAGGTCTACGTCGGCGAGCCGACGGTCGAGGACACGATCGCGATCCTGCGCGGACTCAAGGAGCGCTACGAGGCGCACCACAAGGTCGCCATCGCCGACGCGGCGCTGGTGGCCGCGGCATCCCTCAGCAATCGCTACATCCCGAGCCGTCAGCTGCCCGACAAGGCGATCGACCTGATCGACGAGGCCGCGTCACGACTGCGGATGGAGATCGACTCAGCCCCGCTGGAGATCGACGAGCTGCGCCGTCACGTCGATCGGCTCAGGCTGGAAGAACTCGCTTTGAAGCGGGAGAAGGATGCCGCGTCCAAGGAGCGCCTCGCCGTCCTGCGCGACACGCTCGCCAAGGAGCAGACGCAGCTCGACGCGCTCCAGCAGCGCTGGGAGAACGAACGCGCTTCGCTGAATCGCGTCGGCGATCTGAAGACGAAACTCGACGCCGCTCGGGTGCAGGCCGAGCGCGCGCAGCGCGAGGGCAACCTCGAGAAGGCGTCGCGCCTGCTGTACGCCGAGATCCCCGCACTGGAGCGTCAGCTCGTCGACGCCGAGCGCGAAGAGCCCGCCGGAGACCGCATGGTCAACGAGCAGGTCACCGACGAGGACATCGCCGCCGTCATCGCGATGTGGACCGGCATCCCGGTCGGACGCCTGTTGCAGGGCGAGACCGAGAAGCTCGTGCACCTCGAATCCGAGCTCGGCCGCCGTCTGATCGGTCAGAAGGACGCCGTGAAGGCCGTCGCCGACGCCGTGCGCCGCTCACGCGCTGGGATCAGCGACCCCGATCGGCCGACCGGCTCGTTCCTGTTCCTCGGCCCGACCGGTGTCGGAAAGACCGAGCTGGCCAAAGCGCTGGCGGAGTTCCTCTTCGACGACGAGCACGCCATGGTGCGCATCGACATGTCGGAGTACGGCGAGAAGCACTCAGTCTCGCGGCTGGTGGGCGCCCCTCCCGGTTATATCGGCTACGAGCAGGGCGGCCAGCTCACCGAGGCGGTGCGCCGGCGACCCTACAGCGTCGTGCTGCTCGACGAGGTCGAGAAGGCGCACCCCGAGGTCTTCGACGTGCTGCTGCAGGTCATGGACGACGGGCGCCTCACCGACGGTCAGGGCCGCACGGTGGACTTCAAGAACGTGATCCTGATCCTCACCTCGAACCTGGGCTCGCCGATCCTGATCGATCCGACGCTGTCGATGGAGCAGAAGCGCGACGCCGTGAACGGCCTCGTCCGCCAAGCGTTCAAACCGGAGTTCATCAACCGGCTCGATGACATCGTGATGTTCCAGGCGCTCACCGAGGACGACCTCGCCCAGATCGTCGAACTCGCCGTCTTCGCGCTGCAGCGCCGGCTGAAGGACCGCCGCCTCGCCCTGGCGGTCACCCCGGACGCCCGCGCCTGGCTCGCCGAGCGCGGGTACGACCCGATGTTCGGCGCGCGGCCGCTGCGACGGCTCATCCAGTCCGAGATCCAGGACCGCCTCGCGATGGCGATCCTCTCCGGCGGGGTGCGCGACGGCGATGGAGTCCGTGTCGATGTCGCCGCCGACGGATCGACGCTCGTGCTCACCAGCAGCGGGCCGGCGGAGGCATCCGATGCGCCGCTCGAGGACGACGATGACGTGATCGAGGCGATCCTCGAGGACTGAGCACTCGCAGACGATACGGTCGGGGCATGCACATCGCACGCACCGGCCGTTTCGTCTTCATCGCGCAGTGGGTCGCCGCGGTCCTGCTGCCGCTGTTCGTCTTCCTCGGGCGGGGACTGGTCGGAGCGCAGATGGGCTGGATGGCGGTGCTCGGGATCGTCTACGGGCTTTTCGTGATCGTCGTGCTCCTCGTTCCGCCGGTCATGACGCTGTTCGACCGGACAGTGCGCCGTCAGAAGACCACGCGCTTCGCGTACGACATCTCGAGCTTCGTGCTGTGGGGTGCGCTCCTGATCGCTGGTCTCACCATCCCGGACGCCGGCGACGGCGGACCCGTCGACACGGCGCTGACGGTGTGGACCGGCGGCGCCATCGACAATGACGCGTCGACGTTCATCTTCGGCATGGCCGGCATCGTCATCGGTCTCGCGTACCTCGCGACCCTCGTGACGGCGATCATGGGCATCGTCCGCTGGCGGCGGCCGGTCGGCGCGTGACCGCACGACCGTGACCGCGGTGATCTCCGGGCTCTGGCGAGCCTCGCACCCCGGGCCGAGCGTGGTCGTCACACTGGTCGCGCTGACGCTCGGGATCGCGATGGCACTCGAGCCCTGGCGGATCGCGGTGCTCGCTGCGGCGATCCTGTTGGGACAGCTGTCGGTCGGCCTCTCCAACGACGCGATCGACGCGCGCCGCGACCGGTCCGTCGGGCGCACGGACAAACCGCTGGCGCGGGGCGACGTGTCGGCGCGGGCGGCGTGGGTGGCGGCATCCGTCACCCTCGTCCTTGGCCTGGCGCTCTCGTTCGCGCTGAGCTGGCAGATGGCGCTCGCCCACGCGATCGCGCTCGCCTCGGCGTGGTCGTACAACCTCGGGCTGAAGTCGACGCCGGTCTCGGTGGTCCCGTTCGTGGTGAGCTTCGGGCTGCTTCCCTCGCTCGTGACCCTGTCGGCGGCGGACCCGCGGGTGGCGGCCGGGTGGGCGTGGACTGCAGGGGCGAGCCTCGGCGTCGCGATCCACCTCACCAACGTGCTCCCGGATCTCGAGGAGGACGCCCGCACCGGCGTACGGGGTCTGCCGCATCGCCTGGGCCGTCGCGCATCGGCGGTGATCGCGGCGCTCGCGCTGGTGGGTGGAGCAGTGGCGGTGCTGATCGGATCGGATGCCGCAACCGGCATATTCAGTTTCGTCATGTTCGCCGGGGTCGTTGCGATCGCCCTGGCCGGCCTGATCCTCTCCCTCGTCCGGCCGCCCGGCCGATGGGTGTTCCGCCTCGTGATGCTCGCGGCGCTGCTGCTGTGCGTGCAGCTCGCCCTCGCCGGGACGGCACTCGCCGCCTGATCCCACTCGCGACGCTCAGGCCCCGCGGTCCAGGCCCATCGCGTACGCGGAGGCGAACAGGCGGCCGATCGGCCCCGCGAGCATCGCGCGCAGCGCGACGCCCCGTGTCGCGTTCGCGGCGGCGCCCAGCGGCCGTCCGAGCCCGGTGTTCAGTGCGGCCAGCCGCGCGGCGATCGTCGCCGAGCGGACACGCCGCTGCTCCCACGCGTGCAGTGCGCGATCGGGTGCCTGCCCGGTGCGGACCCATTCCACGAGGAGCGGCGCCAGGCCGGCGGCATCCAGGAGCCCGAGATTCATCCCCTGTCCGCCGATGGGACTGACCTCATGTGCGGCATCGCCGATCACGAGGACGCGACCGTTGCGCATCCGCGGGGCGATGAAGCGGCGCACGCCGAAGGCGGTCGCCTCGGAGACCCGCTCGGATGCCACCTCCTCGCCGCGCGTCGCGAGCGCGGCGCGCAGCCGTATGACGCGCGCCGCCGGGTCGGGGTCGGCGCCTGGCCGGTCCCACGCGACGAAGCGGCGTACGCCTCCGGGCATGGGAAAGGACTCGAGGACGCCGTTGCGGTCGAGGTTCACGATCGCCGTGTCGGCGTCGGGTCGCGGTTCGAGGGCGAGATCGGTCATCAGATAGCGGTCGCGGTACTCGTGTCCGCCGATCGCGTCCTTCCGGAAGACGAGGTCGCGCCCACCGGCGCCGGAGGCCACCACGACGATCGGAATCGTCCTTTCGGTCGGTCGGCCGCCGATTCCCGCCCGCACGTGCACGCCGTCGGCGCGCGGGATGATCGCCGACACCGTCGCTCCGCGGAGCGGCTGGGGGGCGCCGGCGGCCAGCATCCGCTCGGTCTCGGCCTGCGGCAGCGTCGCGACGAACGGGAAGCGCATCGAGAGCCGGTCGAAATGCACCACGCCGAGCAGCCGCCCGCCGGAGCGCGCCTCGCCGCGCGGCACTCGGGTCGCCGACGCGAGCAGCCGCTCGGTCAGCCCCGACGGCTCGAGCGCGGCGAGGACCGGCGCGTGCACGCCGATCGCCCGCGAGCCCGATCCGTTCGACGGGCGGCGCTCGAGCACCTCCACGTCCACGCCGGAGCGGGACAGCTGCGAAGCGAGCAGCAGCCCCACCGGCCCGGCGCCGATCACGACGACGTCGGGCGAATGCGTCGAGCGCTCAGCCACGCCCGTTCCCGACCGCGAGAAGGCGGAAGGATGCCGGATGCTCGACGGCCCACTCCGGCCCGAGCGCTGCACGCAGCTCGTCGCGGCGGTAGCTGCGGCGGATCGAGCGCAACCCGTCCGTCCTCAGGAACGTGCCTGGGGCGAAGGGGGTGATGCCCACGGCGTACAGCGTCTGCGCCAGCCGCCCGCGCTCGATGTCGCCGTGCATGACCGGCCCGGTCGCCAGGGCGAGGGAGTCGGCGGTGAACGAGCGCAGCTCGTCCGCATCCAGGTGGTGCAGGACGTGGTTGGAGATCACGGCGTCGAAGCGCTCGCCTTCGTCCACCAGAATCGACGAGTCTGCGCACCGGAAGCGCACGCCCGAGGTGGCTCGCTTGCCCGCCACTGCCAGCGCCCGCGGGTCTGGATCCACGCCGACCCACTCGACATCGAGTCCGTCGGACCGCGCCAGGCCGGCGAGGCGCGCGAGCACATCACCGCCCCCGCATCCGAGGTCGAGCACGCGGGCGGGCCGTCCGAGCCGTGCCAGGTGCGGCCGGAGTCGCCGCTCGTAGACCCCGCCCCACCCCGAGATCAGCCGGTTGATCGTGCCGAACCGCCGCAGGGTCGCCGCGAGCCGTTGCTCGTCGCAGTCCGGATCGTCCATCAGCTCGCGCAGATCGACGTCGCGGACGGTCAGGCTCACGCGGCTCCCGCCAGCTCGTGATCGCGGACAGCGGGTGCGGCGGTGGGCGTCGCGCTCGGCGCCGGAAGTTTGGTGAGCAGCGCCGACTCGACGGTGAGGCCCGGCCCGAACGCCAGCCCGGCGATCGTGGCGCCCGCCGCGATCGCGTCATCGCGCAGCATCCGCTCGAGGATGAACAGGATCGTCGCGCTCGACATGTTCCCATGTTCCCGCAGCACCGCCCGTGAGGTCCGCAGCGCGCTGGGATCGAGGTCGAGGCCGGTCTGCACGCGGTCCAGGATGCTGCGGCCGCCGGGATGCACCGCCCAGGTGTCGACCGGCTCGCCGAGAAGGAACCCGTCGACGGCTCCGCGGATCTCACGGCCGATGATCCGCGGCACCTCGCCGGTCAGGACCATCTCGAATCCGTCGTCGCCGATCGTCCAGGCCATGTCGGCTTCGCCGTCCTCGGTGATCGTCGTCGCGAAGCGCTGGATCTCGAGGCCGCCGCGGACATCGCCGTCCGCGACGCCGGTGACGATCGCCGCCGCGGCGCCGTCCGCGAACACGGACGAGGCCACGATCTGGTCGGGTGATGAGCTCGGGCGGATGTGCAGGCTGCACAGCTCCGTGCATACGACCAGCACCACTGACCCCGGCTGCGCCGCGCAGATCCGGTCGGCGAGCCGCAGTGCGGGAAACGCCGCGGCGCACCCGAGGAAGCCCAGGTGGTAGCGCTCGGTCGTCGGGGCGAGGCCGAGATCGCGCACGATGCGGAAGTCCGGTCCGGGCGCGTAGCAGCCGGTGCACGAGGCGGTCACGACGTGAGTGATGGCGGATGCCTCGACCCCGGCGTCCTGCATCGCGGTGCGCGCGGCATCGTTCGACAGCGCCGGTGCGTGCCGCATGTACTCGGCGTTGCGCAGGCCGGTTCCCGGAGAGCGGAGCAGTCCTCGGTCGTCGACGAACAGTCCGTCCAGGGCGGCGCTGCCCGCCTTCCCGAGTTCGGGGAGCACGGTGTGACGGGTGTCGATGTCGGCGGCGTCGAAGGTTGCGCGAACCAGCCGCTGAGCGAGGCGATCGCCTCCGGCCTGGGAGATGAAGAAGTCGCGGATGTCATGCTGTTCGATCGTCGTCGGCGGAACGGCGGTGCCGATCGACAGGATGCGTGCGCTCATGCTTCACGATAGGCCGCAGATCCCGTCGATGCGAAGGGGTTGCATGAGCATTGTCTGCGAGTCCTGATGGGCGGCGACGGGGGATCGCTTCGCGGTGTCGACACCGAGTGCGATCATGGCCGCCATGACCCGGTATGCGATCGATGCCCCACCGCCCTGCGGCTCGTGCGGGAGGCGGGCGTCGCTGCAGGCCGACGCGCTGTTGACCGAGGACCCGGTGCTCATCGCCGGCGCCGAAGGATCGTGACGATCGCGAGCTACGCCGACCTCACGTCGTAGGTCCGGGGCCGGGGCCGGGGCCGGGGCCTGGTGCGGGAGCGGGCGCCGGTGCCGCCGCCGGCTCGGGGTCGGGCAGATCGCGCAGGCTCCAGAACGGACCGATCAGCACGAACAGGCCGGCGAACATCTCGAGGATCGACGCGATCCAGATCGTCGGGACGACGCCGATCCACGTCCCCAGCGCGCCGGCGATCAGGGCGGCGATCGGCATGACGCCCCAGACGCAGAACCGGATCGACGCGTTCATGCGGCCGAGCAGGCGCGGTGGGGTGATCCGCTGTCGGAAGGTCACCTGGGTGATGTTGTACAGCAGCACCGTGAAGCTGAAGACGAAGGACTGCAGCACGAGGAACGGGAACGCGATCTGCGGCACGAGCGAGGCCACCGGCAGCAGCAGCGGAGCGAGGCTGAATCCGATCACACTCACCGGGATCGCGCGGGCCTCGCCGATGCGGCGGATGATCCGTGGCGTCACGACAGCGCCGACGAGCCCGCCCACCGCGCCGAGCGAGAAGATCACGCCCATCTCGGCCGGGCTCAGCTCGAGGGTCCGGAGGATGAAGATCGGCAGCAGCGTCGTGGCGATCGTGCCGAAGAAGTTCGCGAGGCCGGTGGTGGCCACGATCCGCCGGAGGAACCGATTGCCGAACACCCAGCGCAGACCGTCACCGATCTCGCGGAGGATCGGGCCGTGGTCCTCGGGAGCGCGCCGCACCTCATGGTCGCGGGTGAAGAGCAGGGCGACCATCGAGACGAGATAGGTGCCGACCGTTGCGACGACCGCGATCGGCGCGCTGAGGGCGCTGATCAGGCCACCGCCGACGGCAGGGCCGGCGAGGCCTGCGAGCTGCTGGGTCGACTCGAGCTTGCCGTTGGCCTCGCCGATCTGATCCGTCCGGACCAGGGACGGGATGATGCTCTGGTACGACACGTCGAAGAACACCGTGGCGATCCCCATGATGAGCGCCACGAGCACCAGGTGCCAGATCTGCAGCATCCCGAGCATCCACAGCAGAGGGACGGCACCCAGCGCGACCGCGCGCGCGGCGTCGGCCCAGATCATGACGTGCCGCTTGCGCATGCGGTCGATCCAGGCGCCTGCCGGCAGCCCCACGATCAGGAAGGCGGCCACGTTCGCGGCCGTCAGCACGCCGACCTCGAACTCGGTGGCGCCCAGCAGCAGCACCGCCAGCACCGGGATCGCCAGCTCGGTGATCTGTGCGCCGAACTGGCTGAACGCCTGACCCGACCACATCGTCAGGAAGTTGCCGTCGCGCCAGAGTGAACGCGTCACGGGCGTATCGCTCGCGGCCTCGTCGGGGACCGATTGGGACATGTCGATCAGTGTGCGCGACTGATTGAGCTTTGTCAATCAGTGGGGCTAGTCTGGAGTCGTGAGTGCGGACAGCCCGGCGGACATCGAGGCGCGGATGCGCGCGCTGAGTTCTCCGCTGCGGCTGCGTGTCCTGCGTCTGTGTGCATTCGAGTCGCGGACGAACAAGGAGCTCGCCCAGCTCCTCGGCGTCAACCCGGGCACGATGCTGCATCATGTGCGCACACTGGTGCAGACCGGCTTCCTCGCCGCCGAGCCCGAACGCGCGGGAAACCAAGGCGCCCGAGAGGTCCCGTACCGCGCCACCGGGCTGTCGTGGCGCACGTCGGTGCCGGGCGGCTCGCACGTGCTCGTCGAGACCTTCCTCCAGCAGATCGAGGGCGTGACCGATGAGGAACTGGACGTCACCTGGCTGGGGCTCAAGCTCAACGCGGCGCACAAGGCCGAACTCGAGGAGCGCCTCTACGCCCTCGTCAATGAGTTCAAAGAGCGCGGACCGGATGCCGGCGGCGACACCTACTCGCTCTTCACCGCGCTGCATCCCGACCTCAACCCGCCCGCGGGGGCCTGATGCGTCGCCGTCGTCGTGACGACGTCAGGAGAATCTGCCGTTCGGGCTTCTGCGGGCGCGAAGAACCGCGGTTCTTCCTGAGTTGTGCACTCCGATCGGGGTCGGGCCGCGCCTAGCGTGGAGGAATGACGATCGCGACCGCCGACCTGTACGACGAGCGCGGCGACGCGCTGGACTCGCTGTCCCTGCAGCTGCAGGACCTGGGGGGCCGCGTCGCCTTCGACGGGCCGGTCCGCACGATCCGGTGCTTCCGTGACAACGCGCTGGTCAAGACCGCGCTCGCCGCGCCCGGCGACGGCGCCGTGCTCGTCGTCGACGGCGGCGGGTCGCTCGAGTCGGCGCTCGTCGGCGACCTGATCGCCGCATCGGCGGTCCGCAACGGGTGGGCGGGGATCGTCGTGCACGGCGCGATCCGCGACAGAGAAGAACTGGCCGACCTTCCGATCGGCATCAAAGCCCTCGGCTCGAATCCGCGCAGGAGCGCGAAGGACGGCGCGGGCGAGACCGATGTCCCGGTGACGATCGCGGGCGTGGTCTTCCGCCCGGGAGCCCACCTCTGGGCCGACGCCGACGGGGTGCTCGTCGAGCGCTGAAGCCGGCAACCCCTCGACATGCGGGGCACGAGAGGCGGATGCTGGTTCCATGACCGGATTCCAGACTGACGGCGCCTTCAGCGGCTTCGCCGTGAACGACATCGACGCGGCCCGCACCTTCTACGGCGAGACACTCGGACTCGACGTGCGTGACAACGAGATGGGGTTCCTGAACCTCTCCCTCGCGTCGGGGGGCAGCATCCTCATCTACTCGAAGCCGAATCACGAGCCGGCGAGCTATACGATCCTCAACTTCCCGGTCGACGACGTCGATGCGGCGGTCGAGGAGCTGAACTCGCGCGGCGTGAACACCAAGATCTATGCCGACGACGACTTCCCGTCGGATTCGAAGGGCATCGTGCGCGGCGACGGACGGGGCCCGGACATCGCGTGGTTCCGCGATCCGGCGGGCAACGTGCTGGCGGTGCTCGCCGGCTGAGCCGCGGCGAGCACCCGGCAGCCGCGGGCTACTGGCTGACCAGCACCGACTCCGCGAGCGGGCGCCGGGTGCGCGGCGCGTTCTCGCGCGCCTGCAGCTCGTCGGATGCGGTGCGGATGTCGCCGAGGCTGCCGACCGCCATCACCGTCATCGGCACCAGGGCCTCGTCGAGTCCGAAGGCCGTCGAGATCGCGGCGCGGTCGAAGCCGCCCATCTGGTGGGTGGAAAGGCCGTCGGCGTGCGCCTGCACGGTGAAGTGCGCGGCCACCTGCCCGGTGTCGTACTGCGCCCACGCGAGGGGCTTGCCGTCGCGCTCCGTCTCGGCGACGAACACGATAAGGGCGCCGGCATCGCCGGCCCAGACCGCGTTGAAGCCGGCGAGCGCTCCGACGACCGCGGCATGGGCGGCGCTGCCGCGTCGGGCGACGATCACGCGCCAGGGCTGCGTGTTCGCGGCGGTCGGCGCCCAGCGGGCGGCCTCGAGGGCGCTGGCGAGCGCGTCCTCGTCGTTCGGGGCGTCCGCGTCGAAGATGCGCGTGCTCCACCGTTCGGTGAGGACGTCGAGGATGGTCGTCTCGGTTGCGGCGCGGCGGCTGGTGAGCGTGTTCATCGGGATGCTCCTGACGGGTGGTTTTCATGGCTGAGACTCCGTCGGCCCGATGTATGCAACAGCATGGATCGCGTTTTGTTCCCGCGCGGTTCGGCGCCTCGCTGCGTTCCGTCAGAGCTGAGGCCACCCCGCCGGCCCCGGGGTGCCCGCCGGGTACTCGTCGAGCGGAACAGCGTTCTCACGCCATGCGTCCAGGACCGGCTGCACGATGCGCCAGCACTGCTCGGCGGTGTCGCCGCGCACCGACAGCGTCGGGTCGCCGTCGAGGATGCCCTGCAGCACTTCGGCGTACGCCAGCAGTTCACCCTCGCCGAACTCGGCCTCCAGTGACGCGCGGTCGAGGTGGAACGGGTCGCCGGGGCCGTTGAGGTTGATCTCCAGCGCCATCCGGTCGGGGCCGAGCGTGAGACGCAAGACGGTCGGGTCCGCCGCACCGCTGAAGCCGGTCGGCAGGTGCGAGACCGGCTTGAAGGTGATCACGATCTCGCTGCGCCGATCGCCCAGGGCCTTGCCCGAGCGGAGGATGAAGGGCACGCCCTGCCATCGCGCCGTCGCAATGGCGACGGTCATCTCGGCCAGCGTCTCGGTGCCGAGCGCCGGGTCGACCCCCTCCTCGTCGGCGTAGGAGAGGAAGGTCCGGTCGCCGATCGTGCCGCCGGTGTAGCGGGCGCGATGGGAGGATGCCACGGGGTCACCGCCCCAGATGCTGGTGGCGCGCAGCACCATCGCCTTCGCATCGCGCAGGTCCACCGCGCTCAGGGTCGACGGCGGGTCCATCGCGACGACCGCCAGCACCTGCAGCAGGTGGCTCTGGATCATGTCGACCAGGGCGCCGGCCTTGTCGTAGTACCCCGCACGTCCTTCGAGGCCGAGTGCCTCGTCATAGCGGATCACGACGGAATCGATGTGCTCAGCCGACCAGACGGGTTCCGCGATGCGGTTGGTGAAGCGCACGCCCAGCACGTTCAGCACGGTCGAGCGGCCGAGGAAGTGATCGATCCGATGCACCTGATCCTCGGGGATCAGCGTCGCCAGCTGCGCGTTCAGCGCATGCGCGCTCGCCTCGTCGATGCCGAAGGGCTTCTCCAGCGCCAGGATCAGGCCGTCCGGCAGGGTCACCGATTCCAGCGCGACGCACGCCTTCGCGGCGATCGCGGGCGGCACCGCGAAGTAGAACGCGGGGCGTCCCTCTGCCAACGCCAGGAGCGCCTCGAGGTCCTCGGGCTTCGTGATGTCGGAGCGCCGGTAGACGGCGCCGGCGAGCACCGCGTCGACGGCCGGACCCGAGGCATCCATCGTCGCGAAGGACGCCGTCACCACCGACCGCCAATGCGCGTCATCCCAGTCGTCCATGCCCGCGCCGATGAGACGGATGCTGCGCTCCGGCTCCCTCGTCAGCAGCTGGCCCAGCGCCGGCATCAGCAGTCTCGAGGTGAGGTCGCCGGACGCGCCGAGGACGATCAGGGTCGTCATCTCGGTGGTCGCGGCCGGCAGAGGCGTGGTGGTCATGTCGCCACACTATGCCGATTGCGCTCGCCGTCCCGGCATCAGCCGGGCCGAGCTCGTCCAGCCGGCTGACATGATCAGGACATGGCATCCCCCATCGAGGACTATGCGATCCTCAGCGACTGTCACACGGCCGCGCTCGTCTCACGGGAGGGGAGCATCGACTGGCTGTGCCTGCCGCGCTACGACTCGCCGTCCACGTTCGGCGCGCTGCTGGGCAATCCCGATCACGGCAGATGGTCGCTGCGGCCGAGCGATCCGGATGCCGTCACCACCCGGCGCTACGACGCCGAGGGGTTCGTGCTGATCACCCGGTGGGAGACCGCGGACGGTGTCGCCGAGGTCGTGGACCTGATGCCGCACGGCGACCGGCGCGCGGATGTCATCCGCCGCATCCGCGGCGTCTCCGGGTCCGTGCAGTTCGAGCAGGAGCTGCGCGTGCGGTTCGATTACGCGCGGGCGCTCCCGTGGATGCATCAGGCCGGAACGGAGGACGAACCCGCACTCGTGGCGATCGCCGGACCCGACGCGCTCGTCGTGCGCGGCGCACCGTTGACCGCGAACGATCACTTCCACACGGGCACGATCTCGATCTCGGCCGGGGAAAAGGTCGATCTCACGCTCACCTGGTTCCCCGCGCACCGCGAGGTGCCCGGTCCGGTGGATGTCGACAGGGCGCTCGAGACCACTGCGGCCTGGTGGGCGACGTGGGCCGACAGCATCGAGCACGAGGGCCCCTACCACGACGAGGTCGTCCGCTCCCTGCTCGTGCTGCGCGCCCTCACGCACGAAGACACCGGGGGTATCGTCGCCGCGGCCACCACGTCCCTGCCGGAGGACTTCGGTGGCGTGCGCAACTGGGACTACAGGTACGTGTGGCTCCGGGATGCCTCGCTGACGCTGGAGGCGCTCCTCGAGCACGGCTTCACCCCCGAGGCCGAGGAATGGCGCCAGTGGCTGCTCCGCGCGATCGCCGGATCGCCCGCCGACGTGCAGATCATGTACGGCCTCGCGGGTGAGCGCCGGCTGACCGAGCGCGAACTGCCGAACTTCCCCGGATACGACGGCGCGGCGCCGGTGCGGATCGGCAACGGCGCCGTCGATCAGTTCCAGGCGGATGTCATCGGCGAGGTCATGATCGCGCTCGAGGCGGCTCGCCTGGCCGGCGTCGACGAGACGCCGTACTCATGGCCGCTGCAGCGCGCGTTGCTGTCGTTCGTCGAGGAGAACATCGACCGGCCCGACAACGGCATCTGGGAGATCCGTGGAGAGCCGCAGCTGTTCACGCACTCGCGCGTGATGGTGTGGGCTGCCTTCGACTGCGGTGTGCGCGCTGTCCGCATCCACGGTCTCGACGGCGACGCCGAGCATTGGGAGCGGCTCCGAGACCGCATGCGGCAGGAGATCGATGCAGCCGGCTACGACGCCGAACGCGGACACTTCGTCCAGTCGTACGGATCGACGGAGGTCGACGCGTCGCTCCTGCTGCTGCCGCTCGTCGGCTTCTGCGCACCCGACGATCCGCGGATGATCGGGACCGTGGCGGAGATCGAGCGGCGCCTGATGCACGATGGTCTGCTGCACCGGTACCGCACGCAGTCGCAGGTCGACGGGCTGCCGGGACATGAGCATCCCTTCCTGGCCTGCTCGTTCTGGCTGGTGGAGCAGTATGCCGCCACCGGTCGCGACGACGATGCCGACGAGCTCATGGACCGGGTGTGCGGACTGGTCAACGACGTCGGTCTGCTCAGCGAGGAGTACGACGTCACGCTGCGACGCCACGCCGGCAACACGCCCCAAGCGCTGTCGCACCTCTCGCTCGTGCGAGCGGCGGACGCGCTGGCCGGACGCCGGGGCCGGGCAGCTCACCGCAGTCGTTAGCCGCACGACGGATGCCCCGGTCAGAGCCGACCGGGGCATCCGTGGTTTCCGCGGGCTCAGCCCCCGAGTGCCTCGCGGAGCTTCACGCGTGCGCCCATGCGCAGCAGCGAGTTCTCGTAGATCTTCGCGCCGATCGCGATCGCGGCGACGCAGGTCGCGATGAGGATCACGAGCGAGAGGATCGGCTCCCACCACTGCGCCTCGCCGAGGTAGAGGCGCATCGGCATTCCCACCGGTGCGGAGAACGGCACGTAGGACATGATGCCCAGCACCAGGGGGTTGTCGTTGAAGAAGATCACCAGGAAGTACGGCGCCATGATGAGCATCGTCAGCGGGGTCGTGGTGGATCCGATGTCCTCCTGGCGGGAGACCATCGCCGCCGCGGCCGCGAACAGGGACGCGAGCAGGATGAACCCGAAGAAGAAGAACACCGCGAACCACGCGATCGGCATGCCCAGGCCCTGCAGGATCTCTCCTTGCCCTGTGACGGTGAGCCCGACGATCGCGATCGCCGCGAGGATCAGGATCTGCCCCATCGCGAGGATCGTGTTGCCGATCACCTTGCCGGCCAGCAGCGCCCGCGTGGGGATCGCCGAAATGAGCAGCTCCACCACGCGCGTCTGCTTCTCCTCGACGACGCTCTGGGCGATCGTGCCGCCGAACAGGGATGCGGCCATGAGGAACACCACGCCGAAGCCGATGGCTACCAGGTAGCGCAAGCCCGCGTTGCCCTCGTCCGGGTCGAGGAGCTCGACCGGCGGGATCTGCGCGAGCGTCAGCAGCAGCTCGGTCGGTGCCGACGATTCCGCGATGACCGCGAAGCCCGTGGGCGAAGCGGAGTCGCCGACGATCGCAGCATCCACATCCCCGTCCGCGACGAGCTTCTCGGCCGCTGCGCGGTCGGCCGCGTCGGTGACCTCGAGATCCGCGCCGGCGGGAACGTACTGCGTGGCGTCGCTGGTGACGGCGACCGGGGTGGCGGTGGAGTTGCCCGCCGAGAAGCCGCCCCAGATGACCAGGGCGAGCGCGCCGAGGAAGAGGATCGCGGTCGAGATGACGAACGCTTTGCTGCGCAGCTTCGAGCCGATCTCGCGCTCGGCGACGAGCCAGACGCTCTGCGCTGTGGTCGGTGCGGCGGGTCCGGATCGTCCGGACCGCGGCGCGGGTGCGGCCGGGCGGGCGGTGGTGTCGGAGAGCGTCACTGGATGACCTCCTTGAAGATCTGGGCGAGGGACGGATGCTGGGGGGCGAAGCTCGCGACATCGCCGTGTTCGACGGCTCGGCGCAGCACCCGCTGCGCGGTCGGCTCGTCGTCGGTTTCGAAGAGGGCGTAGCCGCCGTCGAAGTTCTCCACGCGCACGCCGGGCTCTTCACGCAGCCATCCGACGTCGCCGGTCGAGATCAGCTCGTAGCGGCGTGTGGAGTGCTGCGCGCGGAGAGCGTCACGGGTGCCGGCGGCGCGGATCGTTCCGCCGGCGATGATGACGAGGTCGTCGCACAGCCGCTCGACGACGTCGAGCTGGTGCGAGGAGAACAGCACGGCCGCGCCCTGCGCGGCGCGTTCCTGGAGCACGCCCGCCACGACGTCCACCGCGAGCGGGTCCAGGCCGGAGAACGGCTCGTCCAGGATCAGCACCTGCGGCTCGTGCACGAGCGCCGCGGCGATCTGCGCGCGCTGCTGGTTGCCGAGGGAGAGGGTCTCGACGTTGTCCTCGAGGCGCTCGCCGAGTCCGAGCTGCTCGAGCAGCGCCCGGGCGCGGGTCGTGGCATCCGTCTTCGAATAGCCGTGCAGACGCGCGAGGTAGACGATCTGCTCGAGGACCTTCATCTTCGGATACAGGCCGCGCTCTTCAGGCATGTAGCCGAAGCGGCGCCGGTCGGCGCGGGTGATGGGGGAGCCGTCGAGGGTGACGGTGCCGCCCTCGTCGCCGAGCACACCGAGCACGATGCGCATGGTCGTCGTCTTGCCGGCGCCGTTGCCGCCGACGAAACCGGTCAGCCGGCCGGGCTTCACGTCGAACGACACATCGTCGAGCACGCGCCTCCCGCCGTAGCTCTTCGTGAGTCCTGTGAGGGTGAGCATCCCGTCTCCTTCGTCTCGTGTGAACGACGTTACGGATGCGCCGCGCGCGGGGCATCCCCCGTGGGGCGGGTTCGTGCGCGAACGCGTCCGCCTCCGGGGGGAGACGGCGTCAGGTCATGCCGTGCCGGTGCGCGTAGACCACCGCGGCGACCCGGTCTCTGGCGCCGAGTTTCTGCAGCACGTTGGAGACGTGGGTCTTCACAGTCGCCTCACCGATGAACAGTTCATCTGCGATCTCGGCGTTGCTCATGGCCCGCGCCAGCAGCCGCAGGACCTCGGCCTCGCGGTCGGTCAGGTCGACGGGGAGCGCCGCTGATGCCGCGGCCGGCTCGGCGACCGTGTCCGGCGCCGATGGAAGTGTCGCGAACCGCTCGATCACGCGTCGCGTCACTTCGGGCGCGAGCAGCGCGTCGCCCGCCGCGGCGACGCGCACGGCCGAGACCAGCTCCTCCGGTCCGGCGTTCTTCAGGAGGAATCCGCTCGCGCCGGCGGCCAGCGCCTGGAACAGATAGTCGTCGCGGTCGAAGGTCGTGACGATCACGACGGCGCTGCCCAGCGACGCGTCCGCGACGATGCGGCGGGTGGCCTCCAGCCCGTCCATGCCGGGCATCTGCACGTCCATGCAGATGACGTCGGGCGAGAGCGCGGATGCCGCGGCCACCGCCTCGCGTCCGTCCGCGGCTTCGCCCACGACGACCAGATCCGGCTGCGCTTCGAGGATCATCCTGAAGCCGGCGCGCATCACGGCGTGATCGTCGACCAGGAGGACGCGGATCGGAGCGCCCGCGCCGATCACGCCGGCACCCGCGATGCCGCGGTGGCCGGGATGCGCACCCGCACCAGGAAGCCTCCGCGCGGCCGGGGGCCGGCCTCGATCGTGCCGCCCGATGCCGCGGCGCGCTCGCGCATGCCGACCAGGCCGAGGCCGGGGCGGTCGGACAACGCGACTCGGCCGGTGTTGGTGATCTCGAGCTCGATGTCCTGTGCGCCGTAGCGCAGGCGCACGTCGGCCGCGGCATCCGCCCCGCCGTGCCTGCGCGCGTTCGTCAACGCCTCCTGCGTGATCCGGTAGATGTTGACCTGCGCGAGGTCGGACAGTTCGACCGGCTCGCCCACCACGGTGAGGGTCGTGGGCAGCCCGTTCTCGATCGCGTGGGTGACCAGTTCCGGGAGCGCGGAGAGGCGCAGCGTGGTGCCGCTGGGTTCGCCGTCGCCGGCATCCGCACCGTGCGGGGTGCGCAGCGTCTCGAGCAGCTGGCGCAGGTCGCTGAGCGCCGAACGCGCCGAGCCCTCCACGCCGAGGAGCGCCGCTCGTGCAGCCGCCGGGTCGCGGTCCAGGACCGCGCGCGCGGCTCCTGCCTGCACGCCCATCGCGGACACGTGGTGGGCGACCACGTCGTGCAGTTCTCGCGCGATGCGCACCCGATCGAGCGCAACCGCCTGCGCTGCGGTGCGCTCCCGTTCGCGCTCGAGCTCGGCAGTGCGCTCCTCGAGGGCGGCGCGCTGGAGGGCGGACGCGTACGCGCGGTCGCCCATGTAGTACGCGCCGCCGAAGAATGCGACGTTGACGAGGAACTGCATGAGCATGAACGCGACGAACGGCGAGAAGACGCCGACGCGGGAGAGTCCCTCTTCGGTCGGCGCGGTGGCCGCCTGGAACGTCGTGACCAGCAGCCAGCCGAACATGCCGACGATGATGAGCACGCGGACCAGGGTCGCCCGGCGGCGGTTGTCGACCCAGGCGCCGACGGTGTACATCGCGATGAAGAGGGCGATGTTGCCGACGTAGACCTCGGGAATGCGGAACGTTCCCCCGATGAAGAAGACGACAGCCACAGCGCCGGCGACGATCTCGGGGAATCTCCGGCGTACGGCCAGCGGCGCGGTGAGTGCTGCGGCGTACAGCAGCAGCCAGCCGAGGGCGTGATCGTCAGCGCCGTAGACCCCCGAGACCGAGCCGAGTGCGGCGCTGAGGACGCCGCCGAGCATCAGGGCGGCGGCAAGCCAGACATCGGAACGCAGCTCGGCGCGGGACGGGCGCGGCCGCGCGGAAGGCAGCTCTGATGCGACGGACATACGACCACGCTACGGGCGGCGCGGGCGGCCGGCATCCCCCGTGCGGCGGATCGCAGGACCGAGCGAAACTTGCTATTGACAAGCATGCTTGTTTTTAGCAAGTATGAGGTCACGGCACAGATACCGCACTCACCGAGAAGGAGAAGGACATGACCACCAGCATCTTCGTCAACATCCCGACGAGCGACCTCGAGCGCTCGAAGGCGTTCTACACGGGCCTGGGCTTCGGCATCAACCCGCTCTTCACCGACGAGAACGCGGCGTGCGTCGTGCTCGACGAGAACATCTTCTTCATGGTGCTCACGAAGGAGTACTTCGCGACGTTCACCGACAAGCAGATCATCGACCCGAAGACCCACGCGCAGACGAGCATCGGACTCAGCCGCGATTCGCGCGAGGACGTCGACTCGGTCATGGCCGCCGGGCTCGCCGGTGGCGGCAGCGAGCCCAAGCCCGCGCAGGACTACGGCTTCATGTACAGCCGCGACCTCGAAGACCCCGACGGCAACATCCTCGGATTCCTCTACATGGAGCCGCAAGCCGCCGACCAGGGGCCTGAGGCCTACATGGCCGAGCACGCCCAGGGATGACCGCGTGGCAACGCGCAGTTACGGCCAGTACTGCGGGCTCACGACGGCCGTCGAGCTGATCGGGGAGCGATGGGCGATGCTCATCGTGCGCGACCTGCTCGTCGGCCCTCGTCGGTACACCGACCTCAAGCAGGGGCTGCCCAAGATCCCGACCAACATCCTCTCCACCCGCCTCAAGGAACTGCAGGAGGGGGGTGTGGTCCGGCGCGCGCCGCTCTACCGGACGGGACTGGTCTATGAACTGACCCCGTACGGGCAGGAGCTCGAGCCGATCGTGCTCGCGCTCGGTCGGTGGGGCTTCGCCAAGATGGGCGACCCCGGTCCCGACGACATCGTCACGGCCGACTCGCTCACGATGGCGCTGCGCACGGCGTTCCAGCCGGTCGTGGCGGCATCCGTCCCACCCGCGGACTACGAGCTGCACGTCGGCGACGTGACACTGCGGGTCCAGGTCGACGGCGAGGAGCTGCGCATCGCCCAGCTCGCGCCGCCCGCGCCGCCCATCGGCGGCGCGCTGCCCACCGGCGAGGCCGAGATCGTGATCGTGGCGGGTCCCGGCATCCGTCATGTCGTCTCAGGCGAGCTGACGCCCGCCGAAGCGATCGATCAGGACGTCCTGGCCGTGGTCCGGGGCGACGCGAGCCTGATCGATCGGTTCGCCGCCACATTCCACATCGATCCGATGATCGCGGCCGCACAGGCCGCAGCGTGAAAGGACGTTCCCATGACCGGTCGCATCTTCATCGACCTGTTCACCACCCTCGATCTCGTCGCACAGGCGCCCGGCGGTCCCGATGAGGATCGCAGCTCGGGCTTCCCGTACGGCGGATGGCAGGCGCCCCTGACCACCGAGGTCGACGGAGCCCTGATCGGCGAGGGCATCGCCGCGATGGACGCGCTGGTCCTCGGCCGCAGGACCTACGACATCTTCGCGGGGTTCTGGCCCGATCACACCGGGCAGGACTCCGAGATCGCCGACAAGTTCAACGCGATCCCGAAGTACGTCGCCTCACGGGGCACGCTGCAGCCCGAGTGGGCGGGTACCACGCAGCTGGGGACGGATGCCGCGGCCGACGTCGCCGCCCTGCGCGAGAAGCACGAGAACATCCACGTGATCGGCAGCGTCGATTTCGTCCAGTCGCTGCTGGCGGCCGGGGCCTTCGACGAGCTCGTGCTGTACGTGTATCCGGTCGTGCTCGGCCAGGGGAAGAAGGTGTTCCCGGACGGAGCGACACCGACGAGCCTCGAGCTGCTGGCTCCGCCGGTCGTCACGCCGAAGGGTGCGGTGCTGCTGCGCTACGGACCGGGCGGCGCGGTGCGCACCGGCGACATGGACGCGCCGAACCGCGGCGCCTGATCGCCGCGGTCTGCATCGCGGACGTTCCTCGGCTCAGCGGCGGAAGAATGCGTTCGCGTCGCGGGTGAACAGCAGGACGAGCCCGAGGAGGGCGAGGATCCCGCCCACGATGCCCGACCAGAGCTGGGCCTGCTGGAAGAAGATGATGAAGATCGCCGAGATCAGGTTCAGCACGAACACGATCGCGGCGAGCGTTCGTGCGATGGGGGCGCCGCGCAGGAGGCCCACGCCCACCGCGATCGTCAGGATGCCGAGGGCGAGCTGGATCACCCCGAGCCACAGCGCGTCGGGAGCCATGATCGCCGCGAACATCAGCAGGGCACCGGCGATCACCCCGAGGGCGCCGCTGATGAACGCGAAGACGGCGACGAGTGTGACCCCTCCGGGGCGGGTACCAGGCATGGCCGAAGCCTAGCGGTCAGAAGATCATCGGCCGATCGTCGTCGTCGGGCCCGCTGAGGTCGAGATCGACCACCACCGGAACGTGGTCGCTGGGTGCTTCGCCCTTGCGCTCGTTGCGGTGGATCGCGGCGCCGGTGACGGCAGCAGACAGCGCGTGCGAACCGAGGATGAAGTCGATGCGCATGCCCTCGTTCTTGGGGAAGCGGAGTCGCTTGTAGTCCCAGTAGGTGTAGCCGGTGGGGACGAGCGGGCGGACGACGTCCTCCAGTCCTGCGGCCTCCAGGGCGGCGAACGCCTCACGTTCCGGCCCGGACACGTGTGTCGAGAATCCGGCGACGACGGCGGGATCGCCGTTGTCGGCGTCGGTCGGGGCGATGTTGAAGTCGCCGACGAGAGCGAGCGCGAGATCAGGGTTCTGCTCGAGGGCGTCACGGGTGTACCCGGTCAGGGCCTCGAGCCAGTTCAGCTTGTAGAAGTAATGCGGGTCCTCCAGGGCGCGGCCGTTGGGGACGTAGAGGCTCCACACCTCCACCCCGCCGACGGTCGCGCCGATCGCGCGAGCCTCGAGCGGAGCATCCGGCCCTTCATGGTCCTTCGCGAAACCCGGCATGCCGGGAAACGACGTCCGCACGTTCTCGAGCGGCTCGCGGCTGGCGATCGCGACCCCGTTCCAGGGCGAGAAGCCGTGCGCCTCGACGTGGAATCCCGCGTCCTCGAAGGCCTCGAACGGGAACTGGTCGACCTTGCACTTGATCTCCTGCATCGCCAGGACATCGACGCTCTCGCGGACCGCGAAATCGACGACCCGGTCGACCCGGGCACGGACGGAGTTGACGTTCCAGGTGGCCAGACGCATGAGTCCAGACTACGACGGGCTCCCGACTGCGCTCCGGCGCAGCGAGGTCCGCGCCGGCGCAGCGAGGCGCGCGCCATCGCGCCGCGGGGCGCTCCGTAGACTCGGATCATGACTGCAGCGAGCACGCCCGAGATCGAATCCGACCGTCAGGCCCTGATCGCCCTGATCAAGGACGAAGCGGTCTTCCACGGTGACTTCATCCTCTCCAGCGGTAAGCAGGCGACGTACTACGTCGACATGCGCAAGCTGACGCTGGACCACCGCGCCGCGCCGGCGATCGGGCGCATCATGCTCGACCTCATCCGCGACGTCGACGGGATCGTCGCCGTCGGTGGACTCACGCTCGGCGCCGACCCGATCGCCAACTCGGTCATGCACGAGTCGGCCCGCACGGACGCCCCCCTGGATGCGTTCGTCGTGCGCAAGGAGCCGAAGGACCACGGGCGCGGACGCCAGGTCGAGGGAGCGGATGTCGCGGGCAAGCGCGTCGTCGTGGTCGAAGACACCTCCACCACCGGTCAGTCGGCCCTGAAAGCCGTTGAGGCGCTGCGCCGCGAGGGGGCCGAGCCGATCGCCGTCGCCGTCATCGTGGACCGCAGAACCGGAGCGCAGGCCGCCGTCGAGGCCGAGGGACTGCAATGGCTCGCGGCCATCGACCTCGATGATCTGGGCCTCGCGCCCCAGTAGCGGCGCCTGCGCATCATGACCGACATCGCGCTCGCGATCGACATCGGCGGCACGAAGCTCGAAGCCGCACTCGTCACCGTCGACGGCGGGATCGTCGAGGGCAGTCGCACGCGCCATCCGACCGGGCCGGAGGCCACACCCGAGACGCTGCGAGCGGGTCTCGGGTCGGCGATCGACGGCGCACTTCGTGCCTTGCCGGATCACGCAGTGTTGCTGGGTGCCGGCATCGGGTCGGCCGGGCCGGTCGATCTGGTGCGCGGCACCATCGCGCCGGTGAACATGCGTGGTGCGCACGGCTTCGCTCTGGTGGCGGCGGTTCGCGACGCGCTGCGGAGTCGGGCTGTCGTCGCGCCGGTGCACCTTCGCCATGACGGCGGAGCGCTCGCGCTCGCCGAGGCGTGGATCGGTGCGACGGCCGGCGCGCGCGCCTCGATGTCCATCGTGGTCTCGACGGGCGTCGGCGGCGGTTTCGTCGTCGACGGTCGCCCGATGAGCGGTGCGTCCGGCAACGCCGGTCATCTGGGGCAGATGCGCGCCGAGGCCTGGGACGGCCTGACCCTCGAAGAGGTCGCGTCGGGACCGTCGAGCGTCACGTGGGCTCGGTCGCAGGGGTGGGCGGGTTCCACTGGCGAGGATCTCGCGGCGGATGCCGCAGCGGGTGTGCCGGTCGCGCGCGCCGCGATCGAGCGCTCCGCCACCGCGGTCGGACGCACGCTGGCCGATGCCGCCACGCTGATGGATCTGGAAGTCATCGCGATCGGCGGCGGCTTCTCCCGCGTCTCCCCGGACTACGTCGAGCTGGTCGCGGCGGCGGCCGCGGCATCCGCTGCGCTTCCCTATTCGCAGGCGACGCGCATCGTGCGATCCGGACTGGGCGATGAGGGTCCTCTGATCGGGGCGGCGGCGCTCGTTCTGCGCTAGGGCCACCCCGCTGGATGGCGCTGCTGCGCGACGGCGCTCCGCACCGCGTGGCGCTGCTGCGCGACGGCACTCCGCAAGGTGTGTGGCGCTGCTGCGCGACGGCGCTCCGCACCGCGACGCTGGTGCGCGACGGCGCTCCGCACCGTCCTCGCGCGCAGTGGTCCCGTTCAGGCTCTCCGATGCTCAGAACGGAGGGGGATCGACGCTCGGCGTGAAGACGACGCGCGCAGGCTCGTCGGTATGCAGTCGCCCGCTCGGACTCGACCACTCAAGCCTCCCGCCCGCGAGCTGCCGGACAGTCCAGTCCGTTTCCGCCTTCATCGTGTGATGTCGGACGCACAGGCATGCCAGATTGCCGATGCACGTGGGCCCGCCGTCTTGATGCTCGTGATTGTGATCGACCTGACATCGTCGGGCGGGCATGCGGCACCCTGGGAACCGGCAGTGCCGATCGCGAGCCTCGAGGAGTCTTCGCTGGGCGGGCGTCGGATGATATCGATCGACCGTGACGACGACCGCGGTGACCGGGTCGTACATCACGCGATCCCATGCCGGCGATGCTCCAGCCAGGATTCGAGCGGTCTCCGGATCGATCGGCGCCTTCCCGTCGATCTCAGCGCCGCCCTGGCTCACGCCGGTCAGCGTGGTGATCGGCATCGTGATCTGCACCTTGGCGAGAATGGCGCCGAGCCCGCCGGGCTGGGCGCCGAGCCCGCCGGGCTGCGCGCCGAGCGTCGGATCGATGGCGGGCGCGCCGGTGAGCAGCATGTCCACGAAGAGATCGGCTCGGACCTGATCGATCGTGCGATCGTCGAGCACGGGGAGTCGCTCGTCGGCTGCGGGCGGTGAGTCGGACGACTCGCAGATATCGACGGGTGCCGGAGCGACATGGGCCGAGCTGACGTCCGCACCTCGGCGACGGGGGGCGACGTCGACCTCTTTGATGGCCTTCGCCTGGCGCGTGAGCCGGTCGGCGACGGCGTGGGCATAGACCGTCGGGACCAGCGCGATGATCTGGGACATGCCGTTGTCGAGGTCGACGATGGTGATCGACCGCTCGTCTGCTGCTTCAGCGTGCCGGTCGCTCATCGCCCGAGGATCGAGCTTCTCGGCCAGCTGCCGGGCGTACGCCCGCGTGCGTCCGACGGTCTCGGATTCGGCCCACTCCAGCACCACCGTCTCGAATGCAGCACGCACCTCGGCATCGTCGAGCATCGCACCGGTATCGAGGACGACGTCGGCGTGCGCCTTCGTGATGCGCCCGTCCTCGAGCGCGGCAACGGTCGCGGCGAACAGGGCGACGAGCCGCCACGCGTCGTACATCTTCGTCTGCACGCTGCGGTCGTTGACATGTGTCTGCGCGCCGATCTGCGCTGCGATGCTTCGCAGGGGCATGTCGCGTCGGCGGGAGGCATTCGATGCGATGCGCTCGGTCTGCTCCTGCGCCAGGTCCCACGCGTCGGCGAGCCGGCGCAGCATGCGCGCCTCTTCAGCCGCGATCCGCGACCGGATCCCCGCACAGTCATCGGCGATCGCATCGGCGATCGAGTGATCGCGCCGGTACCGCTCCCGATCGTCCACAGTGCCCTCCGAACTCGCACTCCACCGTCCCGTCCGGGAGGTGGGTCGATCGCCGGGGCACTCGGTGGTCGATGGATTCATCTTCGCAGGGGCCTCCGACATCGTCGGGATGGCCGGTCAGTCGAAGCGGCGGCCAACTTCTACAGGTCGCCCGATCAGGAAGAAGAAGACCACGATCCACCCGATGAGCGGGATCACGACGAGGAGTCACCAGGCCCCGCTGCGGTCGGTGTCATGCAGCCGACGCCAGGTGAGTGCGAAGTTCGGCAGCAGCGTGCCGAGCCAGTGCACCAGAGCGATGACACCCGCCGTCGTCGTGACGGGACCGCTCGGTCCGCCACCGAGCGGCAGCGCGATCTGACCGTTCGGCCATTCGTCAGCCCCGATGGCGCCGGCCAGGATGCTCATCGCCCCGAGGATCAGAGCGTTTGTCAGCGCCCACCACCCAGCACCCGCGCAGCGTCGGCGAGAGCCCGGATGCCGCGGCGGATGTCAACGCAGGCGTGGCGACCCGCGCGGCGTGCTCAGGCGGGAATCGGGATCTGCACGCTGGAGGTCGCCGCGATGGCGTTCTGGTGAGCTCCGAGCGCCGATGGTGGCCGACGCGGTGGAGGAATCCCTGGATCGCTGCCTCCCGCGTGGGGGTGGCCACCGGTAGCGTGCCCGCATGCCGGAGCCAGTGAACGCGTGGTGGGCGCGTCGCCAGTTCTCCCGCGGCGCCGAGACGCCGTACGAGGTCGGCACCTACCGAGAGGCGTGGGCGCCCTTTCCGATGCTGATCCGGCAGTATCACCCGGAGCTCAACAGCGGCATCACGCTCACGCAGATCCCGCCGGCCGCGGACGTCCTGCTGCTGTGGCAGTGCGAGGTCGGTCACACATTCGCCGCGACCCCGGCGGAGCAGCGCGCCCGACCGGGGCGGGAGCGCCGACGCTCGGCGTGGTGTCCGGAATGTGCGGTGTCGGCGAAACCGCCTGCCATCCGGTCGGGGTCGCAGAAGCGGGTCCCTCGGCGCGCACCCGAGCTGTGCACGAAGACGCCGGCGCTGCCTGTAGGTACGGCTTTCGTCAGCGAGTGCGCGCCACGGCCGGCATCCGCTGTCGAAGCCCGGCTCCGTGCCGACGTCTTCTCACGCCTGGGCGTCACTCCCGGTCTGAATGCAGTGCGGGTGGGGCGGCCGTTCTTCACCCATCTCGAGGTGTGGCCCGACATCGTCCTGCCCGAGCTGCGCATCGCGATCGAGTACGACAGCACCGGACGCCACGGACTCGAACACGTCGGCAAACGCGAAGACGCCGACCGGCGCAAGGATCGGACGCTGCGTTCCGCGCACTGGGAGGTCGTTCGCATCCGGACCGGGAAGCTGGAGAAGATCGGGCCGTACGATCTGCAGCTGTCCTCGATGAGTCGGCGCGGTCTGGCCCGGCTGTTCGACGTGCTGCGGGATATCCGTGGCTCGATGCTGATCGATGCCTACCTCGCCGGTGGTCGGGTGTGAGAGCGGATGCCGCCGCGCCGACGCGCGGCGGCGCTCAGACGTTCACCCCTGGTCGTGGAGGGTGACGTGATACCCGTCCGGATCGGCGAAGGTGAAGGTGCGTCCGAACGGGCCGTCGATCGGGGCCGAGACGATGGTGTGCCCGTCGGCGGCGAGCGAGTCGTGGATGGCCTGGACGTCCGTCGCGTGCAGCCAGATGGCCGCGCCGATCCCGGGCTGTGCGACCGAGGTCAGGTCGGTCCCTGGCGCGATGTCACGCAGGGCGAACGCGATCGGCGCAGTCTCGAACACGACCGCATGCGGGGGACCGGCCTGGGCTCGGACGAGTCCGAGGTACTTCTCGTAGAACGCCTGTGATGCGCCGAGATCGCGGGTCTGCAGTGAGATGAAGTCGGGTCCGGTGACCGGCATGAGATGCTCCTTGGATCAGGTGTCAGTTATCTGACACTACCACGTGTATGTCAGAATACTGACATGAGTCAAAACGACGGCATCGATCTGGAGACTTCCCTCGGCTACCTGCTGAAAGAGGCCTCGAGCGCGTTGCGCGCCGCGATGGAGGCCGTGCTGCGTCCGCTCGGCATGACCGTGACGCACTACTCGTGTCTCGAGTTGCTGGCGCAGCGGCCTGGGCTCTCCAACTCGGAGCTCGCACGCGGAGCGTTCGTGACGCGTCAGTCGATGAACGTCCTGCTGCAGGCACTGGAACGCGACGGTTACGTCGTCAGGGCGACGGAGGCTGCCGTCGGCAGGGCGCTTCCCACGCGCCTGACGCCGCTGGGGCGACGGAGCCTCGGAACGGCGACCGCCGCGGTACGCTCCGTCGAGCTTCGGATGCTCAGCGGGATGACGGCCGACGAGCAGAAGGGCGCGTTCCGCGTCCTGCAGAGCATGGTCCGCTCGCTGCGGGATGAAGGCACACGCGGCTAGCGCCGACGGCGGTCGTCAGTTTGCAGGGCCGTCCCTGTGTCCTCATCGGGCCATCGGTGCTACGACTGGGGCATGAACATCCGACGAGCAATGCCCGTGGTGATGACGGTCGACCGGGCTGCCGCCCGAGCGTTCTACGAAGACTTCCTGGGCTTCCGGGTAGCCATGGACGAAGACGGAATGATGATGTTCGCCTCGCCGACGACGCCCACGACCCAGCTGATCGTGGCGTGGGAGAGTCCGACAGCCGTGGATCCGGAGCTCCGCGGGGTCGACATCTCGATCGAGGTCGACGACGTCGACGCCGCCTTCACCGCAGCTCAGACGGCCGGCTACGAGATCGTGCGAGGTGTGCGGGACGAAGCCTGGGGCATCCGCCGCTTCTTCGTGCGCGACCCGTCCGGTCGTGTCCTCAACGTGGCGAGCCATCTTCCCGCGGCTCAGTAGGCGGGCCACTCCGCCGCCTCGCCTCACTCATTCCGGAATGTGAGCGCGTGCCGGTGGACCTCGCGCATCTCCGCGTCGAATGGCGCGACCAATGGGATGCGGCGATCATCAGCACCGAAAGAGAGCTGGGCCGATGGATGCGGAGCGGTTCGGCGAGTACCCTCACGGCTGTGACGTCGCTGCACTACCGCCGCCCGGAAGAGGCGGACCACCTCCGGGTCGTCGACGCGATTCCGGTCTGGTGGGGGATGCCGACCGGCGTCGCGCCGACCGGCCTCCTGCCGCGTCTGTTCTTCCAGCACTTCACGAACACGTCGATCCTCGTCGAGGACGACGACGGAGCGCTCGCCGCCTTTCTGATCGGTTTCCGTTCGGCATCCCGACCTGACACCGCCTACGTCCACTTCGTCGGCGTCGCACCCGACCTGCGCGGACGAGGAGTCGCCCGAGATCTGTACGAACGCTTCTTCACGATGATGCGAGAAGAAGGATGCACCACCGTCGAGGCCATCACGGGGCCGATCAACCGGGGATCGCAGTCGTTTCATCGCGCGCTCGGATTCACCCAAGGGGGCGACACCGACCTCGACGGGGTCCTCGCCTATCGCGACTACGACGGGCGAGGCGAGCACCGCGTCACGTTCAACCGCCAGCTCTGAACGGTCTCAGGCGGGTGGCACGATCTTCCGCATGACCGTCTTGTTCTTGCCGATGCGTCGCTCGAAGGTGAAGCCCGCCTCCTCGAACATCCCCCGGGTCACGTTGTGCAGGAACGAGGACGACACCTTCTTCGCGGGATCGACGATGTTCGGGAACGACACCACCTCGCCGCCACCAGCCCGCGCGATGAGGTCGAGCGCACCGTGGAGCGCTTCGAGCGCGACGCCCTGACGTCGATGGTCGCGGTCGACGAAGAAGCATGTGATGCGCCAGGGCGCCGGCTGGGATTCACCGGCGTCGTACTCCTTGCGATGGTAGATGCGGGGCAGCTCGGCAGGGCTTCCATACTCGCACCACGCGATCGCCTGCTCGCCGTCGAAGACGAGTGCCGCGTGGGCGATCCCCTCTTCGATCCTGCGCTTCTTGAACAGCGCACCACCGACATCCGCCTTCTTCGTCGTCTCGGTGTCGTCGTGGAAGTAGTGGCAGTAGCAGCCTCCCCAGACGCCGCGCCGCCGATCGAGCTCGAGCTCAACTTGGGCGCCGCGGACCGAAGCGCTGAGACGTCGGACCTGGATCAGGCCTCGTCGGCGCGCGGCGCGCGCACTGTCCAGCCGACCCGCTCGAGCGCCCCCGCCAGGCGGAGGGCCGCTTCGCGAGCGACCTCGGCCGACGCATCCGAGCACACGTCGACGGCAAGAGGTGGCGGGTCGGCGAATCGTGGGATCTGCACCTCCGCCCACGCACTCGGGCCGAGGGACACCCTGGGGTACGCCGTGCGGGCGTTCTCCACTGCGCCGTCCGAGACGAACGCGATGACATCGAGCGCGTCGAGCTTCGTGATGGGCAGGTCCACGACGAGCGTCACGACGAACGGTGCGCTCGCTGTATCCCTGCCTCCGAGAGTCACCGCATGACGGTAACACCGCCCGGGCGGAATTCGGCCGCCGCCTTCGGCTGCCGCGTCAGTGCGTCCCGAAGCGCTCCGCGGCCGCAATCTGCTCGGCCGCGCGCCTGAGCGCGAGCAGCAGCGGCTCGACGAGGATCGTGCCCAGCACCACGTATTTCACCGCGGCCTCGGTCGAGTCGGTCGGCACCCCCGCGATCTCGGCTCGCGCGATCCGTCTCATCGCGTCCAGGTAGGCCGTCATCACGTCGTCGGCGACCTGGAATCCGGCCTCCTCGATCTGTCCGAGCGCACGTGCGATCGCGCCGAGTACGACGTCGTCGCACCGGCCATCAGCCGATCCGAGTCGCCTGACCAGCTTCTCGGCCTCGGTCGTGTCGACCGCGTCCGCCGTGCGCGTCATCGTCGCGGCATGCGCCGTGCCCAGGAGATCGTAGGCATTCGTCGGGGGTCGGTCGATCGCGTCGAGCACGCTGCGGGCCTGCGAGATGCTCACTCCCGATCCGATCAGCGCTCGGATGAGTCGGAGCCGCTCCAGATGGTCCGCACGATACGTCGCCTGTGTTGCCGAACTGCGTTCACCTTCAGGCAGAAGACCCTCTCGAAGGTAGAACTTGATCGTCGCGATCGAGACGTCGGCCTCAGCCGCCAGTTCAGAAATCCTCATGAACCCCCCTTGACTTGGATAGTAACGCTATCCACTATGGATAGTGCAGCTATCCACCAAGCGAGGAGATGCCATGTCGAGAGTCGTACCGGGACGGATGACCCATGAGTATGAGGGTGAGCTCGTCGTGTTCCACATCGGAATGCAGATCAACCATTGGTGGAGGCCAGACCTCTGGCTGCCCGTGTTCGGGGCGATGCCGCGGATGCTGCGGGAGCTGAGCATGGACGCGGACTCCGGGTTCCTGGGGTTCGAGCTTCTCCTCGGATCGGGCGGTCCCTACGTCGTGCAGTACTGGTCGTCGATCGACAAGCTCTACAGGTACGCGTCCAGCCCCGCGCAGGAGCATCGGCCGGCGTGGACGCGATTCAACACGCTCGCGCGTCGGGCGCCCAAGGCGGTCGGCATCTGGCACGAGACGTTCCTGGTCGAGCGTGCCGAAAGCATCTACGTGTCCACGAAACCGATGGGTCTGCCGAAGGCGACGCAGCTCGTGCCGGTCGGCCGCAATCACGACCGGGCGCAGGCGCGCTTCGCCGACGGGCGCACATCGGCAGCTCTTCCGGCGGGGACGCCCTCGCCTGCATGATCGCCGTCATCGGCTTCACTCGCCGCCGAGATGACCCGAGAGGCGGCGGTGGAAGCGGGCGCTGCGCTGATCGAGGCCCTCGATCACGGCATCGATGTTATGTCGGCGGTACTTGGTCACGACTGCATCGAGGGCCGCCACGCTCGAGGCATCCCAGATCTGCGAGTCGCTGAAATCGATGACCACCGTGGGCGGGTCGATTCCGTACGAGAACCGCTCAACCAGGTCGTTGCTGCTGCCGAAGAAGAGAGGGCCGTGCACCGCGTACCGGACGACGGCCTCATCGACCGTGCGATCGACCGTGATGACATGGGCGACGCGACGCGCGAACAGCACCATCGCGAGCACCACCCCCACGACGACGCCGATGGCGAGGTTGCCGGTCGCGACGACCACGACGATCGTGACGACCATCACGATCGTCTCGGGTAGCGGCATCCGCCCCAGTGTTCTCGGACTCACGCTGTGCCAGTCGATGGTGGTGAGGGCGACGATCATCATGACCGCTGCGAGCGCCGCCATCGGGATCTGCGCCATCAGATCGCTCAAGAGCGTGACCATTGCAAGCAGCACCAGTCCCGCGACGAACGTCGAGATCCTCGTCCGCGCGCGGGCCATCTTCACATTGACGATGGTCTGCCCGATCATGGCGCAGCCCGCGATCCCGCCATAGAACCCGGCGAGGATGTTCGCGACTCCGAGTGCCCACGATTCGCGGTTCTTGTGCGAGCGGGTGTCGGTGATGTCGTCGACGAGCTTTGCGGTCAGGAGCGTTTCCAGAAGGCAGACGAACGCGATGCTGAGCGCCGTCGGCCAGATCAGCTGCAGAGTCTCGACGTTCAGCGGCACGAGCAGCGGGGTGATGCCCGGGAGTGCGCCGCCGATCTCGCCCTCGTCGCCGACGTTCGGCACGCTGAGGCCCGCGATCAGCACGATCGCGGTGACCACGACGATCGCGACCAGCGGCGAGGGGACGGCTCTTGTGAAGCGCGGCAGCACAACCACGATGACGACGGTGAGCGCGAAGAGCGGGTAGACGATCCATGGCACGTCGATGAGGTGCGGCACCTGCGCGACGAAGATCAGGATGCCGAGGGCGTTGGCGAACCCGAGCATCACGCTGCGTGGGATGAACCGGGCCAGACGGGCCAGCCCGAGCGCACCGAAGACGATCTGCACGATTCCCGCAAGAAGGACTGCGGGCAGAAGATATTCGACGCCGTGGTCCTTCACAAGGGGCGCGACGACGAGTGCGACCGAGCCCGCCGCCGCCGTGACCATCGCAGTGCGTCCGCCGAGAACTGACATGCTGAGCGCCAGCACGACCGACGCGAGCAGGCTCACCTTGGGGTCGACGCCCGCGATGATCGAGAACGAGATGACCTCGGGGATGAGCGCGAGGGTGGTGACGATACCCGCCAGCACCTCGCGACTGAGCAGCGCGGGGCTGCGGAGGGCGGTCAGGGTGTCGATGCAACCAGGCTACCCAGCGTGGCTGACCCGTTCGACCGCCGGCGGAGACGAGGAGCGCACGTCGGAGTCGGTGATCCGTACCCAATCAACGAGCATCTCGGCCGGCAGTGCTGAGGGATCGGCGTCGTTCCCGGGCCACCCGCCGCCGAAGGCGAGGTTGAGGATGAGGAAGAAGTGGTGGTCGAACGGCCACGGTCCGGGCACCAGTGCGGGAGTGAGGTGGAAGAACTCCTCGCCGTCGATGTGCCAGGTCAGGCTGCCGGGTGCCCAGTCCACCGCATATGTGTGGAAGTCGTTCGACAGAGGGGACCCGGTCGTATGCCGGCGCCCCACGCCCCGACCGACGCCGGCGTATCCGGGGCCGTGAACCGTCCCGTACACGGCGGCAGGATCACCTCCCACAGACTCCATGACATCTATCTCTCCGCACCTGGGCCACCCCACCGCGTCGATGTCGGTGCCGAGCATCCATAACGCCGGCCACACCCCGGCGCCCATGGGTACCTTGATGCGGGCAGCGATCCGTCCGTATCGGAACGCAACCCGCCCCTGGGTCGTGAGTCGCGCCGAAGTGATACGACTGGGTGCCCCCGGCTCCGAACGTGCGATGATCGCCAGCTGACCGCGTCCTGTCAGGGCCGCATTGGCCGGCGGGCGCGTGTAGAACTGCTCCTGCGCGTCTCCCCACCCGCCACCGCCCAGGTCGGCGCCCCAACTCGACGAGTCCGGCGCAATTCCTGCCGGGCCCGCGAAGTCATCCGACCAGGTCCCCATCGGGCTGAGCGTACTCGCGTCATCGTCGACCCGGCCCAGGCCTTTCCGCTGGTGACGTTCGCTGCCCGGCGAGCCGAGCGTTGCAGGGTCGTGCCGCTGCCCGCCGTGGTGTGTCCAGCCGCAGGGATATGGTGATCCCTTCCCGATTCCATCGGAGGTGGAATGGCGCTTCGCCCGCCGTCGTTGGCGTTGAAGTCCGTCCGAGCTGCCGCGCCATCCGATGCGCAGGCGCCCCGCAGGCGACAAGCGATCGGAGCCCGCACGTCATGCCCACAGTCTTTTCCGCTGCTGAGACCGCAACGCTCGACAATGCCGCGTGGCACGCGCTGTCGGGTCCGCACGAACGCTTCGCGGAGGGCGATGATCTCGTGCGTCGCTACCCGTCCGATGTTGCGCCGTTCGTGGCGGTCCGCAGCTGGGACGACCCGCGTGTCTGGGATTCACTGATCGACCTGGTGGGGCACGGAGCCGAGATCGGCCTAACCGGTGACGTCCCCGAGTTCCCTGCCGGGTGGGAGGAACTGTGGCGCGGCGAAGGAGTGCAGCTCGTCGAGACGGATGCCCTACGCCCCGTGCCTGACCCGGAGGCGATCGTGCTCGGTGTAGCAGATGTGCCGGAGATGCTGGCGCTCGTGGAACGCAACCAGCCGGGACCCTTCCTTCCTCGCACGCACGAGCTCGGGCGCTATATCGGCATCCGCCGCGAGGGGAGACTGGTGGCGATGGCGGGGGAGCGCCTGCATCCAGCCGGATGGACGGAGATCAGCGCGGTCTCCACCGACGACGCGTACCGTCGGCAGGGACTTGCCTCGCGACTCGTGCTGGACGCGGCGTTCCACATCCAGCAGCGCGGTGACCGCGCCCTCATGCACGCCGCGGCGACCAATGTCGGAGCGATCGCGATATACGAGCGGCTCGGATTCCTCCTGCGGACGCGTACGACGTTCGTCGGGGTTCGCGTTCCCTGACGGGCCACGCCCTCAGCCCTTCCTCGGTCGGTACCGCACGGCGACCGCGCCCGACGGGAACTCCTGACGGCCCACGAGGTCGAGCTCGATGCGCTTGCGAAGGCCGGCCAGGAGCGTCGGCCCATGTCCGGCGAGGACCGGCTGCACGAGGAACTCGTATTCGTCGATCAGTCCGAGATCCGCCAGCGCGAGCGGCAGCGTCACGCCACCGACCCACAGCCCCTCGCCCGGCTCGTCCTTCAGCCGTTGCACGGCAGAGCCGAGGTCGCCGTCGAGCAGCTCGGCGTTCCAGTCCGCCTTGTCCAGGGTGGACGACACGACGTACTTCTGCGCGCGGTCGATGGCATCGGCGAACGGCATCTGCCAGTCGCTCACCCAGTCGGGCCACGTGCCGGAGGCCGGTTTCCGCCACGCGGACGCCATCATCTCGTAGGTCACGCGGCCGAACAGCAGAGCGTCGGCCTGCTCCAGCTGCGCGGTCCAGTAGCGCATCGACGCTTCGTCGGGAGGAAGTCCCGCCTCGTGGTGGCAGCAGCCGTCGAGGGTCACGTTGATCGAGTATCGAAGTGGTCTCATCGGTCTACTCCCTGCGTTTCCGAAGCGTCCAGACTCGTTTCGCTGGGGGATCCTTCGATCGATTCCGAGAACGTCAGCGTGGACTCGATTCCGCCAGGGTCGTCGATGGCGTCCCGCCAGTCAAGGCGATCGTGCCGAATCGGATTCCAGTTGCGCTGGGCGCCGCCGCGGTCTCCACAAGGTGGACCGCTCTTGGGGCTTCAGCCAACCGCTCGAGGAGGCCCTGCGAACACGGCCTGGCGAATCCTCCAGACGGGAAAGCCGCTGAGCTGGGTGATCAGGTCGACATCGAACTCGTGCTCGAAGTATGCCGCCTGCACGGCGCGGATGCGCGTGGGGGTGTCGCCGAACGTGAGGGCGAACTCGGTCGCGTAGCGCTCCCAGACGCTGGCTTCATATCCTGGCGTCGCCATGCCACCGTCACCTCGTTTCGCGTCTGAATCTCTCGGCGATCGTCGCCTGCTCGAGGCGATGCTACGACGCGCGTGTTACCGACATGAAACGGCCAGATGCCGGGCGATTTATCGGCGGCTGGGACTTTCCAGCACGAGGGCGGTCACAGTCCGCTCAAGAACAGGGATGTGAGAAGTGCGGTCGGGCTGGCGGTGATCGGCTCCGACATGAGCGCGTGACCGCGCTGTTGCGCATGGCGGCGCAGCTCGCAATCCCCTTCCCGAGACCGTTCACGCGCCCGAGGCTGGAAGCATGAGTCATCCAGACGACATCAAACAACCCTTGGACCACCTGCCACCGCTGGACGAGCGTGACAAGGCGGTGGAAATCGAGGAGCCGCGCTACCCGAACACGGGCGGGCCTGGCGATCCCTCCGCCGTCAGCCCGGCGACGGCCGCCGAACCCGTCAAGCCCGGTCGCCACGGTCTCGACAAGCCGCCGACCAGCGGCGCCTGAGACCCCCTTCCGTGGTGCATCAGGGTGTACCAGGCCAGAATCCCCCCGATGCTGCCGTCGGCGTCGGGCAGACGGTCGGCGGCTGCGTCCCGCAGTCAGTCGTCTCCCCCGCGATTGCGGAAGTACTGCCAGACGAAGGCGATCAGCGTCCCGACGAGGATGATCGCGGTCGTGCCGAAGAGCAGGGTCTGCTCGAGACTGCTCATGGTCGCTTCCCCTCCGCGGCGTCCGCCACGATCTTGGCGATGCGCGACGCCCGCGTCTCGGGGCGTCGCGCCGAATCGACCGCAGCGATCCCCATCTTTCGCGCGGACGGCGGGAACGCGTTCCACGCCGCCCGCGCCGTGGGCGCAGCATCCAGAGCCGCGGCGAAGTCGTCGGGCTCGATCATCGCCTCGGCGTTGTCGAGCACGGTCCACGAGCCGTTCGCTTTCGCGACCTCGATTGCGCGGCGACCTGCCTCGGCCAGCAGGCCCGCCTCCTCGAGTTCGATGAGCCGCGCCTTGTTGGTCGCCGCCCACCCGCTCGACGGGCGCCGGGGCGAGAACCACAGGCCGGCGGTCTCATCGTCGAAGGTGCGCACCGGGCCGTCGATCCATCCGAAGCACAGGGCCTGACGGATCGCCTCCTCGTAGGCGACGTGACGGTCGGTGAAGCCCGCACGACCCCGCAGCAGCCACGCACCCCTCACCCGCTCGTGGTTGGCCTCGAGCCAGGCGCGCCAGGTCGCGGCATCCGGAGCGAACACGCGCTCGCCCTCGTCGAGCACGCCCATCAGACTCGCGCACCCATCAGAGGATGTCCGCTTCTTCGGCCTCCAGCGGCTCTTCCGACACGAGGTCGGCAACCGACTCGAGTACCTCATCAGGTCGGAACGGGTAGCGCTCGATCTCCGCGTCGTCGCTGATGCCGGTGAGCACCAGGACGGTGTGCAGGCCGGCCTCGATGCCGGCGACGATGTCGGTGTCCATCCGGTCGCCGATCATGCCGGTCGTCTCGGAGTGCGCGCCGATGCGGTTCAGCGCCGAGCGGAACATCATCGGGTTCGGCTTGCCGACGACGTACGGCTCCTTGCCGATCGCCTTCGTGATCAGGGCGCTGATCGCGCCGGTCGCCGGCAGCACTCCGTCCACGGACGGACCGGTCGCGTCGGGATTGGTCGCGATGAAGCGCGCCCCCGCGGCGATGAACCGGATCGCCTTCGTGATCGCCTCGAACGAGTAATTGCGGGTCTCGCCGACCACGACGTAGTCGGGGTTCGTCTCGGTCATGATGAAGCCGGCCTCGTGCAGGGCCGTGGTGAGACCCGCTTCGCCGATCACGAAGGCAGATCCGCCGGGTGCCTGGCTGCGCAGGAAGTCCGCGGTCGCCAGCGCGGAGGTCCAGATGGATGCCTCGGGGACGTCGAGTCCCGATGCGCGCAGCCGCGCGCTCAGGTCGCGAGGCGTGAAGATGGAGTTGTTCGTGAGCACCAGGAACGGCGTGCCCAGATCGCGCCACTGCTGCAGCAGTTCCGCCGCGCCGGGTACCGGCGTGTTCTCGTGGACCAGGACGCCGTCCATGTCGGTCAGCCAGCATTCGATATCGGCTCGGGTCCGCATGCGCTCAGCCTAACGGCCGGGTCGGGATGACTGTCATCACCGCCGAGATACCGTCGAGCCACACCCCTGGGGGATTCCGCGTGAAGAAATCGCTTCTGCTGCTCGGTGCCATCGGCGCCGAGGTGACGGCATCCCTCTCCCTCAAGGGAGCCCTCGACCAACCTCTGTGGTACGTGGTGGTGGTGCTCGGATACGTGGCGTCGTTCGTCCTGTTCGCCTTCACCCTGCGGGCCGGGCTGCGCGACGCTCTCGCTGCGGGCGAGTGTGACCGGATCGTGGAAGTGGTACATCCCGGTCACCGCCGGATACCTCCTCGCCTTCACCTTCCTGTCGGCGGCCCTCGCTTCCGGCATGCCCCTCGGCATCGCCTATGGGATCTGGGCGGCGGCGGGCGTGGCGATCACCGCCGTGCCGAGCCGCATCCTGTTCGAGGAGCCGCTCACACTCATCATGAGCATCGGGATCGTCCTGGTGATGGGCGGCGTCCTGCTCGTCGAGATCGGTGCCCGGTGATGTACGCGGCACCTCGATGGAGCGCTTAGGGTCGGAGACGTGGCCCGACAGGCATGGAATCCCGAGCAGCTTCCCGACCTGACCGGGCGAAGCTACCTCGTGACCGGCTCCAATGCCGGTCTCGGCTTCTTCTCGAGCGAGCAGCTCGTCCGCGCGGGCGCGTCGGTGTACATGACCGGGCGCAGCCCGAACCGCCTGATGGATGCGCGGGCGGCACTTCGCCGGCGGAATCCGGATGCCGGTGAGCGTGCACACACGCTCCTGCTCGACACCAGCAATCTGGGCTCGGTGCGCGCAGCCGCGGCCACCGTCGCCGGCCGCGGCCGCCTCGACGGACTTCTGCTGAACGCCGGCATCGTGCATCCGCCGAAGGAGCGCGAGACCACGCGGGACGGGCACGAGCTGGTGTTCGCGACCAACGTCCTCGGTCACTTCGCGCTCGCCGGCGAGCTGCTGACCTCGCTGGCCGCCGCATCGGGGCGGATGGTGTGGCTCGGCAGCATGTCGACCTCGATGTGGAAGTACGACCCGGTCGACCCGCAGCTCGTCGAGGGCTACACCGGGTGGCGCGCGTACGTGCAGTCGAAGGTCGCCACCACGGCGCTGGGCCTGGAGGCAGACCGGCGCCTGCGCGCGGCGGGCGTCGACGTGCGCAGCGAGGTGGCGCACCCCGGCTATGCGACGAGCGGTCGCACGGCGGGCATCGTGGGCGTGAACTCGCCGAGCCGCCTCTCGCGCTTCGCCGACAACCTGCAGGCGCCGATCACGCAATCCAAGGAGCACGGCGCGTGGCCGCTCGTGCGAGCGCTCGTGGATCCGGACGCCGAAGGCGGGCAGTTCTGGGGTCCGAAGACGGTGGTGCGCGGCGAACCCCGACGGGGGAAGGCCTCCAAGATCACGCGCGACCCCGAGATCGCGGCCCGCCTGTGGCGCGTCTGCGAAGAGGCGACCGGGGTCAGCTGGCCGCTCGAGAAGGCCGCCGCGGTGTGAGGATGCGGCATCCGCTCCTGGTCGCCGCGGCGCTCACCGCATCTGCGCTTGCGCTCGCCGGCTGCGGCGTGCTGGGTAACCAGCCGTCGCCGGTCTCGACCTACGTCGGCGCGGACGGCGAGCAGGTGACCGTGGACTGGGCGGACTACCCGGGCGAGGCCGGCCAGGACTCCGAGGCGCTGCGCGCCGGACCCGATCAAGACGAGATCGTTCCACTCGCGACCGACCTGGTGAACCGCGTCCGCGTTGCGGTCGAACTCGAAGCCGACACGCGGCTGATCCCGACGCGAGACGAGTCGGAGTGGTTCGGCGAGGAGTCGTGGTTCTCCGCCTCCGGGAACGGCTACGGCGGCGAGACCATGCTCGTGACCGTGAACTGCTGTGAGCTGCAATCGGGGTCCGCGCCTTCGACCGATCGGTGGCGCGGTCTGGTCGATGCGGTCAGCGCCGTCACCGAGGAGTACGGTCTCGGCCCGGTCGTGCTCCAGCACGAGGCGCCCGAGCTGCTGGCCGACGACCGGTGGCGGGACGAGTACGCGCGCGACTACTGCAACGGGGCGGGCGGTCGTTGCTGGCTGTGGTCGGGAACCGCCTACGCGAACGGCCAGTGGCTGTCGTTCTCGATCCAGGACGCGCGGCTCGACACGACGGGCGCCGCCATGGAGGACGCCGAGGAGTTCGACTGGCCGGTGGCCTCGGTCTCGGTGTCGTTCGGGGCGACGACGATCGCGTCGGGTCGGCGCGACGACTTCGAGCGCACCTTGGCGCCGTTCGAGGGGCTGGACAAGCCGGACGCGACGACGTCGGACTGACGCGCCGCCTCGGGTCAGGCGGTCAGCCAGACCGCGTCGATCGCAGCGCCAGGCAGCGGGACGTCGATGCCGTCGATGCTCAGGGTCGAGGCATCCGCCACCAGCACATGCGCACCCACCCGCACTCCCGCCGCCTCGACTGCGCGCAGCACCTCGGCATCGCGGTCGCTGACCCGGAGCACTCTCCCGGCGTGGCCGGGTTCGGCCTCGGCGAGCAGCACGAACGGCTCACGGTGGACGTGGCCGGCGGCATCCGGAATCGCATCGCCGTGCGGGTCGAAAAGCGGCCGGCCGAGCCGGACGTCGATGCCCTCCAGCAGTCGGTCGCTCAGGGCGTGCTCGAGGACCTCGGCCTCGTCGTGCACCTCGTCCCACGAGTAGTCGAACTCGCTCACCAGCCACGTCTCGATGAGCCGGTGCCGTCGGATGATCGCCGCTGCGCGCTGCTCGCCGTCGGCGGTGAGGGCGATGGGGCCGTACGGCCGATGGGTCACCAGACCCTGGGCAGCGAGCTTCTGCACCATCTCGGTGACGCTCGAGGGGGCCAGGCCGAGCTCTGCGGCCAGCTGCGACGGCGTGATGCGATCGTCCTGCCACTCGGTGTGGTGGTAGATCGTCTTGAGGTAGTCGTCGACGGCGGGGGAGGCCACGGATCCAGGGTACCCGGGCAGGCTTCGGGCTTTCGGGTGCCGGCACTCGTCGCCAGGGTGGCAGTTCGTGTGGGGTGGGTGGGTTTGAGGCTGCGGGAGCTGCCACCTGTTGATGGGGGTGCAGGCCGCGGGTGGCAGTTCGTGTGGGGTGGGTGGGATTCAGGCCCCAGACAGCACCAGATAGAGGAGCACCGCGTTGAGCGCGATGAGGAAGACGGATGCCGCGATGCCGGCGACCGTCGTAGCGAGATGATTCCGGAAGCGGCCGAGCATCTCGCCGCGCGCCGTCAGGACAACCAGCGGGATCAGCGCGAACGGGATGCCGAAGGACAGCACGACCTGACTGAGGACGAGGGCGAGGGTCGGGTCGACGCCGAGTCCGAGGATCACCAGCGCCGGGATGAGCGTGACGAGCCGCCGTGCGATCAGCGGGATCTGCACATGCAGCAGGCCCTTCATGATCTCGGCGCCGGCGTACGCGCCGACGCTCGTCGAGGCCAGGCCGCTCGCGAGCAGGCCGACGGCGAAAAGGGTCGCCACAAGCGGGCCGATCCCGTCGCGGAGCGCGGCGTACGCGCCCTCGAGCGTGTCGGTTCCTGGGACGCCGGAGAGATTCGCCGCGGCCAGCAGCAGGATGCAGAGGTTGACGGTGCCGGCGATGAGCATCGCGATGCTGACGTCCCACTTCGTCGCGCGAAGCAGTCGGGGGGTGGAGATGCCGCGGCGACGCTCGAGGTCGTCGTTGGCCGCATGCCCGATCGGGCTGGCGGCGTGGCCGACCTCGTGTACACCGTCCCACTTGACCCAATCGGCCCCTTCTCGGTCGCCGGAAGGGGCCGATCGGGTCAAGTGGGGGGTATCAGGGGCCGGGACGATCTCGACCGGCGCGAAGCGGTCGCGGGCGAGCGAGCTGTGCGCGTAGATCGCGTGCGGCATGATCGTCGCGCCGAGGATGGATGCCGCGAGCAGCACGGATCCGGTCCCCTCGAAGCGCGGCACGAGGCCGCCGAGCGCGCCCGCCGGATCGGGAGGGCCGATGATCACCCCGAAGGTGAAGCCGATCGCGATGATCGCCAGCATGCCGATGACGACGAACTCGAAGGTGCGGGGTCCGCGGCGGGATTGCACCATCAGCAGCACGAGCGACACGGTGCCGGTGATCACGCCGCCCCACAGCAGCGGAATGCCGAACAGCAGGTTGAGGGCGACGGCGCCGCCGATGACCTCCGCGATGTCGGTCGCCATCGCGACCAGTTCGGCCTGCAGCCAGTAGGCGCGTCGTGCCCACCGATTGCGGATGCGGCGGCCCAGTGTCTCGGGCAGGCTGCGTCCGGTGACGATGCCGAGCTTCGCCGACAGGTACTGGATGAGCCAGGCCATCGCGTTGCCGAGCACGACGACCCAGACCAGGAGGTAGCCGAACTGGGCTCCTGCGGTCATGTTGCTCGCGACGTTGCCCGGGTCGAGATAGGCGACGCCGGCCACGAGCGCCGGACCGATCAGCCACGCGGCGCGGGTGGCGGGCGCGACGGCGCGACTCGGGGTTGCGATGTCGGCGTCCGTTTTCGGCATACCGAAACCTTACGACATTTTTCGGTGTGCCGAAATATCTGCCGCGCGCCACTTTTCGGCATCCGCGCCATCAATCTGTAGCGCGGATACCGCAAAGTGGCGCGGACGTCAGATCGCGGGCGCGCAGGGTGGCCAGATGGCGCGGCACGCTTCGAGCGCGGGCGCGCGGGTAGCCTGAGCCGGTGACCGCCGACACTCCTGAGCCGCCGCTCCCGGCGGAACCCCACCTCCCGGTCGGCGTCGGCCCGTGGCCGGGAGGACCGGATGCCTGGCCCGACGACCCCCGCTACGACCGCGAGCTGCTGGAGCACGGCGACACGCGCAACGTCGTCGACCGATACCGCTACTGGAGCATGGATGCGGTCGTCGCCGATCTCGATGAGCGGAGGCATCCGTTCCACGTGGCGATCGAGAACTGGCAGCACGACATGAACATCGGCTCGATCGTGCGCAGCGCCAACGCGTTCCTCGCCGCCGAGGTGCACATCGTCGGACGCCGTCGCTGGAATCGCCGCGGCGCCATGGTCACCGACCGGTACCAGCACGTTCGTCACCATGAGGACGTCGCGGCGTTCGCCGGATGGGCGGATGCCGCGGGCCTGCCGATCCTCGCGATCGACAACCTCCCCGGGGCGATGCCGGTCGACAGCGCCGACCTGCCCGAACGCTGCGTGCTGCTGTTCGGTCAGGAGGGTCCGGGGCTCTCCGAGGAGGCGCTGGCCGCGGCATCCGCCTCGATCGAGATCAGGCAGTTCGGCTCCACCCGCTCGATCAACGCCTCGGCCGCAGCCGCCGTCGTGATGTACGAGTGGTGCCGCCGCTGGGCCTGACCCCGCCGCCCACGCAGCGCCCGGCCGTTTACGGACGATTCGCGTCGTCTCGCCTCGGCGCATCACGGCGTGTCTCGTCCGTAAACGGATCGACGGCCGGGGGCCGGGGGGCCGGGGGCCGGCGGGGACCCCGGAGATCAGACGCCGGCCGTCATCCACGCGGCGCCGCGCACACGCCAGCCGAGGGTCGCCAGGCGCGCCAGCATGTAGACCCCGAAGAATGCGACCGCCAGCCACGCGAGCCCGGCCGCGCCACCGCCGCTGAGCCATGCGACCAGCAGGAGCGCCGGCACGAACGGCACGAGGTTCGCCAAGCCCGCGAGGGCGAGGTATCTCGCGTCCCCGGCACCGATCAGCACGCCGTCGAGCACGAAGACGATCCCGCAGAGGGGCTGCGCGACCGCCAGCACGATCAGCGCGGGCTGGATCAGGGCGGCCAGCTCCGCCGATCCGGTGAACACCAGCCCGATGACGCCGGACAGCGCGCCGATGACAGCGCCGACGATCACGCCGAACCACGTGCCCCAGGCGACGGTGCGTCCGAGGACGTGCCGCACCATCGGCACGTCGCCGGCGCCGAGCCCCTTCCCGATCAGCGCCTGCGCGGCGATCGCGAGCGCGTCCAGGGCGAACGCCGCCGTCGAGAAGATGGTGAACGCGACCTGCCAGCCGGCGAGCTCGGCGGTCCCCAGCGTCGTGGCGACCCCGACGGTGGCCAGCAGCGCGATCCGCAGCGACAGGGTGCGCAGGAACAGCCAGCCTCCGGCGCGCGCCGAGCCGCTGACACCTTCACGCTGCGGGCGGATGGATGCCTCGTGCCGCCGCGCGAGCCGCCCGACCACCACGACGTACGCGCCGACCATGCCCCACTGCGCCACGACCGTCCCGAACGCCGAGCCGGCGATGCCCCAGCCCAGGCCGTAGATGAACATCCAGTTCAGCAGCGCGTTCGCGCCGAAGCCGAGGCCGGCGATCCACAGCGGCGTCACCGTGTCCTGCATCCCTCGAAGCAGTCCGGTCGCCGCGAAGACGATCAGCATCGCCGGCAACCCCCACATCGAGATGCCGAGGTAGGTCTCGGCATCGCGCGCGACGTCGGGCGAGGCGCCGAACAGGCCGACCAGGAACGGCGTCAGCAGCGAGCCGGCGACTGCGAGGACCGCGCCCATCCCGAGCGCGAGCCAGATCCCGTCGATGCCGACCGATACCGCCTTGGTCGGATCGCCCGCGCCGAACCGCCGCGCGACCGCGGGCGTCGTGGCGTACGCCAGGAACACCATCAGCCCGACGATCGTCTGCAGCACGGCCGATGCGATGCCGAGTCCGGCGAGGGGCTCGACGCCGAGGTGCCCCACGAGGGCCGAGTCGACGATGAGGAACATCGGCTCCGCGATGAGAGCGCCCAGCGCCGGCACGGCGAGCCGCAGGATGTCGCGGTTCAGCTGTTTGGAGGAGCTCGCCATCCTCCGACCCTACGAGTCTGAACACAACGTGAGGACTTCCTCAGGTGATGCGTTCGCACATGTGCCCGCGCTTATCCTGTTCCAATGACCGAAGCCTCCCGATCCGGTCTCGCCCTCGATGAGCTGAGCGCTGAGATCCGCCCGCAGGATGACCTGTTCCGCCACGTCAATGGAGCGTGGCTCGATCGCACCGAGATCCCCGACGACAAGGCCCGCTGGGGCTCGTTCCACCTCATCGCCGAGCAGGCCGAGAAGGACGTCCACGCGATCATCGAGGAATCGCAGGACGCCGAGCCCGGCACTGAGACCCGCAAGATCGGCGACCTGTACTCCAGCTTCATGGACACCGAGCGCATCGCCGAGCTCGGCGCCGCACCGGTGGCCGACCAGCTGGCGCGCGTCGACGCCATCGAGAGCATCCCGGCCCTGCTGCGGACGCTCGGCGAACTCGAGCGAGACGGCATCGGCGGCCTGATCGGCCTGTACGTCGAGCCCGACCCCGGCAACCCCCAGCGCTACGTGCCGTTCCTCGTCCAGGGCGGGCTGTCGCTGCCGGATGAGAGCTACTACCGCCTCGACAACTTCGAGGAGACGCGCTTCGCCTACCGCGCGCACATCCAGACGCTGCTCGAGCTGGCGGGAGTGGCGGATGCCGCGGCATCCGCTGATCGGATCTTCGCGCTCGAGACCGAACTGGCCACGCACCATTGGGACAACGTGAAGAGCCGCGATGCGGTCGCGACCTACAACCTCAAGACGTGGGACGAGGTCGAGGCGCTCGCCGGGATCGACCTCACGCCGTGGCTCGAGGGCACCGCCCCGGGGCGTGAGGAGGCGTTCGCCGAGGCGAACGTGTACCAGCCGAGCTTCCTCGAGGGGATGGGGAGCCTGCTCGTCGAGGCTCGCCTGGACGATTGGAAGGCGTGGGTGCGCTGGCGCATCGTGCACGGCGCGGCCGCATTCCTGTCGGACCCGTTCGTCGAGGAGAACTTCGCCTTCTACGGCACGCAGATGACCGGCGTGCCGGTCAACCGGGAGCGCTGGAAGCGCGGCGTCGGCCTCACCGAGGCGGCGCTGGGCGAGGCCATCGGCCGCGTCTACGTGGAGCGGCACTTCCCGCCGAGCGCCAAGGAGGCGATGGACGAGCTGGTCGCGAACCTGCTCGCCGCCTACCGCGACAGCATCCGGACCCTGGAATGGATGACGCCCGAGACGCGCGAGCGGGCGCTCGCCAAACTCGACGCCTTCACACCCAAGATCGGCTACCCGGTGAAGTGGCGCGACTACTCGGCGCTCGAGATCGACGCGCTCGACCTGGTCGGCAACGTCCGTCGCGCGCACATCCATGAGCACGACCGCCAGCTCGGACGCATCGGCGGACCCGTCGACCGCGACGAGTGGTACATGACCCCGCAGACGGTCAATGCGTACTACAACCCGCTGATGAACGAGATCGTGTTCCCCGCGGCGATCCTGCAGTACCCGTTCTTCGACGCCGACCGTGACGCCGCAGCCAACTACGGCGGGATCGGCGCGGTCATCGGCCACGAGATCGGTCACGGCTTCGACGACCAGGGCAGTCGCTTCGACGGCGATGGGTCGCTGCGCGATTGGTGGACGGATGCTGATCGCACCGCCTTCGAGGAGCGCACGGCGATCCTCATCGAGCAGTTCAACGAGCTCACCCCGGTGGGCCTGCCGGAGGGCAACGCCGTCAACGGCGCGCTGACGATCGGCGAGAACATCGGCGACCTGGGAGGCCTCGGTATCTCGATCAAGGCGTACGAGCTCTCGCTCGACGGAGCGGATGCTCCCGAGGTCGACGGCTTCACCGGCATCCAGAGGCTCCTGCTGTCGTGGGCGCAGATCTGGCAGCAGAAGGGGCGCGAAGCCGAGACGATCCGTCTCCTCACGATCGACCCGCACTCGCCGAACGAGTTCCGCTGCAACCAGATCGTCCGTAACATCGATGCGTTCTACGACGCGTTCGATGTCACCGAGACCGATCAGCTCTGGCTCGACTCCGACAAGCGCGTCACGATCTGGTGATCCGAGCTCGACGCACCCGTCGAGCTCCCCGGCGCCCGCGTGGCGCACCCCTCGAGCAGTCAACGGAAGGAACCCGACGGTGGGCACTCCACCCGATCCCATCAGGGACACCGAGTCGCTTCGGGGGTCGCGACGCAGCAAGACAAGATTGCCGAGGCGGGCGGCAGTCGGCCGCAGATCATTCGCCTCGACGTTGAAGGCGCTCGACGAGCTCGCCTCGTCGGGAGCGAAGGTGTCGGTGCGCATCACCGACCTCGACCGTGGCACGTCGGTGCTGGCCGGCGACGACTTCGTGACCCTGCCGATCGCGGGCCTCGGGATCGTGCCGCTCCTCATCGACGTCGCGGCCGCCTTCGAGGCCGGCGCGCTCGATCCGCTCGAGATCGTCGAGCGCACTTCGGTGGAGCCTGTGACGGTGGCGGGTATCTGGCAGCACCTCAAGGCGCCGGCCCTGCCGCTGTCGGATCTGGCGGTGCTGACCGCGGCGACCGGCGACGCGCTCGCCGCGAACGTGCTGATCGAGAAGGTCGGGTTGCCCGCGGTCCGCGCCCGGATCGAGCAGATGGGACTGACCCGCCTCGCCCTGCTGGACCGCTTCCGCGACGAACGCGGACCCGACGACGCGCCGCACGTCGCGCTCGGCTCGGCGCGCGAGCTCGCCGAGGTCTTCGCCGAGCTGGTGAACACGAACGTCGTCTCGGCGGCTGTCAGCGCGCAGGTCGCGGAGTGGCTGAGCCTCAACCACGACCTCTCATTGGTCGCCTCGGCGACCGGGCTCGACCCGTTCGCGCACGAGAACGACGAGCACGGCCTGCTCTTCGTGAACAAGACGGGGAGGGATGCCGGCGTCCGCGTCGAAGCGGGAGTGCTCGCCGGCCCGCGGGCCGGCGTCTCGTACGCGCTGATCGTGTGCTTCGACGACCTGTCGATATCGCATCGGCTCCGGGCGCACGAGGCCTTCCGCACGCTCGGGACCGACCTCATGGAGTACGTGTTTTGAACGACGAGTCCTTCTGGTCCGACGCCGACCGGCACCTGATCCGCTACTCCGGCTCGTGGTCGCCGCGGATCATCGAGCGCGCCGCCGGCTCGTACATCTACGACAGCGAGGGCCGCGCCATCCTCGATTTCACATCGGGGCAGATGAGCGCGGTGCTGGGCCACTCGCACCCCGACATCGTGCGAGCCGTGAGCGAGTCGGTCGCCTCGCTGGATCACCTCTTCAGCGGCATGCTGTCGCGGCCCGTGGTGACCTTCGCACGTCGGCTGTCCGAGACCCTCCCGCCGAACCTCACCAAGACGATGGTGCTCACCACCGGCGCCGAGGCGAACGAGGCGGCGATCAAGATCGCGAAGCTGGCGACCGGGAAGTACGAGATCGTCTCGTTCGACCGCTCGTGGCACGGCATGACCTCCGGCGCGGCCGCCGCGACGTTCTCGGCGGGTCGGCGCGGCTACGGGCCCGTGGTGCCCGGCAACCTGACGCTCCCGACTCCGAACGCGTATCGCTCGCCGTTCCGCGCCGCCGACGGCTCCTACGACTGGGAAGCCGAGCTGTCGTACGGCTTCGCGTCCGTGGACGCGCAGTCCACCGGAGCGCTGGCTGCCTGCATCCTCGAACCGATCCTCTCATCCGGCGGCATCATCGAGCTTCCGCTCGGCTACCTCGCGCGCCTTCGCGAACTGTGCGACCAACGCGGCATGCTGCTGATCCTCGACGAGGCCCAGACGGGGCTGGGGCGCACCGGCACGATGTACGCGTTCGAGCGCGACGGCGTCTCGCCCGACATCCTGACCCTGTCGAAGACCCTCGGTGCCGGCCTGCCCGTCGCAGCTGTCGTGACGAGCGACGAGATCGAGGCGATCTCCGCGGAACGCGGGTTCCTCTTCTATACGACGCACGTGTCGGATCCCCTCGCAGCGGTCGTCGCGAACACCGTCCTGGACGTCCTCGAACGCGACGGACTCGTCGCCCGGGCGGCGTCGCTGGGCGACCAGCTCTCGGAGCGCCTCGCCGCGATGGCGGATCGGTTCGACGTCGTCGGCGACGTCCGCGGCCGGGGACTGCTGCAGGGCATCGAACTGGTGCTCGACAAGCAGACCAAAGCACCGGCAGATGCACTCGGTGCCGCCGTCACCGCCGCCTGCCTCGATCGCGGACTGCACATGAACATCGTGCAGCTGCTCGGTATGGGCGGCATCTTCCGGGTCGCTCCGCCGCTGACGATCAGCGAGTCCGAGCTGCACGAGGGAGTGGACATCCTCGAGGCATCCCTGGAGTCCGTGCTCGCGTAGGGCCGAGCGGTGGAGCGGCGTGCGAGCTACGCCTGCGAGTCGCCCCGACTCGGCGGACTGTTCCGGCCGTCGTCAGGAGGACCGTCCAGGCGGTCCACCAGTTCCAGCCCGCGGCGCGCCCACGCGATCTCGCCGTTCGCGCGCTCGACGAGACCCTCGTAGGCGAATCGCTTGAAGGCGACCGTGCGTTCGTGATCGGCCTCCGGTGTGACCGCGAGCCGCCGGACGAGCATCGGATTGTCGCGCGCGTCGATTCGGCGCAGCTCCTGCTCCCACTGCTCGCGCTCCGACTGCCACTCCGAGACGTGGCCGTGCAGGAACGCCCGCGCCGCCTCGGGCGTGGTGTTCTCCAGGTAGGCGGCGCGCAGGTGTGCCGGATCGCGCACCCGCTGGTAGTCCAGCGGTGAGCGCATCCATTCCGCGTACGCCGACTGACCGGCATCCGTCACGTGGTAGACCCGCCGCGTCCCGCGCTGTCCGCGTGTCTGCTCCTCGCCCTCGATGAGGCCCTCGGTCTCCATCTTGCGCAGCTCGGGATAGATCTGGGAATCGGGGGCGTGCCACACGTGCCCGACCGAGAGTGAGAACTGCTTCTGCAGGTCGTAGCCCGACAGTGGGCCGACGCGCAGCAGTGCGAGCAGGGCGTAGCGCAGGCTCACAGCTGCCTCCTCGATGCGCTCGTCCGAATTGGTGCGAGGGGATCCGGCGGCATCAGCCGCCGGACCCCCTCGAGCTTATGTGCGGCCCTATGCGGACTGGTAGTTCGTGCGCCAGCCGCCCTGATACGTCGCGCGCGCGACCGTGGAGTATGGGACCGGGCTGACCACGACCCGCACCTCGGTCTGCTCGTGCGGTTCCACGCTCGCCTTCGTGGTGCCGCCGTTCGGCTCGCCCCAGACGACCTTCAGCTCGGTGCCCTCGGGCACGTTCGGGTCGACGGTGGCCAGGGAGAGGCCGCGACGCTCGTTGGCGCTGTAGCCGGTGAACATCGAATAGCCGACGACAGTGCCGTCCTCGTCCACGACGGCGTCGTAGTTGGCCGAGCCGTAGTTGGCCAGAGGCAGGTCGAAGAACTTGTAGCTGGGGCCGTCGACGTTCAGCAGCGACGTCCACACCTTGCCGAGGTCGTCGGCATCCCACGCGAGCGTGACCTTCTTGCGCTGCGAGGCCGGGTCGACCTTCTCGAGGGCGTCGCGGCCGATGAAGTCGTGGTCGAACTTCACGAAATTGCCGTAGCCGAGCTCCCACGGGGTGAGGTAGTAGTCCTCGATGTCGTCCGAGACGAAGGACCCGGCCAGTGTCCCGGTGGCCTCGTAGCCGTCCGCCGGAAGCCACTCGCGGTAGCCGCGCTCGGCCTCGCCCGTGTAGATGGCGGGCAGGGGGGAGGGGATCCAGCCCGATTCGAGCGTGTTCGAGGGATAGGCCCGGGAACCGACGGGAACCAGGCCGAACTCGGCACCGGCGTTCACGATCGCGGTCCAGATCCGGTCGTGATCCGCGTACGGTCCCCAGATCTCCAGACCGGGAGCGCCGGCCATGCCGTGGCGGAGCGTGCGCACCGTCGTGCCGTCGATCGTCATCGTCGACATGTTGAAGAACTTCAGCTGCTCGAGCGCGCCGCCGTTGAGCTTCTCGATGACCTGCCAGGCGGTCGGTCCCTGGATCTGGAAGCGGTAGTACCGGCGGGTGACCTCGTGGCCGTAGGGCCGCGACGGCGAGCGGCGGTCGATCTCGATGTCGAGGTTCGCATAGCCGCCCTTCTCACCGTGGTAGAGCAGCCAGTTGGATGCCGGCGCCCGGCCCACGTACGTGTACTCGTCCTCAGCCTCGCGGAACAGGATGCCGTCGCCGATCACATGGCCGGCTGCGGTGGTCGGCACGTACTGCTTCGCCTTGTCGACCGGGAAGACCGATGTCGAGTTGATCGCCGTGTCCGAGATCAGCTTGATCGCGTCGGACCCGCGCAGGAACAGGTTGTCCATGTGGTGGGACTGGTCGTACAGCACCGCCGAGTCGCGCCAGGCCTTCTGCTCCTTGATCCAGTTCTGGAAGTCCGCGGGGACGACCGGATAGATGTAGGAGCCGATCTGCGAGTTGCGCAGAAGCTCGACGGGACTCGCGGCCGCGTCCAGGACCTCCTGCAGATTCTTGGGTGCCATGGGGTGAACCTCTCTGTTCGGTGCGCGCCTCAGGGTGAGGCGTGGGTGGTTTCAGGGTCGGTCGGTGAAGACGATGGTCTGGTTGCCGTGCCGGATGACGCGGTCTTCGGCGTGCCACTGCACGGCGCGGGACAGGACTGCGCGTTCCACGTAGGCGCCGCGGGCTTGCAGGTCGGCTGCGGTCATCGCGTGGTTCACGCGGGCGACGTCCTGCTCGATGATGGGGCCCTCGTCGAGTTCTTTCGTCACGTAGTGCGAGGTGGCGCCGATGAGTTTCACGCCGCGTTCCTTGGCTTTGCGGTACGGCGCGGCGCCGATGAAGGCGGGCAGGAAGGAGTGATGGATGTTGATGACAGGCACCCCGACGGCGTCGAGGAAGTCTTCGGAGATGATCTGCATGTAGCGGGCGAGGACGATGAAGTCGACGTTGCCGGTGAGCAGCTCGAGGATCTTCGCTTCGGCGTCGGATTTGTCCGGGCCCTGCGAGGGGACATGGAAGAACGGGATGCCGAAGGCCCTGACGTCGTCGGCGGTGTTGGTGTGGTTGGAGATCACCATCGGGATCGTCACCGGGAGTTCTCCGCGGCGGTGCCGCCAGAGCAGTTCGAGCAGGCAGTGGTCGGACGTGGAGGCGAGGATCGCCATCCGCTTCGGGACCGACTGATCGGTCAGCGACCACTGCATGCCGAATTCGTCGAGGGTGGCGGCGAGGTCGGCCTCGATCTCGGGGATGGCGGCAGTGAGGTCGGCCCGCTGGAACACCACGCGCTGGAAGAACGCGCCGCCATCCGCGTTCTCGGAGTACTGATCCAGCGACAGGATGTTCCCGTGATTGCGGGTGACCAGCGCGGTCACCGCCGCTACGATGCCGGGCCGGTCGGGCCCGTGGACGATGAGGCAGGCGTGGTCGCGCAGAGCTTCGTTGTGCACAGTCATGGGTAAAGCCTGTCAGGAGTGGGTGCGGGTGAACTCACGAGCCCAGTCGGCGGTCGCCAGCAGCCCGCCGAATGTGTAGAAGTGCAGCTTCACGGGGCCGGTGGTCGGGCCGGATGCAGGTGCCGCCACTTCGGTGCCCTCTGAGACGGATGCGTCCGAAGCCAGCAGGGACGCCAGGTCGCCCACGAAGATGTCGGGTCCTGCGGTGCCCATCAGGTTGGTGAGCGAGAAGCCGTACTTCTTGACGATCATCGCGTTTGCGCCGATGCCGAAGCGACGGGCGAACCCGAGCAGCCGCTTGATGCCGGCGGGCCCGGGCGTGCCGATGCGGATGGTGCCGTGGATGCCGCGTCCGCGGACCTCGTCGATCCACGCCACCACGGGATCGGTGTCGAACGCGAACTGCGTGAGGACCGTGGTGTGCAGCTTCTGCTGCGCCAGCGAATGGACCTTCTCGTCCAGCGAGCGCCACAGCACGTCGTCGGCGATGTCGGGGTGACCCTCCGGGTAGCCCGCGATGCTCACGTCCTTCACGCCGTAGTCCAGGAGCAGACCGGTGTGGATCACGTCGAACGCGCCCTCGTACGGGCCCTCGGGGGTGGCCGGGTCTCCGCCGACGACGAAGACGCTGTCAGTCGCGCCGACATCCTGCAGGCGGGAGAGGAATTCCTCGAGCTGCTGGCGGGAGGAGAGCCGGCGGGCTGAGATGTGCGGAACCGGGATGAACCCCATCTCGCGGACGGCCTTCGCCGCGGAGACCCGCATCTCGAGATCCTCGTTGCCGAGGAAGGTGACATTGATCCTGGTGCCCGCCGGAATGCTGTCCTTGGCTTCCATCAGCGCCGGCACGTCCTTGCCGGTCATCTCCAGCGAGTAGTCCTGCACCAGTTCGACTGCTGCCCGAGGGTTGGCCATGACGTGCGTTGTCTTCGACACCGATCGAGGTCCTTTCCGCTGCACGACGGGCATCGTTGCGCCGCCAGTTCGACAATACCTATGTACATAGGGAATGTCCAGAGGTACATTGCGAGTGTGCGACGTCGCGGCCATCGCGAGGGTTCCGCTGCGCGGACGGATCGGGGTTCAGCCCTCGACGACGCCCGCTGCGGTCGGCACCGATCCGGGCGACAGTTCGGGTGTCCGCTGGAGCAGCCGCATGAGCAGACGGTTGAGCTGCTCGATCTCCTCGGGGCTGAGGTCGCCCAGCACGATCTCCTGGCCCTGCATCGAGATCGGCTTCATCCGGTCGTGCATGTCCGCGCCGGCGCGGGTCAGGTAGAGGTGGCGCGATCCGCGTCTGCCGTCGGCCGGCACGATGAGCTCGCGCGCGATGAGGGTGTTGACGCTCTTGGAGACGATCGCCTTGTTCATCGCGACGAATTCCGAGATCTCGGTGGAGGTCGCCCCCGGTCGGATCGAGATCGCCGAGATGACCCGCCAGTCGTTCGTGCCCAGGTTGAAGGCGTCCCGCAGGAGGCGCGATTCACGCCAGACCAGCGCGTTCGAGATGAGGTGCAGCAGGCGAGGCGTGAAGTTCTCGCTGTCCACGACATCGCCCAGCGGGGTGGTCACGACCTCCGCCGCGTCGACGAAGACGGGGCCGACCGGCTCGTCCAGCTCGCCTGTCAACAGCACTCCCCTCCAGTGCCGGATCACGAGCTGATCCGTGTGGCGAGTCTAGTCAGGGAGCGATTGCGCACTCAAACAAGTTTACGTACAAGCCTGTTTACTTGTAAATCACACCGTGTTACTGTCGCCTCGTCGAGGTCCGAAGACAGGGCCGAGACCACAAGCGAACGTCGATGAAGACGGCCCGGTGCCGGTGTCTCGTCGACGCGAATCGATGACGAGGAGGCATGTGATGGGCGAGACGAGCCTGCAGACGAGCGACGATCCGCACTCCGTCCAAGAGCTGGAAGACCTGGCGTTCGAGCTGCGTTCGAAGCTGCTTCACCTGTGCGGGACGTACGAGGGAGCGGTGCACATCGGCGGCGATCTGTCTGCTGCCGACATCTTCACCGCGCTGTACCACTACGGACTGCACGTCGACCCGACCGATCTGCGCAACCCGACGCGCGACCGCTTCGTCCTGAGCAAAGGCCACGCGGCCGTGTGCATGTACATCGCCATGTCGATGCGCGGCTTCTTCTCGTACGAGGGGATCGTCGACACCTACGGCCAGCTCGACAGCGCCTACGGCATGCACCCCTGCAAGGTGCAGCTGCCCGGTGTCGAATGCTCGACGGGCTCGCTCGGTCACGGCCTTCCGATCGCGGTGGGGATGGCACTGAGTGCCCGCGGCCGCGGCGAGTCGCACCGCGTCGTGTGCCTGCTCGGCGACGGCGAGACCGGCGAGGGGTCGGTGTGGGAAGCCGCCATGGCCGCGCGCAGCAACGAGCTCGGAAACCTGGTCGCGTTCGTCGACCGCAACCGGCAGATGATGACGAGCTTCGCCGAAGAGCGTGTCGTGTTCGAACCCTATCCGGACAAATGGGCGGCATTCGGCTGGAACGTCGTGCACATCGACGGCCACGACATGGCCCAGCTGGTCGGGGCGATCGACGCGCTGCCGCCGACGAGCGCCGAGCGTCCGACCGTCGTGATCTGCGAGACCGTCAAGGGCAAGGGCGTGGACTTCATGGAGCACAACCTCGCCTGGCACGCCGGATCACTCGGCGCCGCAGACCTGGAGCGCGCGATGACCGCGTTGCAGGCATCCCGCGAGAGAGAGTCCGTCTGATGCCCGTCACCTTCACCTTCGGAGAGATGCTCTCCGCCCGTTCCGTCATCGGATCGACGCTCGCCGAACTCGGCGAGGAGCACGAGAACCTTTGGGTCATCACCCCCGACATCGGCGCGACGCTCGTGGAATTCCGCGACAAGTGCCCCGACCGATTCCTCGATGTGGGGCTGGCCGAACAGGTCAGCGTCGGCATCGCCGCCGGCTTGGCCTACGACGGCAACATCCCCGTCGTCTCGGGCATGCTGCCGTTCCTTTCCATGCGGGCACTCGAGCAGGTTCGCAGCGACGTCTGCTATCCGAACCTGCCGGTCAAGATCATCGGCACCCACGGCGGGCTCGTCGGCAACGGCGGCTCGACCCACTACGCCGTCGAGGACCTCGCGCTGATGTGCGCCCTGACGAACATGACGGTGACCTCGATCGGAGACCCCCTCATGGTCGGTGAGATCCTCCGGCAGTCGATGTCGATGGCGGGCCCCATCTACATCCGCCTCGCCGTAGGCAAGAAGGACATGATCCTCTACGAGCCCGGTCAGCACGACGTCCGCATCGGCAAGGGCATCATCGCCCGGCAGGGGTCGGATGCCACGATCTTCACGCACGGCACGGTCGTCGCCCAGGCGCTGGAAGCGGCTGCCGAGCTCGAGAAGGACGGGTTCGACGTGCGCGTGGTGGACATGTTCACCCTCAAGCCGATCGATGCGGACCTGATCGCGCAGTGCGCGGACCAGACGGGCGGGCGGTTCGTGGTCCTCGAGGATCACCTCGCCTACGGCGGGCTCGCGTCGCGCATCGCGGACGTCGTCGCGGATCGCGGCATCCATCTCACCGCCTTCGAGCGTCTCGGCATCCCGCAGGTGTACGCCGGGTTCGGCGAGGACGAGCAGCTGCGCGACAAGCACGGCTACGGACTGTCCGCCACCATCGCCGCCACTCGCCGCGTCATCGCCGCCGGCGGCTGACCGGCCCTCCCCTCGCACACTCGCTCAACGGAGAGACGAATGAGAACAGTCGCCGTCACCAGGATCGGCAGCCTGCGCGATCCCGATGCGACCGCGCGCGGACAGATCGGTGTGGTCGACTTCCCCGATCAGCCGCTCGGGCCAGAGGACGTGCGCATCCGCGTTGCGTACTCGGCGATCTGCGGCTCGGATCCGCACCTCGCGGAGGGGTTCTTCGGCACCGACGTGCCGATCGGGCTCGGGCATGAGCTGTCGGGCGTCGTCGAAGCCCTCGGCGAGAAGGCCCATCGCAACGGTCTGCAGGTCGGCGATCGCGTCGCCGGCAACTTCCTCCGCTTCTGCGGCACGTGCACGCCGTGCCGGGCCGGGACGCAGCAGTTCTGCGAACACATCCAGGACTACAACCGCCCGGGGATGGCAGAGACGGTCACCTGGCACGAATCGCAGGTCTACCGTCTGCCCGACGACGTCTCACTGCTGCACGGGTGCCTCCTCGAGCCGACCTCGGTCGCCGTGCGCATCGCCGACAAGACCGACATCCAGGTCGGCGACCGCGTCGCGATCTGCGGTGGCGGGCCGATCGGGCAGCTCGCCCTGCAGGTCATGAGGATGCACGGGGCGACATCGCTCACGCTGATCGAGCCGATCGCCGAGCGACGTGAGATGGCGCTGAGACACGGGGCGGACGAGGTCATCGATCCGATCTCCGAGGACCAGTACCGACGCGCGGACGAGATCACCCGGGGGCAGGGGTTCGACGTCGTCATCGACGCATCCGGCTCGCCCCGGGCCGTGCGCGGACTCCTGGAGATCGCGGCGAAGGGTGCGACGGTGATCTACGGGGCGATGTATCCGCACGACTTCGAGATGCCGCTGAACCTCTCCGATTTCCTGTACCTCAAGGAGCTCACGCTGACCGGGGTGTTCGTCTCACCGTACGCATTCCCGCGCGCCCTGCAGATCCTGCCGTACCTCGATCTCGACGAGCTCACCCAGTCGGTGTTCGACCTGGAGGACGCGACCGAGGCGTTCGACATGCACATCAGCGGTCGGTACCCGAAGGTCGTCATCCGCTGCAACGACATCACGGACTCCGGGAGCACGTCGTGACGGTCATCGGCAGCGACCCGGTGACGACCGGAGTTCCCGCGCTCCAGGCCGTCGACATCGTCAAGAGCTTCGACGGCGTCCATGCGCTCAAAGGAGTGCAGCTCTCGGTCCGACCCGGTGAGATCCATGCGCTCCTCGGTGAGAACGGCGCCGGCAAGTCGACGCTGATCAAGGTGATGACGGGTCTGTACTCGCCGGACTCCGGGACGATCCGGCGCAGCGGGCAGGACGTCGAGTTCGCCAACGTGCGCGCGGCGCACAAGGAGGGCATCGTCGCGCTCTATCAGGAGCTGTCCATCGTGCCCACGACCTCGGTCGCGGAGAACGTCCTGCTGGGCGAACAGCTGCCGAGTCGATTCGGCATCGTCGATGGCCGGGCGCTGCGCCGCCGTGCGCGCGAGCAGCTCGAGAGACTCAATCAGAAAATCTCCATGCGCAAGCTCGCCGGCGACCTCTCGCCGGTGCAGCAGACGATGGTCGCCGTGGCCCGCGCGCTGGCCACCGACGCACGCGTCCTGATCCTCGACGAGCCGACGGCCTCGCTCACCGACACCGAGATCCGCGAGGTCTTCACGGTTCTGCGGTCGCTGCGTGACGAGGGGGTGGCGATCGTCTATGTCTCGCACCGCCTGGAGGAGGTCTTCGAGCTCTGCGATCGCCTGACGATCATGCGCAACGGCGAGACGATCATCACGAGGGACGTCTCCGGCACCACGATCAACGAGGTCATCTCGACGATGGTCGGACGAAACGCCGACTCGCTCTACCCCGAGCGGGGAGTGACCTCGTCGGAGGTCGCCCTCGTGGTCGACTCGCTGGAGGGGCGGCGCGTCACGAACGTCTCGTTCACCGCCTACAACGGCGAGGTGCTCGGGATCGGAGGCCTCGCCGGCTCCGGCCGCAGTGAGCTGCTGCGGATCCTCGCGGGTGCGCAGCAGTCCAAGTCGGGCACCGTCACGGTCGACGGAGTGGAGGTCTCGCGTCGCTCGGCGGTCGGTCGGATGCTGGAGGCCGGCGTCGCACTCGTTCCCGAAGAGCGACGCAGTCAGGGCGTGCTGCTGGGCTCCTCCATCCAGGACAACATCGCCCTCGCGAACATCCCGTCGGTCAGCCGCGGCGGGTTCGTGTCGGGCCGGCGCATCGCCGAGATCGCCAAGCGCGGCATCGGCGACCTCCAGATCAAGGCGCGCAGCCCCCGCCAGAACGTCGGAGAGCTCTCCGGCGGCAACCAGCAGAAGGTGGTCCTGGCCAAGATGCTCGCCCGCCGTCCGAAGGTCCTGCTCATGGACGAGCCGACCAGGGGGATCGACGTCGGAACGAAGGCCGAGATCTACCGGCTCATCCGCGAGCTCGCCGCCACCGGGACCACGGTGATCGCCGTCAGCTCGGAGCTGCCGGAGCTCATCGGCATGTGCGATCGCATCCTCATCATGCACGAGGGCTCGATCTCGGGCGACGTCCCCGCCGAGGGCGCCGACGACGAGCTCCTCCTCTCCTACGCGTACGGAAGGTCCACATCATGACGATTCAGAAGGAGCCGACCCGGACCGGAACCATCATGGTCCAGCGGTCTCGCTCAGCCGGTCGCGTGCTGATCCAGAGCGGCACGATCGTGGCGTTGATCCTGCTCATCCTGTTCTTCTTCGCGATGCGCCCCGACACCTTCCTGTCGTTCGTGAACATCCGCAACATCCTCTATCAGATCTCGATCCTGGCGATCATCGCCGGGGCCCAGACGATCGTGATGGTCGTGGGTGACTTCGACCTGTCGGTGGGTGCGACTTCGAGCTTGGCCGGTGCGGTCACCTCGGTGATGCTGCTCGGCGAGAACTCGATGCCGATCGCGATCCTCGCGGGCCTCGCGGTCGGGCTGCTGGTCGGACTCGTCAACGGCGTGCTCATCGCGTACCTGCATCTGTCCGCGTTCATCGCGACGCTCGCGACGATGACCTCGGTGATCGGCCTCGCGTACATCGTCACGGGCGGCACGACGGTGTTCGGGATGCCGCCCGAGTTCAACGAGCTCGGGCAGGGCAAATTCTTGAACGTCCCCCTGCCGGTGTACTTCGCGGTCGCGATCTCGGTGCTGATCTGGGCGCTCCTGCGCTTCACGACCCTCGGGCGACGCCTGCACGCGATCGGGGGCAACGAGGAGGTGGCCCGGCTGTCGGGTGTGAATGTGCGCTGGGCGCGGCTGCTCGCCTTCACCATGGCCGGCTTCATCTCCGCGATCGGCGGCATCCTGCTGGCCGCGCGCCTCGGCAGCGCGGCGGCCGAGCAGGGCGGCGACAACACGCTGTTCTCCGTCGCAGCGGTCTTCCTCGGCATGACCGTCATCCGCTCCGGCGCCGCCAACCTCGGCGGAACCATGATCGGCGTGGCCATCATCGGCGTCATGAGCAACGGCCTGAACATCCTGGGCGTGAATGCCTACGTCCAGCAGGTCGTGACCGGCATCATCATCATCCTGGCCGTCGTCCTTTCCGGCCTGAAGACCAAGGAGCGATAGCGATATCGGCTCCGGAGGACACCCTGCGGACTCCCGTTCCGCAAGGCACCCAGAAGCAAGAAGCGCAGTTACAACGAAGGAGTGGATACATGCGTACCAAGTTCACAATCGCGGCGGCCGTCGCCGTGGCAGCGGCCCTGACACTGGCGGGCTGCTCCGGATCGAGCTCGGGATCGAGCTCGGGCGACAGCGGCGGCGGCGACGAGCCGTTCAAAGTCATCGCCTTCACCTCAGGGAACCAGACGCCGGTCGGGGCGTGGTGGGTCAAAGCCGTCACCGCGAAGGCTGACGAACTCGGCTGGGATCTGACCATGATCCAGGGCGACTTCGACTTCCAGAAGATGAACCCGGCGGTCGAGAGTGCGATCGGCCAGGGCGCCGACGTCATCCTCGACGGATACACCGACGTCTCCTCGATCGGGTCGATCGTCACAGCGGCCAAGGACGCCGAGATCCCGATCTTCGCAATGGATGCCGGTACCGAGGCGACGGACGCCTTCGTGACCAACATCACGACCAACCAGCAGCAGATCGTGGACGACACTGTGGAGGACATCGATCAGACGATCGGAGGGTTGGACGGGAAGACCATCATGGTGATCGGTCACGACCCGCACGCCGGCATCCGCTTCCGCTCCGCACTCGCGGTGAAGGCCTTCGAAGCAGCCGGCGCCACCGTGGTCAGCGGCGCGCCGCAGCAGGTGACCAACCCGGCCACCGGCCGCACCGAGGCGCTGAACTTCGTCGCGGACTACCTCTCCGCCAACCCGGACGGTCTCGACGCGGTCTGGGCCGGTTGGGACGACGCTGCGCTCGGCGCCGCACAGGGACTGTCGGAAGGGGGATCGACGGCACCCGTGACCGGTGTCGACGCGCTCTCGGAGACGCTGGCGGCGATCCAGGCGGGAGGCAACATGCTGGCCACGATCGATCAGCCGTGGCCGAAGGTTCTGGACATGCTGATCGCCGATGTCCAGGCCTACCAGGAGGACGGCACGATGCCCGCGGAGAACTTCGTCGACGTCGATGTGACGCTCGTCACGAAGGACAACGCGGCCGACACCACCCCGTCCGACAAGCTCTGACAACCACCAGCACGATCCGCGGGGGCGGCTGCTGCGGCATCCGCTCCCGCACCCTTCACTTCACCCTGACATCCGAGGAAAAGGAACACCCATGCGTCTCGACGGCAAAGTCGCGCTCATCACCGGCGGAGCAAGCGGAATCGGTCTGGCCACGGTGCGCAAATTCGTCCGCGAGGGCGCCAAGGTCCTGATCGCCGACATCAACTTCGACCAGGCCCAGGCCGCCGCCGATGACATCGCCGGCGAGGGATTCCAGGGCAACGTCGCAGCGGTCGGCGTCAACGTCGCCGTCTTCGCAGAGGTGGAGGCCGCCGTCGCACGCGCCGTCGAGGTCTTCGGCAGGCTCGACGTCATCTTCAACAACGCCGGGATCGCCGGTGGACGGCCGCTCCTGGATCACGACCCGGACGTGGACTACGCGCCGATGATCCGGATCGACCAGGACGGCGTCTACTACGGGATCCTCGCTGCGGGACGCCAGTTCCGCGACCAGGGCACGGGCGGCGTCATCATCAGCACCTCGTCGATCTACGGCGAGCAGGCTGCGGAACTCGCCTTCACCTACAGCGCGGCCAAAGCCGCCGTCATCTCGTTCACCCGCTCGGCGGCCTACGAGCTGGCGGAGTTCGGCGTCCGCGCCGTGGCGATCACGCCGGGCCGCGTCGGGACGGCCATCATCAACCAGTTCAGCGACGAACTGAAGACGACGTTCGCGTCCGAGCAGATGCGCAACGTGATGACCGAGCCGGAGGAGATCGCGAACGTCGTGGCCTTCCTGGCCTCCGACGAATCGAATGTCATCAACGGGACCGTCGTCCACGTCGACGACGGCTACTCGTCCTTCAAGAAGCGTCTCGACCTGCCCACCTTCTGAGGGCCGGGAGGAATGAGCGCATGACCGTCGACACGCAGGCGCGGAACACGCTGGATGTGGCGTGTCACCTCAACGTCTTCGCAGCGGATGCCACGGGCGCGGCATTCACCGACGCGCTGGACGCGATGGCCGCAGCCGGATTCACGCGGGTGGTGCTGCCGCCGCTGGACCCGGCATCCATCGACGCCGGTCGGCTCCGCCGCCACCTCGAGGAGCGTGGCCTCGCGCCGATCACGATCGCCGGGGGGCAGTCCGCGGGAGCGGACGTCTCGTCCGCCGACGCCGGTGAACGTGCCGCCGGAGCGGCGCTGCTGCGCAGCATCGTGGATCTCACCGCTGCACTGGGTGGCGACCAGATGAACGGCGTGCCGTACGGGCCATTCGGACCGCCGCGCGGTCCGACCTCTCGCGAGGCCGTGGACCGATCCGCTCGAGAGGTCGGTGCGATCGCAGACTACGCTCACGAACACGGCGTCGCGATGACCTTCGAGGTGCTGAACCGGTACGAGACCTCGCTGCTGAACACCGCAGCGCAGGCCATGGCGTTCGCGATGTCGAGCGGGTCCGAGCATCTGCGCATCCATCTCGACACGTTCCACATGGCGATCGAAGAGGCCGACATCGACGAGGCTGTCCGGCTCGCCCTGCCCAGGCTCGCCTACCTCGAACTCGGTCAGTCCGGCCGTGGGATGCTCAGCACCGGCGCCCTGGACATCGCGGGCATCGTGCGCGCGGCGCTGGAGTCCGGCTACGAGGGCCGCTGGGGCATCGAGGCGTTCTCGCGCAGCATCCTGTCCGAACCGGCATCGGACATGCTGGCGATCTGGCGTGCGCCGTATGACGATGGAGGTGAGCTCGCCGACGATGCGATGCGCGTCATCCAGCGCGGCTGGTCTTCGAGCACGATCGGCCGCCGGGCGCAGCGGCTCTCCCGCAATCACCCCTCTTGATCCCGCATCACCCGACGAAGGAGTCACCATGAGCACCGTCTTGACCGCTACAGACACCCTGATCGACCCGGAAGTCTTCGCCGGCAAGATCTACATCGACGGCGAATGGGTGTCAGGGGGTGGCGGCGAGATCCCCTCGATCGAGCCGGCCACCGGCGAAACGCTCGCGATGGTCGGGCTCGCAGACCCTGCCGATGTCGCGCGTGCGGCGGAGGGGGCAGCCCGCGCGCAGAAGGCCTGGGCGGCGCTTGCGCACCCCGCCCGCGCCGCCGTGCTGCGCAAAGCCGGTCAGCTGTGGGAGCAGTACGCCGACGAGATCGGCGGCTGGAACATCCGAGAGGTCGGCGCGATCCCGCCGCTTGCGGGATTCGCGCTGCATGTCACCGCCGCCGAATGCTACGAGGCATCCGCTCTGCCCTCCGCGCCACTCGGGTCGATCCTCTCCAGCGAGGAGCCGCGTCTCTCGCTCGCCCAGCAGGTCCCGGTCGGCGTCGTCGGCGTGATCTCGCCGTTCAACGTGCCGCTGATCCTCGGCATCCGCGCGGTGGCGCCGGCGCTGGCACTGGGCAACGCCGTGCTGCTCAAGCCCGACCCCCGCACGGTCATCACCGGCGGTGTGTCGATGGTGCGCGTCTTCGAGGAGGCGGGCCTTCCCGCGGGCCTCCTGCAGCTCGTCCCCGGCGGCGCCGACGTCGGCGAGGCGATCGTCGCCGACCCGAACGTGCGCGTCGTCGCCTTCACCGGCTCGACCCGCGCCGGCCGCGCGGTCGGCGAGATCGCGGGGCGGCACCTCACCCGCGCCCACCTGGAGCTCGGCGGCAACTCGGCCTACATCATCCGCGCCGACGCCGACATCGACAAGGCCGTCAACCTGGCCACCTGGGGGTCGTTCCTGCACCAGGGTCAGATCTGCATGACCGTCGGCCGGCACATCGTGCACGAGTCGGTGTTCGACGAGTACGTCGCCAAGCTGGCGGCGAAGGCCGACTCGATGCACGTCGGCGACCCCGCGGCAGGACAGGTCCACCTCGGACCGCTCATCGACGAGGTCCAGCGCGACCGCGTGCACACGCTCGTGCAGGACGCGATCGCCCAGGGCGCCGAGCTGCGCGCCGGCGGCACGTACGACCAGCTGTTCTACCGGCCGACCGTGCTGGCCAACACGCCGAAGGATGCCGCAGCATACTGCGACGAGGTGTTCGGCCCCGTGGCATCCGTCGTGTCGTTCTCGACCGACGACGAGGCCGTGGCGCTGGCCTCCGACACCGACTACGGACTCTCGCTCGGCATCGTCACCGCCGACGTCTTCGCGGGGCTCGGGATGGCGCAGCGCATCCCCACCGGGATCGTGCACATCAACGACCAGACCGTGAACGACGAGGCGAACACGCCGTTCGGCGGCACCGGCTCGTCGGGCACCGGCTCTCGTCACGGCGGAGCGGAGGCCAACATCGATGCGTTCACCGACACCCGCTGGATCACGATGCGCCGCGAGCCGGGACAGTACCCGCTCTGAGCCGAAGAGAGGCTCAGCGCTGCTCGAGCACGAAGCGGTCGCGACCGACGAACAGTCCGGTCAGGAGCTGACCGGCGAGCACGAGGGCGACCAGGACCAGGGAAGCCAGCCAGCCGCCGGTGAGCGTCACGAGCGCGCCGAACAGGATCGGACCGGTGGCGGCGATCAGGTAGCCCCCTGACTGGGCCATTCCCGACAGCGCGCCCGCGGCCTGGTGGGTGCGGGCGCGGAGGCTGAAGAGGCTCAGCGACATGCCCAGCGCCGCTCCGCAGCCGATGCCGCAGACGACGGCCCAGACGGTGAACAGCTGGGGAAGGACGATGAGCCCCGCGATCCCGACGAGCGTGAGCGCGGGGACGGCGGCGGCGGCGAAGCGGCCGAACCGGCCGCGCAGCACGAGCGGCACGATGAGCGAACCGCCGAAGCAGAAGATCTGATAGATCATCACGTCGAAGCCGGCGACGACCTCGCTGCGCCCGAGCGATTGCGCGATGGGCGCGAACCAGGTGACCAGCATGTAGAACGTCATCGACTGCAGGCCCATGTACAGGAGCACCTGCCACGCCAGCCGGTCGCGCCAGATCCCGCTGGCGCGGCCCCGTTCGGAGGGCTTCTCGTGTCGCGGCTGCCTGCGCATCGACAGCGCCCAGGCCACGAGGGCGAAGGGCAGCAGCGCGCCGGTCCACAAGAGTGCCGCCTGCCACCCGAGGGGGACGCCGTTCACCTGGATGTGCGAGATGGGCACGACGACGCCCGAGGCGACTGCGCCCATCCCGGACAGGCACGCGGTGAACACCGCCGTCATGACCGGCACCCGGTCGGGGAAGTCGCGTTTGATGACCGCCGGCATCAGTACGTTCACGATGGCGATGGACGCGCCGAGCAGGGCCGTTCCGACCCACAGGTTGGCGGCCGAACCCGGCACGGAGCGCACGATCGTGCCCACCCCGAGCAGGAGCAGCGAGCACAGCACAGTGCGCGGAATGCCGAACCGCGCGCTCAGCCCGTGCGCGAGGGGCGAGATGACCGCGAACGCGATCAGCGGCACCGCCGCCAGCGCGCCCAGTGCGGCCTCGGTGGTGCCCAGTGTCGCCGAGATCTGCGAGAGGAGCGGTCCCACCCCGGTGATCGTCGGGCGGAGGTTGAGCGCGATGAGCAGCACCGCCACCGCGAGCAGCAGGCGCGACGACCTCTCGGTCGTCGCGCCTGCGTCGTCGATGGCAGCGGTGATGTCAGTGCGCCTGTTCGGCGAGCGCGTCGGCGTCGATGTGCGCGATCGAGCGGGTGTCCTGGAACGCGCGGATGCCTTCGATACCCTGCTCGCGTCCGAAGCCGGACTGCTTCATGCCGCCGAACGGCGCGCGCAGGTCGAGGCGGGTCGCGCCGTGATCGTTGACCCAGACGTAGCCGCAGACCAGCTTCCCGCCGACGCGGTTGGCCGCCTCGACATCCGAGGTCCACACCGAGCCGCACAGGCCACCCCACGTGTCGTTGGCCGCGGCGATCGCCTCGTCCTCCGAATCGAACGGGATGATCGGGATGACCGGACCGAACTGCTCCTGCGTCACGACGCGCAGGGTCGGGGCCGGGTCGATCACGATCGCGGGACGCAGGAAGTTGCCGCCTGCGAGGTCGCCACCGGGAAGCTCGCCGAACTCGCGCACGTCGGCTCCTGAGTCCTTCGCCTCCTCGATGATCTCGGCGACGAACGCCTTCTGCACGGGGGAGTGCAGCGGCCCCATCGTGGTGCCCTCGTCGAGGCCGTAGCCGATCACGGCCTTGTCCAGACGTGCCGAGATGCCGTCGACGACCTCGTCGAGGCGCGACCGGTGCACGTACAGGCGCTTCGCGTTCATGCAGATCTGGCCTGTGGTGTCGAACACTGCGGCGTAGATGCGGTCCAGGTGCGCGTCGTCGAGGATCGCGTCCTCGAGGAAGATCGCCGCATCGTTGCCGCCGAGCTCGAGGGTCACGCGGGTCAGCGATTTCGACGCCATCTCCATGATGCGCTTGCCGCCGCCCACCGAGCCGGTGAAGCAGACCTTGGCGATGTCCTCGCCCGAGATGAGGGCGGCCATGTCGGCGTCCTTGCCGGTGACGACGTTCAGCACCCCCGCAGGCAGCTTCTCGGCGAGACGCTGCACCACGCGGGTGGTCGCCAGCGGCGCCGAGGGCGGCGGCTTGACGATGACGGTGTTCCCGGCCAGAAGCGCGTGGGGCAGCGCGGCGCCCAGGATGGCGATGGGCCAGTTGAACGGCACGATGATGGTGACGACGCCGAGCGGCTGGTAGGCGACGGTGGTCTCGACCGGGATGCCGGGGACGACGGGGAGCACCTTGCCCGTATCGACCTCGTCGGCGATCATCAGGGCGAGGTTCCAGCGGATCTCGAAGACGAGGGCGTCGATCCATGACTCGAAGCGGATCTTGCCGTTCTCCTGCGACAGGATCGCGGCATCCTCGTCGCGATCGTCCGCGATGCCGGCGATCGCCTGGGCCATCTGCGCGGCACGATCGGTGGCGCTCAGCGCCGACCACGAGCCGAACGCGCCCTTCGCGGCGGCGATCGCGTCGTCGACGTGCTGGGGCGAGGCGGCTGCGGCGCGGCCGACGATCACGCCTGGCTTGGCGGGGTCGGGGATGTCGAGCGTCGCATCGGTATGACGCTCCTCCCCTCCGATGTACAGGCCCGTGCGGACCTCGCTGGTCGTGCTGACGGTGTCACTCATGCGACACACCTTTCTGTTCGGGTGGAGCTGCGGGTGGGAATGTCGTTCGGCCGCTCATCAGCGCGGGCGGGCGGTCTGCTCGTCGTCTGCAACGACGGGTGTGCCGTAGGTGTGGAAGCTCTCGGTGGTCTTCATGCCCCACGCCTGTCCCTTCTTGCGCTCTTCCTGACTCCACTCCACGACCGGGGAGTCGGGGTCCAGCAGCAGGCGTGCGCCGGCATTGGCGAACTCGATGCGGTTGCCCCCTGGCTCCCAGACGTAGAGGAAGAAGGTCTGGTTGATCGCGTGCTTGTGGGGTCCGGACTCGATGTGGATGCCGTTCTCGAGGAAGATGTCGGCGGCTTTCAGGATGTCTTCGCGGGTGTCCGGTGCGAAGGCGATGTGGTGCAGGCGATTGCCGTGCTTGGTCCAGTCATCGGAGTAGACCACGTCGTAGGACTTGTTGTTGAAGTGGAACCACCACGCGGCGTAGCCGCCGGCATCCAGGGCGATGCGCTCGCTCTCTCGACCGCCCAGCGCCTTCGCGATGAACTCGCCGTTGGCGACGACGTCCTTGGCGAGGTAGTTGATGTGGTCGAGGCGGCGCGCGTTGACGCCGCGACCGGGGAATGCGGATGCCTGATTCTTCAGCGCCGGCTTGTCATCCGTCGCGACATACCGCTCGGTCTCGTAGTACACGCCCATCGCGTGGCCGTCGGGGTCGCGGAAGAGATACGTCGGCCCGGTGCCCTCCTCGCCGTCGGCCCAGCCCTCGCCGAGTCCAAACCCGTCGATCGCCGCGACCCGCCGCTCCAGCGCCTCCTGGCTGGTGGTGCGGAAGGTCGTGCGACCCACCCCCGCATCGGCCGAGGCGGTCAGTTTGATCGTGTAGCGCTGGTACTCGTCCCACGTGCGCAGGTAGGCGGAGTCGCCGCGCTCTGCCACCACGCGCATGGCGAGCAGATCGCGGAAGAACCACAGGCTCTTCTCGAACCTCGGGGTGAGCAGTTCGATGTTGCCGATGTGGGCGACATCGAACGACGTGTAGTCGGTCATCTCGGAGTCCTGTCTGGCGGACGCGGGAACACCACGCCGTCGAAGATCTTGCGGGCCGTGCGGAGCGAGGAGGAGGTGGCCGTCCATGTGCCGTCGTCGTCGCGGCTGACGGCGACGCGCGCCGGGAAGGTCCCGGTCGGGTGCTCGATGCCGTCCGGGCCGCCCGCGGGGGGAGAGGCGATGTCCCAGCCGACCGAGCCGGGAATGCGGATGCCGGCGGCGACCGAAGCGGCCATGAGCATGCCGATCGAGGTGTGGACGCGGGACGGGATGAAGGCCCGGGTCGAGATGGCTCCGCCGGATCGAGGCGGGGAAAGGAGGAACATCTTGGGCACGCTCGCCTCGGTGACGTCCCCGAGCCCCATGAGCGGACCCGCGGCCAGCCGGATGTCCTCGATCGCGGCCGTCAGCTCGGCTCGTCCCTCGAGCTCAGCCGGGCTCTCCTGGCCGGTGAGTCCGAATTCGTCGGCGCGCAGCAGGACGACGGGCATGCCGTTCTCGACGAGCGTGACCCGGTGTCCGTCGACCTCGTCGGCGACGTTCCCGGTCGGAAGCAGGCGCCCACCGCCGCTCACCTCGATCCGGATGGGGGCGGCCGAACCGGGCACGCCGTCGATCGACGCGTCCCCGGTGTAGTCGACGCGCCCGGCCGGAGTCGGGAAGGTCGCGGTCGCGATGTCGCCGGTGTTGACGAGGTGGATGCGCACCGTCGTGCGTTCACCCGCGGGAGCGACCAGGCCCCGCTCCACGGCGAACGGGCCGACCCCGGCGAGCAGGTTGCCGCAGGTCTGCGCGTCGCTCACGGTTGGCGATTCCACGCCGATCTGCAGGAACAGGTAGTCGATGTCGACGTCGGGTCGCTCGGATCGGGACACGATGGCGACCTTGCTCGTGAGCGGGTGTGCGCCGCCGAGCCCGTCGATCTGCGCGGGGTCGGGGGAGCCCATGATGCGCAGCATCAGGTCATCGCGCTCGACGGGATCCGACGGCAGATCTTCGGCGAGGAAGTATGCGCCCTTCGAGGTGCCGCCGCGAAGCAGCATGCACCGGATCCCGTCGCGCACCGGATCAGTCACGGTCGTCGTCCGTCTGGGCCCGAACGGTGATGCCGAGATCGGCGAGGACCGGTCGCAGGTCATTGAGGTCCATCGAGATCTCGCCGGCTGCGTATCGCGCACGGTTGGCCGCCTCCCTGGCGGCGCGGGCGTCGGCAGCCTCGAGCGTGTCCCCGGCGCGGTGGCGCGGCACGACGGTGACGCCGTCGTCGTCCGCGACGACGATGTCGCCGGGGCGGACGAGCACACCGTCGAGGACGACGGGGACATTCACCGATCCGGCGGTGTCCTTGACCGTCCCCTGTGCGCTGACGTACGCGGTCCAGACCGGGAAGCCCATGGCGCGAAGCTCCGCGGTGTCGCGGACGCCGCCGGAGGTGACATACCCGCGGACACCGCGCACCTGCATCTGAGTGGCCATCAGCTCGCCGATGAACCCGTGGGGCGAGTCGGTCACGGGGACGACGACGATCACGTCGCCGGGCCGGGACTGCTCGATCGCCGCATGCACCATCAGGTTGTCGCCGGCCGCGGCGGAGACGGTGATCGCCGAGCCCGAGATCGCGGCGCCCTGCTGGACGGGACGGATTCTCGGACCGGCGTATCCGACGCGGCCCATCGCCTCGTGCACCGTCGCCGAACCGAAGGCGGCCAGGGCATCGACCACGGCGGGGTCGGCGCGCTGGATGTCGGTGACGATCACGTTGCCGCTCATGCGAGCACGTCGGTGACCTGAGGGTAGTACCGCTGGTATGCCTCACCGCGGGTGTCGACGGGCAGGCCGAGGTTGGGTCCGGCATTGCGCTTGACCTGCACGCCCCGGCGGATCGCGAGCGACGTGTAGTACTCCCACATGTGCTGTTGCGCCGGCAGGCACTGCATCGCCTTCTCCTTCAGCGGGAAAGCCGCGGTGATGTCGAGGAGGACGTTGGGCTTGAAGTCGGACTGCTCGGGCTGGTGCGGTTCGAAGAAGAACACCGGGGGCGCGCCGATGATCTCGTCCGTGGACGGATATGACCCGTCGGCGTTCGCCACCCCGATCGCCTGCGCGAGCACCCGCGCCTGCAGCGCCATCCGCGCCGCAGCGGGATGGTCGCCGTTGTAGGGGTCGGCCAGCGGATGGGTCAGCACGACGGTCGGCTGGGTCCGACGGAACACGTCGATCAGTTGCTGCACCGTTTCCGTGGATTCGACGAGCGGGTAGTCCCCGGCATCGAGGAAATGGATCTCGGCCCCCAGCGCGGCCGCCGCCGCCTCCGCCTCGCCGCGCCGGATCGCCTTGATCTGCGCCAGATCCTTGCCCGCCAGCCACTGCGACGCGGACTCGCCGCGCTCGCCGTAGGAGACGCACACCACCGTCGCCCGCTCGCCGCGCATCGTGGCCGCGGCGATCGCCCCGCCCGCGCGCCAGACGAAGTCACCTGCGTGGGCGCTCACCACCAGCAGTGAGGGTGTTGTGTCGGCCACGCGGTGCTCCTGTCCGATCGGTGATGCCAGCGAACCACACCCCTGGCGCAATGGTCAAGATTTTGGTTACAATCCTGTAGACCCCGAATCACTCTGGACATAGGGAAATGACGTTCCCGGTGCATCGTGGTCGGACCACGACGACGAAGTTGAAGGGAACACCCATGGCCGAGAATCTGCAGGACGTGCTGGATGAGGCCGGAAGTGCGGTGGAGTTGCTGCGCAACTCGCAGCTCGGGACGTACATCTATCCGGTGGTTCCCGCCGAGTTCACCAACTGGCGCCGTGAGCAGAAGTCCTGGCGCCAGAGTGCGGTCCTGTTCGACCAGTCGCACCACATGGTCAACTTCTTCATGTCGGGGCCGGACGCGCTGAAGCTGCTGTCCGAGACGGGAATCAACAGTTTCGCGAACTTTCCGCTGAACACGGCGAAGCAGTTCGTGCCGACGGCGTCCAACGGCGGTGTGATCGGGGACGGCATCCTGTTCCACGAGGGTGAGGACGAGTACGTGTACGTGGGTCGCGCGCCGGGCGCGAACTGGCTGCAGTTCCACGCCGAGACCGGGGGCTACGACGTCGAGGTCCGCTACGACGATCGTTCCCCGTCGCGCCCGTACGGAGCCGCGGTCGACCGCGAGTACTACCGGTTCCAGATCCAGGGCCCGAATGCGTGGCAGATCATCGAGAAGCTCAATGGCGGGGCATTGGAGAAGGTGCGCTTCTTCCATATGGGTGAGATGACGATCGCGGGCGAGCAGGTTCGCACGCTGCGCCACGGGATGGCCGGTGCGCCGGGTCTGGAGCTGTGGGGCCCCTACGAGCAGCACGGGAAGATCCGCGACGCGATCCTCGAGGCCGGTCGCGAGTTCGGCATCGAGCCGTGCGGTTCCCGTGCATACTCCTCGAACACCCTCGAGTCGGGGTGGATCCCCTCGCCGCTGCCTGCCATCTACTCCAGCGACGCGGAGCGCGCGTACCGTGAATGGCTGCCCGCGAACAGCTACGAGGCGATCAACGCCCTGGCCGGCTCGTTCGTCTCCGCGGACATCGAGGACTACTACCTGAACCCGTGGGAGCTGGGCTACGGGTCGTTCGTGAAGTTCGACCACGACTTCATCGGTCGTGACGCGCTGGAGAAGATCGACCCGGCTGCGCAGCGCAAGAAGGTCACGCTCGCCTGGAACGACGAAGACCTCGCCAAGCTGCTGACCACCCCCATCGACCGCGACGGCACCGGCTACCAGGTCTTCGACCTGCCCAACGCGAACTACGGCTCGTCCAATTACGACGCCGTGATCGACGCGAACGGCGACACCGTCGGGCTCTCCCTGTTCACCGGCGTCACCGCGAACGAGAAACGCGGCCTCTCCCTGGCGACCGTCGACGCCGACGTCCCGATCGGCGCCGAGGTCCGCGTGGTGTGGGGCGAACCCGACGGCGGCACCCGCAAAACCACCGTCGAACCGCACGAGCAGCTCGCCGTCCGCGCCGTGGTCAGCCCGGTGCCGTACGCCGTCACGGCCCGCACCGAATACCACGGCGGCTGGCGCACCGCAGCGGTGAACGCCTGATGCCCGCCACCGAGTCCGTCGCAGAGGCGATCGCCAGGGTCGGGAGCCCGGTCGAGCTGCTGCGCAACGCGCAGTCGCGCCCGACGATCTTCCCCGTCACTCCGGAGTTCACGAACTGGCGGTCCGAGCAGCTGTCCTGGCGCACCTCGGTTGCGCTGCTGGATCAGTCGCATCACATGACGGACCTGTTCATCTCCGGGCCCGACGCCCTCAGGCTGCTCGCCGACACAGGGGTGAACAGCTTCGCGAACTTCGCGGTCGACCGGGCCAAGCAGTTCATCGCGGTCAACCACGAGGGCTATCTGATCGGCGACGCCATCCTGTTCCATCTCGACGAGGACTCGTTCGACCTCGTCGGCTGGTTCATGGTGCTCGACTGGGTGCAGTTCATCGGAGAGACGGGCGACTACGACGTCACCTTCACCCGCGACGCCAACTCCCTCATGCGGGCGCCGGGCGAGGATCCCGCACTGTACCGCTACGAGATCCAGGGACCGCACGCGCTCGCGCTGATGGAGAAGGTGACCGGAGCGCCGATTCCGCCGACGAAGTTCTTCCACATGGCGACCTTCACGATCGACGGACTCCAGGTGCGATCACTGCGTCACGGGATGGCGGGCCAGCCCGGCTTCGAGCTGTTCGGCCCGTGGGCCGAGGGCGAGCGAGTGCGCGATGCCCTGATCGCCTCGGGTGAGGAGTTCGGCCTCGTGCTCGTCGGCTCGAAGGCGTACTCGTCGGCCAACCTCGAATCGGCATGGGTGCCCTCTCCGCTGCCCGCGATCTTCACCGGCGAGGGGAGCGCCGACTACCTGCGGTGGCTTCCCGCGAATCGCGCGGGATCCCTTGCCGGCAGCCTCGTCTCGGACGACATCGAGGACTACTACCTCACGCCGTACGACCTCGGCTACGGGCGGAGCGTCGCGTTCGACCACGACTTCATCGGCCGCTCCGCGCTCGAGCAGCATGCGAAAGGCCCGCTGCGCTCGAAGGTCACCCTGGTGTGGAACCCCGAAGACGTCGCCGCCGCGCAGCGCTCGCTCTATGAGCCGGGCGTGCCGGCCAAGTACATCGATTTCCCGAAGGCACGGTACGGCGTGTACCAGGTTGACCGAGTCCTGGCCGACGGGGCCGAAGTCGGGATCTCCCACGACGCGGGCTACATCACCGGCGAGCAGGTGTTCGTCTCGCTGGCCAGCATCGATGCAGACCATTCCGAGCCCGGCACCGAGGTCGTGGTGGTGTGGGGTGAGGATCCGGTCTCCACCAAGCCTGCCGTCGAGCCGCACCGTCAGGTCGAGATCCGCGCGACCGTGTACCCCGCACCCTATTCGTCGTTCGCGCGGGAGAACTACCGCAAGGACTGAGCAAGCACGGGGAAGGGGGACGGATGCCGCGGCATCCGTCCCCCTATGCTCGCTCAGTCGTTGGCGCGGTAGACCGTTCGGGCGAAGTCGTGGAACGGAGCCGGCGCGACGGTCGCGCGGATGCGCACTTGGCGATGCGCGGCGTCGGCCTGTGGCTTGGAAGAGATGGGATTCTCGCCCCACACGATCTCGACCTCCGAGCCGTCGCCGACCTCGTTGTCGAGCGTCGCCAGCGACATGTACAGCTGGTCGAACGCGACGTAGCCGGCGTCGGTCGAGATCCCGACGACCCGGTCGTCCTTTCGCACCTCGTCCATCTGGAAGAGCCCGTAGCGGGCCTTCGGGAAATCGAGGAACTTGGCGGGGACGCCGGGCTCGAGCTGCGACCGGACCACCGAGGCGACATCGTCGGCGTTCCACAGCAGCGTCACCTTGCGCCGCGGCGGCGCCGCGGCGTGGGCCTCGAGGGCCTCGCGGCCGTGGAATTCATGATCGAACCGGACCGACTTGCCCAGCCCGAGGTCATAGGGGGTCATGTAGTAGTCGTGGATGTCGGCGGAGGAGAGCGATCCGCCGATCGAGCCCGCTCGTGCAGCCGGCAGCCACTCGCGGTACTCGCTGAAGTCGTCGTCGAAGATGGCCGGGAACGGTGTCGGAACCCAGCCGGCTTCGAGGGGGGTCGCCGAGTACGCCTTCGCGCCGACCCGCCGGATGTCGAACTGGGCGCCCGCCTCCAACAGCGCTTCGAGCACGACGTCGCTGTCGGCCCAGGGCCCGAAGAACTCGAATCCGGGCTGACCGGCCATTCCGTGACGCAGGGCCCGGACCTCCTTGCCCGCGATCCGGAACGTGCCGATATGGAAGAACTTGACGTCCGGGACCGGACCTTCCAAGAGCTTCTCCATCACCTCGTTCGCTCGGGGTCCCTGCAGTTCATACCGGTAGAACGTCGGCGGACCTTGCCGCATATGCGAGTTGCCCTCCAGGCGGTGATGGACATCCTCACCGGCCGCTTCGGCCCGCTCGGCGTTGAAGCGGACCCAGTCGATGAGCAGATGATGCCCGACGAGCACGAGGCCTTCGACGACGTCGGTGAGGTAGAAGAGGATGCCGTCGCCGATCAGGTACCCGTCCTTGTTCACCGAGATCAGCTGCTTGGCGACCCCCGGCCTGAAGGTCGCGAAGGTGTTCGGGGAGATCGACTCCAGCAGCGGGATGAGGTCCTCGCCCCACAGGAAGAGCTGGGTCATGTGGTGCGACTGATCCATGAGCGCGACGGTGGTGTTCCACGCGCGCTGCTCGTCGCGCCAGTTGGTGAACTCGGGAGCGACCGGGAACGTGAATGCCGGCCAGTCCTGGTTGCGCAGCAGCTCGACCGGGCTGCCCGCCCGTTCGATGGCCTGTGCCAGGGATTCGGATGTCATCGTCGACCTTTCCGCCGTTGGTCCTCCCACGCTACGAGCGTCGGCAGCGCGAGGGGCGACGCCTTCCGTTGAACGGAAGTCGCCGGTCGAGGGGGTCGGCGGACCGTCCTAGGGGAGCTCGCGGAGCGCGCCGATGACGCTTCGCAGATGGGCGCGCACCGCCTGCTCAGCAGCGTCCGGGTCGCGGGAGACGATCGCGTCGATGATCGCCGCGTGCTCCAGCACCGAGACCTTGGCGCGCTGCGGGCGGGATGACAGCTTGAACTGATGGCGCACGCTCTGGGCGTGCAGACGCCCGAGCACGTCGGATGCCGTCGCGTGCCGACTCAGGGATCGCACACGCTGATCCAGCAGCTGATTCAGCCGGGAGTACTCCACCAGGTCGCCGTCGGCCACGGCGTCGATCATGTCCTGGCGCATGCGCTGGAACTGCTCGATCTGCTCGTCCGAGACGGATGCCGCGGTCTTCGCGGCGCAGAGGCCCTCGACGCCGATCCGCACCTCGAGGATCTCGATCGCCTCGGCCAGCGAGATCGCCCGGACACGCGATCCGCGGTTGGGCAGCCGCTCGACCAGCCCCTCGTTGGCGAGCTCGAGCAGCGCGGTGCGCACCGTCGCCCGGCTCGCGGCGAAGGTCTCGCTGAGATCGGCCTCGATCAGGCGCTGATTCGGGGCGTAGTCACCGCGTACGATCGCGCTGCGGATGACGTCGGTGACGCGCTCCTCGGATGCTGCGGCATCGGGACCGCTCTGCGCAAGGATGGTCATCGAGTTCCCTTCGGCCGGCCGGGTTCGAGCCGGCTTCAACCACTATTGTCAACAATATAGGTGGATGGTTGATCGGCGAGGAGTGACGTTGCACATCGCAGTGCTGGGTCTGGGCGAAGCGGGGAGCATCTACGCCGCCGATCTCGCGTCGCGTGGAGCGTCCGTCGTCGGAACCGACCTGCACGTCGCGGTCGCCGCCCCCGGCGTCCGGATCCAGCCCGATATCGCATCCGCGGTGCGCGATGCGGACCTCGTGCTGAGCCTGGTGGGCGCAGGGTCCGCGGCATCCGTCCTCACGGGCGCGCTCCCGGCGATGGCCAGCGCCGCCCTCTACGCCGACATGAACACCAGCGGACCGGACAACAAGCGGGCGCTGGCCGAGGTCGCAGCCGCACGCGGCATCCGCTTCGTCGACGTGGCGATCCTCGCGCCGGTGACCCGCGCGCGCATCGACACGCCGCTCCTCGTGAGCGGTCCCGGCGTCGCGGCGCTGCAGCCGTTGCTGACCCAGCTGCGGATCCCCGCGATGGACGTCGGATCGGACGCGGGAGCGGCGGCGAGCCGCAAACTCCTGCGCAGCGTGTTCATGAAGGGTTTGGCCGCCGTGGTCATCGAGAGCGTGACGGCCGCCCAGGCGTTCGGCGCCGAAGCGTGGGTGGTCGACCAGATCGCGTCGGAACTGGGCGCCGCAGGGGACGAGGCAGTGCGTCACCTCATCGACGGCACCACGAAGCACGCCGTTCGACGCGAGGCCGAGATGATCGAGGTGCGCGACCTGCTCGACGAGCTCGGTGCGGCGCATCCGATGACCGACGGCACGATCCAGTGGCTGCGCGCGCTCGCGAGCCAGGCGTCAGCGCCGGAGGATCGAGGCTGACCCGCTACGCGTCCGGCCAGACCTTCGCCGCGATCGCGACGGCCTCTTCGATCTTCGCCCACTGCTCGGCCTCGGACAGGACGTTGCCCTCTTCGGTCGAGGCGAACCCGCATTGCGGGCTGAGCGCCAGCTGTTCCAGCGGCGCGATCGCGGCGGCCTCCTCGATGCGGCGGGTGATCGCATCGACGTCTTCGAGCGCTCCTGATTTCGTCGTGATCAGGCCGAGTTCGACGACCTTGTCACCCTTCGGCAGGAAGCGCAGCGGCTCGAAACCGCCGGCGCGCTCGCTGTCGTACTCCAGGAAGTAGCCGTCGAAGGGGGTCTCGCCGAGCAACTGCTCGGCGACCGGCTCGTAGCCGCCCGACGAGATCCACGTCGAGCGGAAGTTGCCGCGGCACACGTGCGTCGTGATCACCATGTCGGCGGGCTTGTCGCGAAGTGATGCGGTGATGAGCGACGCGTAGCGCTCCGCCAGGTGGTCGGTGCGGATGCCGCGCTCCGCCGCCTTGGCCAGCTCGACGTCCGAGCAGAGGTACGCCCAGGCGGTGTCGTCGAACTGCAGGTAGCGGCATCCGGCGTCGTAGAACGCCTGCACCGCGGCGCGGTAGGTCGCCGCGAGGTCCTCGAAGATGTCGTCGTGTCCGCCATAGTGCGATCCCTCCAGGGCATCGGACTCGAGACGGAAGTCGAGCACGGTGGGGGCGGGGATGCTGAACTTCGGCGTCACTCCGGCCGCCTCGGCGACGGGCTTGAGGAAGCGGAAGTGCTCGAGCATCGGGTGATCGGCCGGGAAGCCGATCTGGCGGTCGATGTGCAGGCCCAGCGGTCGCGTCTGCACTCCCTGGAACTGGATGCCGTGGTCGAGCTCGACGACGTTGACGCCGTCGAGCATGCCGAAGAAGTCGAAGTGCCACCACGAGCGGCGGAACTCGCCGTCGGTGGCGACCTTCAGCCCCGCGGCGGCTTCGCGCTGCACGAGTGCGGTGATCGCCTCGTCTTCGACCAGCGCCAGTCCGGCGGCGTCGAGATCGCCGGCGGCGACGCGTGCTCGCGCGGCCTTGACCGACTCTGGACGCAGGAAGCTGCCGACGATGTCGGCGCGGAACGGCGGGTTGACAGACATGGCGACCACCTTAGTCGAGGCGCCGGTGCCCGTCTTGGCGTCGACGCGTCACGACGCCGACGTGGTCGAGGTCGCCTCGAAGTACTCCATGGACCGGATCGACGAGGTGACCAGCGGCCGGTAGCGTCCGCCCGCGGTCGCGGCGGGGTGACCGGTCGGCAGGGAGGCGGCGCGCATCGCAGCGCTGATGTCGCGCGCCGCCCGGATCAGCAGCTCGATATGCCCGAGCGTCGGTGCGTCGTCGTTGGGCACGACGACGCCGATCGCCGCGATGACATCGCGGTGGGCGCCGTAGACGGGAACGGCGATGCCTCTCGACTCCTCGTGGATGTGGCCGTCGCACACCGCCCAGCCGTCGGCGCGGACGCGCCGCAAGGCGGCCTGCAGCTGTTGTTCGGTCTGGATGGTGTGCGGCGTGAAGCGACGCATCGGACCGGCCAGGACGGAGTCGACGACCGACTGCCCGGAATGCGCGAGCAGCACGAGTCCGCTCGAGGTGGCATGCAGCGGCATGCGTCCGCCGATGAGCGTCGCGTTGATGACGGCGTCGCGGGCGGACAGCCGATCGAGGAACAGGACTTCGGTGTCACTGAGCACAGCCAGTTGCGCGTGCTGGCGCACACGCGCCTGCACCGCCTCCAGATGCGGTCGGGCCAGCTCTCGCAGCCCCAGCGCGCCCGGTGTGCGGCAGGCGAGCTCCCACAGGCGGACGCCGAGCCGGTACGTGCGGTCGGGGAGCCTCTCCAGCAGGCCCTCGCGCTCCAGCTCGGCGACGACGCGGTGCGCGGTGGAGAGCGCGAGGCCCGCGCGCTCGGCGATCTCCGACAGCGAGAGGAAGGGCACGGCCGCCTCGAACGCGCCCAGCACCCGGAGATGCTTGTGGAGAACCGACTCCCCATCGGACGCACGGGCCACGGTTCTCCTCATCGAGCGCACGACCGGCGGGTGGACGGCCATCATAGATCCGATTCCGTTCAATGGAAACCGGAAGCGCCTCTGCGACCCGCAGCCGTAGCGTTCCGGGTGTGCGGATCACGTCCGGATCACGAAATCCGAATTCGTTCCAAAATCGTTGACAATCTCGGTGGCGATCCATAGCGTTTCGATGAAGCGGTTGCCGATCCCCGCTGACCGGCACCGATGCACCCGAGCAATGACGCGATCAGGGAGGGGTGACACATGGCCGCCCGTTTGAGCCTGACGGATGTGTCCCTGCGCTTCGGCGGAATCAAGGTGCTCGAAGAGGTCTCCTTCGAGGTGGAGCCGGGCTCGATCTTCGGTCTCGTCGGCCCGAACGGGGCGGGGAAGACCTCGCTGTTCAACTGCATCAGCGGCCACTACAAGCCCTCGTCGGGATCGATCCTCGTCGATGAGAACGAGGTCATCGGCTCTCGCCCGTCGTCGCTGTCCCGCGTGGGGCTCGCCCGGACATTCCAGCATCCCGCCCTTCAGCTGCACTCGACCGTTCTGGAGAACGTGCTCCTGGGCGCGCACACCCGCCTACCCGGCGGGCCGCTCGAATGGGCGCTGCGACTGCCGCGCACGGTCCGTTCGGAGAAGGCGCTGCGCGGCGAGGCGCGGGAGCTGCTGGAACGCAACGGGCTCGGCTGGGCAGCCGGCGTCCACGCCGACGAACTCTCGCACGGTCTGCACAAGGGCATCGAGCTGTGCCGTGCGCTGTTGTCGAAGCCGCGCCTCCTGCTGCTCGATGAGCCCGCGGCCGGCCTTCCGCACGCCGAGGTCGAGCAGTTCATCGCGACCGTGCGTCGGCTTCGCGACGAGGAGGACATCACGATCGTGATCGTCGAGCACCACATGGGACTGATCGCCGCCCTCACCGATCGTGTCGTCGTGCTCGACCACGGACGCAAGCTCATGGAAGGGACGGCTGCGGACGCCCAGTCCGACCCGCGCGTCATCGAGGCGTACATCGGCAAGGAGGCCGCCGATGACGCTGCTTGAGCTCACCGACGTGACCGCCTCGTACGGAAGCGTGCAGGTGCTCGAGGGCGTGTCGCTGTCCGTGCCCGATCAGGGTGCCGTCGGCATCCTCGGCGCCAACGGGGCGGGCAAGACCACCACCCTGCGTGCGATCAGCGGCACGGTGCGCGCCGGCGGGGGCATCCTCTTCGACGGCAAGGACATCCGAGGGATGCGCCCCGATCGTGTCGCCGCCCTCGGCATCGCGCATGTGCCCGAGGGACGCGGGACGCTGTCGGATCTGACCGTCCGCGAGAACCTCCGCGTCGGCGCCTACCTGCGCAAGGACCGGAAGGGGATCGAGGCCGACATCGAGTACTGCCTCGACCTCTTCCCCAACCTCAAGGAGCGGATCAAGTCGCACGGCTCCGCGCTCTCCGGCGGTGAGCAGCAGATGCTGGCCGTCGCCCGCGCCGTGATGGCCAAGCCGCGGCTGATGCTGCTGGACGAGGCATCGCTCGGCCTCGCCCCGAGCACGGCGAAGAACGTCTACCAGGCGATCGGTCGCCTGCGGAAGGAATCCGGCATCGCGATGCTCGTCGTGGAGCAGAACGCAAACCTCGCCTTCACCCTCGTCGACACGGCCACGGTCCTGGAGACCGGGCGCAGCGTCCTGACCGGTACATCGGCCGAGCTCAAGGGCATGGACGAGATCCGACGCGCCTACCTGGGGGGCTGAGCGTGGGCACCTTCATCCAGCTCGTCATCGACGGTCTCTCGGCCGGATCGATCTATGCAGCCCTCGCCCTGGCCATCGTGCTCGTGAACCAGGCGACCGGACTCATCAACTTCGCCCAGGGCGGCATGGCGGTGCTGGCGGCCTACTTCGCATACACGTTCCTGCAGTGGGGTGTGCCGCTGGTCCTGGCGATCCTGCTCTCGGTCGGAGCCTCGTTCGTGCTGGGCGCTCTCATCGAACGATTCCTGATGCGCCGATTCGAGCGGGGCGATCCCGACACCGCGGTGGTGGTCACGATCGGTCTGCTCACGCTCATCACCGGCCTCTGCGGATGGATCTGGAGCTTCAACAACCTCCAGTTCCCGTCGCTGTTCCCCCTGCAGAACATCGACGTCCTCGGAGCCGTTGTCAGCGTCCGCTCGATCGGCACGACGCTGGTCATCGTCGGGATCATGATCCTCCTGCAGCTGCTGTTCATCGGCACCAAACTCGGCCTGGCGCTGCGCGCCGTCGCCGTCAACCCGCGGTCGGCTGAACTGTCCGGCCTGCCGGTCGGCCGTCTGCTGATGGTCGGCTGGGGGCTGGCGGCCGGTCTCGGCGCGATCGCGGGCGCACTGATCGCTCCCACGCTGACGCTGACGCCCGGGATGATGGATTCCGCACTCGTCTACGCGCTTGCCGCCGTGATCCTCGGCGGGATGTCCAGCCCGTTCGGCGTCGTCATCGCCGCGTGGCTGATCGGCGTGCTGGAGAACCTCGCCGCCGTGTACGTGCCGATCATCGGGTACGACCTGAAGATCGCGGTGCCGTTCATCCTCATCTTCATCGTGCTCATCGTCAGGCCCCAGGGACTGTTCGGCCGGAAAGACGTGGTGCGCGTGTGAGCGGCGTGCGTGTGACGACCACGGCAGCCGGATGGATGACGCGGCCCTGGGTGCGCTGGGCCGCAGTGGCGCTGGTCGTGGTCATCCTCCTCGTGGCGCCGCTGATCCTGCCGGTCTTCGTCAACCAGACCCTCGCGCGCATCGGGGTCTTCGCCGTCGCCGTGCTCGGATTGAACGTGGTGATGGGCTACACGGGGCAGGTCTCGCTCGGCCAGATCTTCTTCGTCGGGGTCGGGGCCTACGTCACGGCGTACGGGGTCAACGCCGGCTGGAACATCGCGCTCGTCCTGATCCTCGCCGCCCTCATCCCCGGAGTGATCGGCCTGCTCATCTCACTCGCGGCCGCGCGGCTCGGCGGGCTGGCGATCGCGATGGTCACGATCGCCCTGCCGATCATCGGCGTGCCGCTGGCCAAGCGCCTGTCCGATCTCACCGGCGGCTCGCAGGGCATCTCCGCGCGCTTCTCGGCCGCCCCCGATTGGTCGGGCCTGGCCACCGACCAGTGGCAGCTGTACATCGTGATCGCGATCGCCGGCACCGTCTTCCTCCTCACGCGCAACCTCGTGCGCGGCAAGTACGGTCGGGCATTCGCGATCGTGAAGGGGAACGAGGCGGTCGCTTCGTCGATGGGGATCTCGCCGTACCGGTACAAGGTGCTGGCGTTCACGATCGCCTCGCTGATCGGCGGCGTCAGCGGCTTCCTCTACATGGTCGTCGTCCAGTACACCTCACCGGAGACGATGAGCTTCGGGCATTCGATCACCCTCCTGGCATCGATGGTCATCGGCGGTGCTGGCAGCATGTTCGGCTCGCTGCTGGGCGGCGCGTACTACGTACTCGCCCCACAGGTCACCAACGCGATCGACCCGAGCCTGACCGCCGTGCTGCAGGGGATCATCCTCCTCGCGATCCTGTTCGTGCTCCCCGGCGGACTCGTGACCCTGCCGCGCCTGTGGCGACGGCGCAGGAGATCGTCGGCATCACCCACACCCAATCAGTCACAAGGAAAGAGGCAGGACACATGAGCACACTGCGCACCAGAGCGCGGGTCATCACGGTCGTCGCGGGGATCGGCATCGTCGCCGTCCTCGCCGCCGGGTGCGCCCGCGGAGGAACGACCGACGGGGGCGGCGGAGACGCCAGCGAAGGTCCCGCCGAGGCCAGTCCCGGCATCACCGACACCAGCATCACGCTGGGCATCACGAGCCCGCTCACCGGGGCGACGGCCGGACCCGGCAACTGCACCGTCGACGGCGCGCTCGCGTACTTCGGCGTCAAGAACGCGGACGGCGGCATCGAGTTCGGCGACGGCAAGACCCGGACCGTGGAGATCAAGGCGTACGACGATGCGTACGATCCGCAGAAGGCACTGACGAACTTCCAGCAGATGGTCTCGGACGGCGTCTTCGCCGCGGGTGTCGGTCTCGGCACACCCACCAACCGCGCGTGGCGGGAAGCGGCCATCGATGAAGGTGTTCCGCAGGTGCTGGTCATGACGGGCGACCCGATCTTCAGCGACCGGGCCGAGAGCCCCGAGCAGATCGGTCTCGTGCCGATCTACCAGCAGGAGGGCGGCGCGTTCGGCGAGCTGCTGGCGTCCTCGACCGACGAGCACAAGGTCGCGATCCTCTCGCAGAACGACGATTACGGCGACGGGTACGTCGAGGGCTTCAAGGCGGCGGTCGAGGGCTCCGACAACATCGAGATCGTGAAGGAGCTCACCTACGAGGCGACCGACACCTCGGTCGACGCGCAGCTCACGGAGCTCGCCGCCAGCGGGGCGGATGTCTTCTTCAACGCGATGTCGATCACACCCCTCGTGATCTCCTCCCTGAAGAAGACCGAAGAGCTCGGATGGAAGCCCAGCTGGTTCCTGCCGTCGAACACCTCGAGCCCCGGCGGAATCCTGCAGCAGCCCGACGTGCACGCCGATGTCTTCCCGGGGATCTACACGGTGGCGTTCTCGCAGTCGGCGGCCAGCCCCGCCTTCCAGGAGAGCGAAGAGGGCAAGGCGTTCCTCGCGGCGATCGACGAGTACACCAACCAGGAGGGCGTGCCCGCCTTCCCGCACTGCGTCTGGAGCTGGATCGCCGCGGCCACGCTCGACCAGGCATTCCAGAAGATGACCGAGCCGACCCGCGAGAACTTCATGGAGGCGCTGCTGAGCATCCAGGACTACGCGGCACCGTTCATGCTCGAAGGATCGGTCATCGACACCACGCAGGACGGCAAGCCGGCCGTCTCCGACGTGTCGGTTCAGCTGTACAACGGCAAGGGCTACGCCACCGCAGAATCGTTCGGCGGCTGAGCGGGTTCGATCCCGACTCCGGGGCGGTCCGCGTCCGCGCGGACCGCCCCGGCGCTTTCCCCGCTCGACTAGCCTCGGGTCGCGAGGGGATCGTATGACCGACGAGGGGACGACCGGCGCCGGAGGCGGCGCGGCGGGCGTACTCGCGCGCGCGGTCGGCGTGCTGCGCGTATTCACCTCGGACGCGGACACCCTGACCGCCACCGACCTCGCCGAGCGATCGGGCCTCCCGCGCTCCACTGCGCATCGGCTGGCGACCGAGATGGCGGCCCTGGGACTGCTCGATCGCACCGCGGACGGCGCCTATTCGATCGGCACCGGGCTCTGGGAGCTGGGTGAACTGGCCCCGGTGTCGATGCGTCTGCGTGAGCGCGCCCTGCCGCACGTCCTGCGCCTCTATGAGGCCAGTGGTGAGAACGTACATGTGGCCGTACTCAGCGGCGACGATCCGGTCACCGCCGAGGCGCTCTACGTCGCCCGAGTCAGCGGACCCCACTCGATCCCGACGCTCAGCCGGATGGGCGGACGGCACCCGCTGCACACCACGGGAGTGGGGAAGGCGCTGCTGGCGGTGCAGGACGACGAATGGCTGGATGCCTTCTTCCACCGCACCCTCGAGCGCGAGACCGTCTACTCGATCATCGACGAGCGGCAGCTGCGCGATGAGATCGCCTCGGCCCGAGAGCGCGGCTTCGCCACCACCCGGCAGGAGATGACGCTCGGCAACATCTCGATCGCCGCGCCGATCCCGGCGACAGCGGGACTCCCGCCGGCCGCTGTCGGCGTGGTCACCCACATCGCACGGGCGGACGAGCGCCGACACGGCCCGCTGGTCGTGGCGGCTGCGCACGACATCGCGCGCGACCTCGCGACACCATGAGCCCGGACCCACCGCGGCCCTGCCGGCTCGAAATCCCACTGAGTGGGATCGGCCCCTTCGCGAATGCGCTGCGGCGTGTGAGCCTGAGCAGATCGTCCGTCGAAGGAGACCACAGATGACCCCTGCTGACCCGGCCCGGACCGAAGAGGCGTTCTCGTCGTCGGTCGTCCTCGAGCAGACCGCTGCGGCGCCCGAGACGCTGCTCGCATCGCCTGATCAGCTGCAGCAGGCGGAGATCACCCAGGAGATCATCGACGTCCACGCTGCGGCCGCGCGCCGCGAAGCGGCGGGCGAGAAGCTCTCCATCAGCCTGCACGACTTCCGCCCCTACCGTTCGAGCGTGCTGCGGCACCCGACGAAGAACCCGAAGCTGATCGACCCCGAGACGATCGAGCTGTGGTCACCCGCGTTCGGTCAGCGTGACGTCGCCGCCATCGAGTCCGACCTCACCCTTCAGCACATGGGCGAACCCCAGGGCGAGCGCATCACCGTGCAGGGTCGCCTGCTGGATTCCTGGGGACGACCCCTCGCCAACCAGCTCGTGGAGATCTGGCAGGCCAATGCCGCGGGCAGGTACATCCATCAGCGTGACCAGCACCCTGCACCTCTGGACCCGAACTTCACCGGCGCCGGTCGCACGGTCACGGGCCCGGACGGCGAGTACGCGTTCACGACGATCAAGCCGGGCGCCTACCCGTGGAAGAACCACGTGAATGCCTGGCGACCCGCGCACATCCACTTCTCGGTCTTCGGGACCGGGTTCACCCAGCGGCTGGTGACGCAGATGTACTTCCCGGGCGATCCGCTGTTCCCCCTGGATCCGATCTACAACACCATCTGGCGTCAGGAGGACCGCGACCGCCTCATCGGCCAGTACGACCACGATCTCTCCGTGCCGGAGTTCTCGATGGGCTACCGGTTCGACATCGTAGTCGACGGACCGGATGCCACGTGGTTCGAGCCGGAGGGAGAGCACTGATGGCCGTGCAGCGACCGCAGGCCGCGAAGACCCACCAGCCGACCGGAGGGCAGACCGTTGGTCCGTTCTTCGCGTTCGGCCTGGACTACGCCAAGAAGCACGAGGTGGCCTTCCCGCACAGCCCGGGCTCGATCGTGCTGGGCGGCACCGTCTACGACGGCGCCGGAGCGCCGATCCCCGACGCGGTGATCGAGATCTGGGGCGCCGATCAGGACGGCACGATCTCCCGCGAACGCGGGGCGTTCCGCCGCGATGACCACACCTTCACCGGCTTCGGCCGGGCAGCCACGACCGATGACGGACGGTACGAGTTCTGGACCCGCAACCCCGGTCCGGTGGACGGCAAGGCACCGTTCTTCTCGGTGATCGTCTTCGCCCGCGGCCTGCCCGACAAGCTCGTCACCCGCATCTATCTTCCTGAGCACGAGGACCTGCTGGCCGCAGACGCGCTGCTCTCATCGCTGGAGCCGCAGGAGCGCGCTACGCTCATCGCAACGCGCACCCCCGACGGGTACCTGCAGCACGACATCCGGCTGCAGGGCGAGAAGGAGACCGTCTTCCTTGCCTTCTGACCTCGGTTCACCGGCGCCGGCCGCGATCGACCTCGGTCTGCTCTCGCCGGTGACCGTCGGTCACGACGCCGCCGTGTCGGACGGCGCCGTCCTCGACGCCCTCGTGTCCGCCGAAGTCGCGCTCGTGCGCGCGCACGGTGCGATCGGCACTGCCCCGCAGTCGGCCGTCGATGCGGTTTCACGGGCGCTGGGCTGGGAGAGCGAGAGCAGCGGATGCCGCGGTCACGGCATCGACCCGATCGCGCTGGCCGCAGCATCCGTCGCCGGTGGCAACCCGGTCATCCCGTTGGTCGCGCTGGTGAAACAGCGCGTGCCCTCCGATGTCCGCGCATGGGTGCACCGTGGCGCGACCAGCCAAGACATCCTCGACACGGCGCTGATGAGCGTGTCGCGGGTCGCCGGCGCGCAGGCGACCGACGCGCTGCGGCGGACCGAACGCGCACTCGTGAAGTTCATCTCCGCCAACGGCACGCAGACCGCCGCGGCCCGGACGCTCACCCAGCACGCGGTCCCGACGACCGTCGGCCTCAGGGCGTCGGCGTGGCTGCGCGGCGTGCGGCGGGCGACCGAGCGCCTCGACGCAGCGGTGCGGCAGCTCCCTGCCCAGCTCGGCGGCGCTGGTGGGACGCTCGCCTCGTTCGTCGAGATCGCCGGCGCCGATGCTGCTGCCCGGCTCCCCGCCGCATTCGCCGACGCGGTCGGACTCGCGGCGCCCGACGCTCCCTGGCAGACGACGCGCTGGCCGGTCACCGAGCTCGGCGACGCGCTGGTGCAGGCGATCGACGCCGTCGGAGTCATCGCCACCGATGTCGCCACGCTGAGTCGCACCGAGATCGGCGAACTCGCAGAGGGCGCCGGGGGAGGCTCGTCGGCGATGCCGCAGAAGCAGAACCCCGCGGCATCCGTTCTCGTCCGCTCGGCCGCGCTGCGTGCGCCGCAGCTGGGCGCGACCCTGCACCTGGCCGCCGCGCTCGCGGTCGACGAGCGGCCCGACGGTGCCTGGCACGCCGAGTGGCCGACGCTGCGCGAGCTGCTGCGGCTCGCCCTCGGCGCCACCGCGCACGCGGCGACGCTCGTCGAGGGCCTGCGCGTCGACGAAGCCGCGGTCGACCGCAACCTCGGCCTCACCGGTGGTCTCATCGTGAGCGAGCGCCTCTCGATCGTGCTGATGCCGCTGATCGGCAAACCGCGCTTCGACGCGCTCATCGCCGAGGCATCGGGCGGCGGCGACCTCGCCACGCTCGTACGGTCGATGCCGGAGGCCGCCGACCTGGATGTCGATGCGCTGCTGGATCCAGTGCAGTACACCGGTCTCGCCGACGTGCTGGTCGCCTCCGCCATCGTCGAGCACCCTCCTGCGACGGGAGCACGATGACGGTCCCGCAGATCACCCTCACCGCGCCGGTCGGCCCACCCGATGCGCCGCTCGTCGTACTCGGTCCGTCGCTGGGCACCTCGACGATCCTCTGGGAGGACGTCATCCCGTCGCTGGCTGCCGAGTACCGCGTGGTCGCCTGGGACCTGCCGGGGCACGGGTCCTCACCCGCAGCCTCTGCGTCGTTCAGTGTCGAGGAGCTCGCGGATGCCGTCGCCGACGCCGTCCTGTCGCTCGGCCGCGGCGCGGCTCCGGTCTTCTACGCCGGGGTCTCACTCGGCGGCGCCACCGGGCTCGCCCTTGCCCTCCGGCATCCGTCCCTCCTCGCCCGCGCCGCGATCATCGCGGCCGGCGCCAAACTCGGCGAGGCCGAGGGGTGGCACGAGCGCGCCGCGCAGGTGCGCGCCCAATCGACCTCGAGCGTCATCGTCGGGTCCGCCCAGCGCTGGTTCGCTCCGGACTCCATCGCTCGGCGGCCGGACATCTCGGGACGCCTGCTGCACGCCCTGCAGGACGCCGACGACGAGAGTTACGCCCTGTGCTGCGAAGCGCTCGCGGCCTACGACGTGCGCGGATCGCTGGGCGAGATCAGGGTGCCGGTGCTCGCCGTCTGGGGCGAGCACGACGTCGTCGCGTCCGAGGCGAAGTCCGCCGAGATCGCATCGGCGGTGGCATCCGGCACGATCCTGGAAATCTCGGATGCCGCGCATCTGCCGCCCGCGGAGCAGCCGGAGGCGGTCGCATCCGCCCTGCTCGAGTTCTTTCAGGAGGCACGATGAGACCGTCAGGTGAGGGGCTCTCCGATCAGGAGCGCTACGACCAGGGGATGGTGGTGCGGCGCGAAGTGCTCTCGGACGCGCACGTGGATCGGTCGACGGCGGCTGCGAACGAGCTCACCGCCGAGTGGCAGGACTTCATCACGCGGGTGGCCTGGGGTGATGTCTGGTCGCGGCCGGGTCTGGACCGGCGCTCGCGGTCGATCGCCGTGCTGACCTCGCTCATCGCGCACGGACATCACGAAGAGCTCGCGATGCATCTGGCCGCGGCGCGGCGCAACGGGCTCAGCCTCGACGAGATCAAGGAAGTCATCCTGCAGAGCGCGGTCTACTCCGGCGTGCCCGCGGCCAACACCGCGTACCGGATTGCGAGCGAGGTCTTCGCCGGCGAGCTGTAGGGCGCTCGATCTCGCGCTGACCTGCGCCCGACCCGACGGGGCGCACCTCACCTTCTCGGCCTGGGAGCCGGACCTGCGGCAGCAACGGGGTGCGGGTGTTCAGAACTCAGGAAAGAGGGCGCCATCGGTGCTCTCGGCACGCCCATCTGCCCGTTTTTCCTGACGGAGTCACCGGTGCGCGAGCGTGTCCTGACGTTGTCACCGGTGCGCGACGTGTCCTGACGTTGTCACCGGTGCGCGATGTCTCCTGACATTGTCACCGGCGCACGACGTCGAGTCCGCCGGTCGGGCGCGCTCGAGACTCAGGCGGCCTCAGCGGCCCTCGAGAGGCCAGCCCGTGTACGCCTCGGCGAGGTAGCGACGACCGGCCTCGGACTCCACGACCGATCGCAGTTCGCCGACCTGCCGCAGCCGGTCGAAGTCGGTCGCATCGGGTCCGACGTGCAGCATGCTCGTCATCCACCAGCTGAAGTGCTGGGCCTTCCAGATGCGCTTCAGCGCGGTCTCGGGGAAGGCTTCGAGCAGTCGCGAGTCGTCGTCCAGCAGCAGCGCCTGCAGCGCGTTGTTGAGGAGGACGACATCGGCCACGGCGAGATTCATGCCCTTCGCGCCGGTGGGCGGCACCGTGTGCGCGGCATCGCCGATCAGCGCCACGCGACCGCGGAGCAGCTCGTGGGCGACGAAGCTGCGGAAGCGCAGCACGTCGCGCTGGAAGATCGGGCCCTCGATCAGGGTGTGGCCGTCCACGCGGGACTGCAGGTCGTCCCAGATCTGCCGGTCGCTCATCGCGTTCGGATCGAGGTCGGGGTCGCACTGCAGGTACATCCGCTGGATCGTCGCGCTGCGCTGACTGATCAGCGCGAAGCCGTTCGGGGAGTTGCTGTAGATGAGCTCGTCCGAGCTCGGCGGCGCCTCGCAGAGGATGCCGAACCAGGCGAACGGGTACTCCCGGAAGTAGCCGCCCGTCGACGACCCGCTCACCGCCGCGCGGGCGACACTGCGTGATCCGTCGGCGCCGACCACGAAATCCGCTTCGATCTCGAGCGGCCGGCCCTCGGCATCCGTCGCGATGACCCTCGGGCGGTCGGTCTCGGCGCCTTCGACCCGCTGGGCGGTCACGTTGAAGCGGAGGTCCTGGCCCTCGGCGAGCCGGACGGCGATCAGGTCCTTCAGCGCCTCGTGCTGCGGGAAGAGCCAGACGGCCCGGCCGACGAGCGCCTCGAAGTCGATCCGGTGGCCCTCGCCGGCGAAGCGCAGCTCGACGCCCTCGTGACGGTTGCCCACCGTGCGCACGCGGTCCGAGGCGCCGGACTCGCTGAGGATCTCGACGGTGCCCTGCTCGAGGATCCCCGCGCGGATGGTGTGCTCGATCTCGTCGCGGGTGCGGGAATCGATCACCACGGACTCGATTCCGGCCTTGGCGAGCAGATGCGAGAGCAGCAGGCCGGCGGGGCCGGCGCCGATGATGGCGACCTGCGTGCGGACGGTATCGGTCATGTCGTCTCCTTCGACGGGCGATCGGGTACGCACCAAGTGTGACCGGCGACGATCGACTGGGGGATTTTGTTCCCGTTCAACGGGAATCCGGCTCTCAGCGGCGATCGGCGCTCAGCGCGGCGCGGATGCCGGCTGCTGCCGCCGTCAGCTGCTCCAGCGCTGCCGAGGTCGGCGCATCCCGGGGGAGCACGACCGAGAGCGCGGCGATCACCGTGCCGGCGCCGTCGCGGACGGGCACCGCCACGCCCGTCGAGACCGCCTCGATCGAGCCGGGGGCCACGACATGGCCGAGCCGCCGCACGTCGGTCAGGGTGCGACGCAGGATCGCGGCATCCGTGATCGTGTCGGCGGCGATGCGCACGAGCGGTTCGGCCAGGACCCGGTCCTGCAGTGCTGTCGATGCGTACGCGAGCAGCACGAGGCCGGACGACGAGGCGTGCAGCGGGAGCCGTCCCGCGATGCGCGTGATGTTGGCGCCGGAGTCGGGCGAGGACAGTCGCTCGAGGAAGAGCGCCTCGTCCTGCTCGAGGACGGCGAGCTGGGTGTGCTCTCGGATGACGCTCTGCACCTGCTCCATGAACGGCATCGCGGCCTGACGAAGGCGCAGTGCGGCGGAGCCGCGCAGGGCCAGTTCCCACAGCCGCATGCCGATGCGCACGCGGTGCTCGTCGTCGCGTTCGAGCAGCCCCGCCTCGACGAGCGCATCGACCTGACGGTGCGCCGTCGAGGATGGCAGGCTCGCCCGACGGCCGATCTCGGCCGCGGTCTGCACGGTCCGCTCGGCCGAGAACGTCTCGAGGATGCGGACGATGCGCTCGGTCACCGAGTCGCCCGACGACGAGTTGGCCATGCCGCCCAGCGTGCCACACCGCCACGGTGCGCGACTGTCGCACCCTAGGCTGGCGCCGTGGAATCACCGACAGAGGCGCCGGGTCGCGGCGGCGCACGCGACGACCGCATCACCCTGCGATTCATGACGACGCCCGCCGACACCGCCGCGGGCGGCCGTTCCGTCGCCGCCGGCAGCGTCATGGAGTGGATCGACAAAGCCGGGTACGCCTGCGCGGTCGGGTGGGCTGGCGCGTATTGCGTCACCGCGTACGTCGGCAACGTCAGGCACCGCAGGCCCATCGCACCTGGAAGTCTCATCGAGGTCAATGCCCGGATCATCCACACCGGTCGAACGAGCATGCACGTGGTGGTGACCGTCTCCTCGAGCGAGGTCGAGCACCACGATTACACCCCGGCGACGACGTGCGTGCTGATCTTCGTGGCGAAGGGACCGGACGGCAGGGCTGCGCCGGTGCCCGCGTGGGTCCCGACGTCGCGGTCGGACCGCAAGCTCGCCGAGGCGGCGCTCGAGCGGATCCCGACCAGATCCGGGATCAAAGAGCTCATGCTGGCGCAGGAATACACCGCGGAGTCGACGGCGCCGAGCGTGACTCTGCGGTTCCTGGTCCCGCCCGGCGTGGTCAACTGGGGCGGGAAGGCGCACGGCGGCACCGTCATGCGGTGGATCGACGAGGCCGCCTACGCGTGCGCAGCGGCGTGGGCGCAGGACGGCGATGGTGCGAGCGAGGCGATCGCGGTGTACTCCGGCGGCATCCACTTCTTCGCGCCGGTCCGCATCGGCGACCTCGTCGAGGTGGAGGCGCGGCTCATCCACACCAGTGCGCACAGCATGCACCTCAGCATCCGCGTCTCGTGCGCCGACCCGCGCACCCCCGACGAGCGCTCGCTCACGACGCTGTGCATGAGCGTCTTCGTCGTGCCGGGATCCGGCGGCGTCGCGCTGCCGGTGCCGGCGTGGCATCCGTCCACCGCAGAGGATCAGCGCCTCGACGCGCATGCGCGTGAGCTCATCCGCCTGCGCGAGGAGATCGTGCCGATTCCCGCGTCGCTCACGCTGGAGCCGTGACGTCCTCGGTTCCCAGCCCTGGACGGCGGCATCCACGTGTTGGTAGTCTTGTCCAGCGAACACGCGTTCGCACAGCGAACACGGAGGCGCGGATGATCGACAAGACCGTGACGGATGCTGCGACCGCCGTCGCCGACATCCCCGACGGCGCCACGGTGATGATCGGCGGGTTCGGCAGGGCCGGGCAACCGGTCGAGTTGATCGACGCGCTCATCGCCAGGGGCGCGCGGAACCTGACGATCATCAACAACAATGCGGGCAATGGCGACACGGGCCTCGCGGCACTCTTGGCCACCGGAGGCGTGCGCAAGATCATCTGCTCGTTCCCGCGGCAGTCCGACTCGTGGGTCTTCGATGGCCTGTATCGGGACGGGAAGGTCGAGCTCGAGCTCGTCCCGCAGGGAAACCTCGCCGAGCGGATCCGCGCCGCGGGCGCGGGCATCGGCGCGTTCTTCAGTCCGACCGGCGTCGGCACGCAGCTCGCCGAGGGGAAGGAGGCGCGCACGATCGACGGTCGCGACTACGTGCTCGAATACCCCATCCACGCGGACTTCGCGCTGATCAGCGCGCTGACCGCCGACCGCTGGGGCAACCTCGTGTACCGCAAGACCGCTCGCAACTTCGGGCCGATCATGGCCTCCGCCGCGGCGACCACCATCGCGCAGGTCGACCAGATCGTGCCGCTCGGCTCCATCGACCCCGAGACGGTCGTCACACCGGGCATCTACGTGAACCGCGTCGTCGCGGTGGGGCAGCGGCGCTGGCTCAATGGAGATGTGTTCGTCGGCGGTGTGACCGTCGAGGGCGACCGGTTGGAGGCATCCGCATGAGTGACACCGCACCCGCCACGCGTATCTCCCGGCAGGACCTGGCCGCTCGCATCGCCGCGGACATCCCCGAAGGCGCCATCGTCAATCTCGGCATCGGCGCCCCGACGCTGGTCGCCGACTTCCTGCCCGCCGACCTCGAGATCATCCTGCACACCGAGAACGGCATGCTCGGGATGGGCCCGCAACCGGCGCCCGGCGAGGTCGACCCCGACCTCATCAACGCAGGCAAGCAGCCGGTGAGCGAGCTGGCCGGGGCAGCGTTCTTCCACCACGCGGACTCGTTCGCGATGATGCGCGGCGGTCACCTCGATGTCTGCGTCCTCGGCGCGTTCCAGGTCTCGCAGACCGGCGACCTCGCGAACTGGTCCACCGGCGCGTCCGGCGCGATCCCGGCCGTCGGCGGCGCGATGGATCTCGCGATCGGCGCGAAAGACGTCTACGTCATGACCGACCTGCTGGCCAAAGACGGGTCGTCCAAGCTCGTCGAGGCCTGCACGTATCCGCTCACCGGCGTCGGCTGCGTCACCCGCGTCTACACCGACCACGCGGTCTTCGACGTCACGCCGGAAGGATTCGCGGTGCGCGAGGCGTTCGGCGACAACACGATCGAGTCGCTCGCGGAATCGACGGGCTTGACGCTCCGCCCTTCGACAGGCTCGGGGACCGCGCTGGCGCAGGACCGGACACAGAAGGAATCGACATGACCGCGAGCTTCATCTACGACGCCGTCCGCACCCCGTTCGGCCGGGCAGGCGGCGCCCTGGCCGGGGTGCGCCCGGACGATCTCGCCGCGGTCGTGCTGCGTTCGATCGTGGAGCGGACGGGCCTTGACCCGGCGCGGATCGACGATGTGATCTTCGGCGACGCGAATCAGGCGGGCGAGGACAACCGGAACGTCGCGCGATTCGCTGCGCTGCTGGCGGGGTTCCCGACGACTGTCACCGGCGTCACGGTCAATCGGCTGTGCGCGTCATCGGTCGAGGCGGTGATCCAGGCGTCCCGCGCGATCGAGTCCGGCGATGCGGAGATCATCCTCGCCGGGGGAGTCGAGTCCATGAGCCGCGCCCCCTACGTGGTCGAGAAGTCCCCCAAGCCCTACCCGGCCGTGAGCAACCAGACGATGTGGAACACCGCGATCGGCTGGCGGATGACCAACCGTGCGCTGCCGAAGCACTGGACGATCAGCAACGGCGAGTCCGCGGAGCAGATCGCCGGGCAGTGGCACCTGAGCCGGCAGGCGCAGGACGAGTTCGCCGTGCGCTCCCACCGGCTCGCGGCCAAAGCCTGGGCGGACGGGATCTACGACCGGGAGACCGTCGCTGTGCCCGGGGTCGATCTGGCCCGCGACGAGGGCATCCGCAGCGACAGCACCGTCGAGAAGCTCGCAGCGCTCACGCCGCTGTTCGCTGCGGACGGCACCGTGACCGCGGGCAACTCGTCGCCGATCAACGACGGGGCATCCGCCGTCCTGGTCGCCGGCGAGGGCGTGCTGCCCGGCGAGCCGCTCGCCCGGATCGTCAGCCGCGCGTCGCACGGCGTCGACCCCGATCAGTTCCCGATCGCCCCGATCGAGGCGGCGAACAAGGCGCTGGCGCGTGCCGGGAAGACGTGGGCCGATGTCGATGTCGTCGAGCTCAACGAAGCCTTCGCGTCGCAGTCGCTGGCCTGCATCGCCGGGTGGCCGGACCTGGACCCCGAGAAGGTCAACATCCATGGCGGTGCGCTGGCCATCGGGCATCCGCTCGGGGCGTCCGGGGGTCGCATCCTCGGGCACGCGGCGCACGAGCTGAAGCGCCGCGGCGGGGGCATTGCCGTCGCGGCGATCTGCATCGGCGTGGGTCAGGGCCTGGCCGTCGTCCTGGAACGGTGAGCGCTGCCCGATGCGCCGCGGCGCTCCACCCGAACGGGCATCTGCGTCCCGAGCGGGCGCATCGTGCAACGCCGGGACGTGCCCGCTCGGGCCGGACATGCCCGCTCGGCCGAGGGCCGGAGTGGGCCGATGGGCCAAGATGAACGGGTGAGCAGCCCAGAGTCCGGCGATGTCGTGCAGTCCTTCGCCCGAGGACTCGAGGTGATCCGGGCGTTCGATGCGCAGCATCCGGACCTCACGCTGAGCGAAGTCGCCCGTCGCTCCGACATCACCCGCGCGGCGGCGGGCCGCTTTCTGCGCACTCTCCAGACGCTCGGCTACGTGCGGTCGGACGGAAAGTCGTTCGCGCTCACCCCGCGGATCCTCGAGCTCGGCTTCTCCTACCTGTCCGCGTTGTCGCTGCCCGAGATCGCGCAGCCGCACCTCGAGAGCCTCTCGCGCGAGGTCGATGAGAGCGTGTCGGCGGCTGTGCTCGATGACACCGACATCGTGTACGTCGCCCGCGTGCCCACGCGCCGGATCATGAGCGTTCGCATCACGATCGGCACGCGGTTCCCGGCATACGCGACCTCGATGGGGCGAGTGCTGCTGGCCGGACTGCCGAACGACGAGGCGGATGCCGTGATCGAGGCATCGGATCTGGCGGCGCTCACCGACCGCACGCTCACCTCGCCCGTCGAACTGCACGCGGAGATCGATCGCGTCCGTGAACAGGGCTGGTCGCTCGTGGACGGTGAACTCGAACCGGGGCTCCGCTCGATCGCCGCACCGCTGCGCGGCCGAGACGGGCGCGTCATCGGCGCGGTGAACGTCTCGACGAGCGCGACGCGCGACTCCCTCGCGCACATCGTCGAGTCGTACCTGCCTCCGTTGCGGGCGTCGGCGGACGCGATCGAGAGGGAGTTGCGGCTCGTCTAAACGCTTATGCTCGCATCATTCGTTCTTATGCACAAAACTGACATTGAGTTGTTAGTCTGAGTCAAGGCGACCGCGCGCACTTCGCGCACCGGTGTCGGGCGCCCGCACAGAGAGCGAGCATCGATGCTTCTCGAAAGAGACCTGATCCAGGCCGTCGGATTCCGCAACGTCCGTGAAGGCGACCGTATCGTCGGCTTCCAGTTGCGCATCCGGATGCCGTCCTATCGCGGCATGGCTGCGTCGCTGATCGACGGCATCAGCGTGCGCGTCGGCGACCACGTCGACGTACCGGCCGATGTTCCGCTCTGGACCTTCGCCGGGCGCACGTACACGCTGCAGCAGCTGTGGGACAGCGACGGTGTGCGGTGGCCGCTGGAGGAGGCGGCCGTGATCACGGTGCCGCTCGCGGGTGGACTGCCCGAGGGGACGCACGAAGTCTCGATCGAACTGCGCCTGCGCATGTCGTACATTCCGCAGGAGCATCAGCCCTCGACGTACCGCGAGTCGCGCCACATCACGCTGTCGCCGGAGACCGACGGAGGCCCGTTCAAGTACGGCGTCTCGCTCTACAGCTACATGACCGACTACGGCACGGTGCTGGACCTCGAGACCGCCCTGGCCGCCGTCGCCGACGTCGGGGCGACCGGGATCGAGATCCTCGGGGAGGGGCACATCGCCGGCTACCCGAACCCGACGACCGAGTGGATCGATCAGTGGTTCGCACTGCTGGAGAAGTACTCCCTCGAGCCGACGAACTACGGTTCATGGATCGACACGCGGCTGCACTCGAGCGGCGTCAACGCCCGCGATCTCACCGCGATCGAAGGCGCCGAGATCCTGCAGCGCGACCTGCGGCTCGCCAGGACGCTGGGCTTCCGGTTCGTCCGCCCCAAGATCGGCGTCGTCTCGAGCGACCTCGTTCCGCACCCGATCTGGACGGAATCCGTCGAGCGTTCGCTTGACCTCGCAGCCGACCTCGATGTGATCATCTGCCCCGAGATCCACTCGCCGACCCCGATCAAGCACGAGGTGGTCGATGACTACATCGACCTCATCGAGCGCACCGGGACGAAGCACTTCGGACTTCTCCTGGACACCGGCATCTTCCAGGACCGCCCCATCCCGCTGCGTCCGGGTGAGCTGCCCGGACGGCGTCCGGCGTTCCTGGACGGCATCGGCGTGGACCCCGCCGACATCGCCGACATCGCGAAGTACGTCGTGTTCATCCAGGCGAAGTTCCACGACATCGACGAGAACCAGGAGGATCAGCAGATCCCCTGGGCGCCGGTGCTGCGTGCGCTGAAGGATTCCGGCTACACCGGTTACCTCTCCAGCGAATACGAGGGCGAGCGCGCGCCGTGGCGTTCGATCGAGCAGGTCCGCCGCCAGCACTCCCTCATGCGCCAGATCGCAGACACGCTCTGAGCCGCGGCACGCGACGCAGACCAACCAGGAGACCTCTCATGCCCAACGGACTGATCCACGCCGACAGCCTGCGCGTCCACCCCGAGGGCCTCGCGCTCTCGCTCACCCTGCCCTGGTACCGGAGCCTCTGGCTGTCGTCGGTCACGTCGCTGGAGCTCACGATCGACGGCGTGCAGGTTCCGGCCGACGACCTGTCGTTCGAGCTGCAGGGCGTGCGGTACGCACTGGACGAACTGCCCCAGCAGAGCGACGTGCTCTGGTTCCTGCAGGAGCACCCCCTGCTGATCGTGGCGCGCGAGCGGCCGGTCGAGCTCGGCGAGCGCCATGAGGTCACGCTGATCGGCCAGCTCCGACTGCCGTACATGCAGATCGCGCCGGGTGCCGACGGAGGACCGGGCATGTACGTGCCGAACTTCGTCCGCGACGTCAAGACGCTGACGGCGACGGATCGGGATGCCCCGGCCCCGGCGCTCGTCTCGGACGTGCCGCCCCCGCCTCCGGCGACGGACGCCGATCCGTTCCAGCTCGGCCTCACCCTGTACTCGGCGAGCGCCGAGTTCCGTGCCGGCTGGTACGACTTCGACGGACTGCTCGACCGGGTCGCCGAGCTCGGCATCGGCCCGGGCATCGAGATCGTCGCATCGCAGGTCGTGCCGACCTACCCGGTCGTCTCGGACGAGTTCGTGCGCACCTGGCGCGCGGCGTTCGACAGGCACGGCTTCGCCGAGAGCTCGTTCGGTGCGAACCTCGACATGGGTCGCCGCCGCGATCGCGACATGACACCGGACGAGGAATTCGCGTTCAGCGAGCTGATGTTCCAGGGTGCCAAGAAGCTCGGCTTCCCGCTGGTGCGGATCCAGAGCGCCAAGCCCGAGCTGCTGAGACGGCTGCTGCCGATCGCCGAGAAGCTGAACCTGAAGCTGGCCTACGAGATCCACGCACCCATGGGTCCGAACGCGGACGCAGTCCTGAAGGTCCGCGAGACGTACGCCGAGCTGGACTCGCCCCTCCTCGGCTTCGTCGCCGATTTCTCGTCCACCATGCACTCCATGTCGCCCACCCTCCTTCGCGCCGTCCAGCGCGCCGGGCTGGACGACGAGGCGCTGCAGACGCTGCAGGCCATCTGGGCGACCGAGGCGACGATGCAGGAGCGCCAGCAGGAGTTCATCGGCTACCTGAAGGGGCGCGACTTCGATCCGGGGCGACTCGGATCCTTTGCGCACCTCGCGTTCAACATGCACGGTCACGTCGCTCCGCAGGAGTGGGCCGACATCATGCCGCAGATCCTGCACGTGCACGCGAAGTTCTACGACATCGACGAGAACGGCCAGGAGCCGGCCATCGACTACCCGGAGCTCGTGCGAGTGTTCGTCGAGGGCGGATACCGCGGCTACTGGTCCAGCGAATGGGAAGGACATGCATTCGCCGAACTCGGCGAGGTCGACCCGCTGCTGCTCGTCCGCAAGCAGCACGACCTGATCCGCCGGTCGATGCGCGAGCTGCAGCCGGCATGAGTGATGTCGAGGCGCCGGACTTTCGCCGCATGCCGATCGCGGATGCCGTCCGCTGGCTCGCCGAGCACGGTGAGCCGGCCGACCCGCGGACCGACATCGACACCGCATCGTTGAGACGCCGATTCCCGCACCTCGAGAACGTCGTGACGGCCGACATCCGCATCGACGGACCATACGGCAGGCTCGTCCCGGCACGGCTGTATCGGGATGCCGCTGCACCCGCGTCCGGTCGGGCCTTGGTGTGGGTGCACGGCGGCGCGTTCATCGGCGGGTATCTCGACATGCCCGAGGCGAACTGGGTCGCCCTCGAGCTCGCCTCGCGCGGGATCCCGGTGCTGTCCGTCGATTACGTCAAGTGCCTCGGCGACGTCCACTTTCCCGAGCCGACCGACGAGGTGCGCTCAGCGTGGAACCACGCCGTCGCACACGCACAGGATCTCTTCGGCGTCGACGCCGGCGCGGTTCTTCTGGGCGGCGCGAGCGCGGGCGGCAATCTGACGGCCGGGGCGGTCGCGCAGCTGCAGGATGCCGGTGACACGGTGCCCGCCGGGCTCATCCTCGTGTACCCCGCTGTGCACCCGAACAGTCCCGCGGCATCGGCCGAGGTCGACCTCGCATCGCCGCACGGACAGCTCGCGCTCAACTTCGCCGGATCGGATCAAGCTCTGCGTGACCCGCACGCGTTCGCCGCGCTCGGCCGCGTCGACGGCTTTCCCCCTACCCTCGTGATCGTCTGCGAGAAGGACGACCTGCGCCCGTCGGGAGAAGCGTTCGCCCGTCAGCTCGGGGGTGCCGGAATCGAGGCGCACGTGCACCTCGAAGAGGACGCCGGCCACGGTCACATCAACGAGCCGTCCGACCCGACCGCGCTGCCGACGATCGAGGCGATCGCGGACTGGATCGACCGGTGAATCGACAGACCGCCCATCTGGTCCGCGGTGCGCTGCGCGGAACGGTCGACGTGGAGGAACGGCCGACCGGCCTGTTGCCGTTGCGATTGCCGATGAGCGCCAGGGCGCAGTCCGATTCCGACTGGATGTGGTTCGCCGCGGAGCAGGCATCGGGAGTGCGCTGCGAGTTCTGGACCGCTGCCACGTGGATCGAGCTGACCGTGCACACCACCGGGCTGCACCTTCCGTGGGTGCCCGAGCAGGTGCGCTGGGCGGTGTTCGCAGCGACGGTCGGCGGGGAGGCTGTCGAAGATGCACGCGTGACGGGTGGATCCGAACTGCATCTCGCTGAGCCCGGCGGCCCGCGGTTCGTCCAGGGCGAGCCGGTCGTCGTCCGCTTCGAACTCGGCGGAACCGGACTCGAGGAGCGGCGGGTGACCATATGGCTGCCGCAGACCGACACGGTGGAGATCCGCGATGTGCGCGCCGATCTGCCGCTGTCGCCTGCCGAACCCATCGATCAGCTGCGCTGGTGGCATCACGGCAGCTCGATCAGCCACTGCATCGAAGCCGAGACGCCCCGCGGGGTCTGGCCGGTGGCCGCCGCCGACCGACTCGATCTCGATGTGACCAATCTCGGATTCGCCGCGAACGCGCACCTCGACCCGTTCACGGCGCGTGCGATGCGCGACTCCGGTGCCGACCTGTTCAGCCTCAAGATCGGGATCAACATCGTCGGCGGAGACACCATGAAGCGGCGCACGTTCATCCCGGCTGTGCACGGGTTCCTCGACACGGTCCGTGAGGGTGCTCCGACCGCTCCGATCCTCGTGATCTCGCCGATCCTCTGTCCGATGCACGAAGACACCCCGGGCCCGACCGTCACCGACCCCGAGACCGGCGAGCGGCACGGGACGCCGAGCACGACGCCGGACGTCCTCGAGCCGCCGCTCACGCTCCGCGCAGTGCGGGAGATCCTCCGAGACATCGTCCATACTCGCTCGGTGGAGGATCCGAATCTCCTCTACCTCGACGGGCTCGAACTGCTCGGAGCAGACGACGTCGCCGAGTTGCCCGACGGGCTCCACCCGAGTCCCGCCGGCTACCTGCTGATCGCCGATCGGTTCGCGGCATCTCCGGTGGTGTCCGCCTGGATCGGCGAATCGGGGCCGAAGCGATGACCTCGTTCACGAACCCGATCCTGCCCGGCGACCGCCCAGACCCGGCGATCCTGAAGGTCGGGGACGACTACTGGATGACCTTCTCGTCGTTCGAAGCCGCCCCGGGCCTGCTGCTCTATCGATCCACCGACCTGGTGAACTGGACCTACGTGTGCGCGGCGCTGCCCGAGCCGATCGGCAACACGTTCGCGGTCGACATCGCCGAACACGACGGCCACTTCTTCATCTACATCCCGTTCATCCCGACCGCGTGGTCGACGCTGACTGATGCGTCCATCTTCGTCATCCACGCGCCGTCGATGAGCGGTCCGTGGTCGGCGCCGATCGACCTCGGCATCCGCGGAGCGATCGATCCCGGCCATGTCGTGGGCGAGGACGGTCGCCGCTATCTGTTCGTCAGCGGCATCCGCCGCATCGAACTCGCCGCCGACGGACTGTCGACGGTAGGGGAGCTCGAGAAGGTCTACGACGGCTGGCGCTATCCCGACGACTGGGTCACCGAGGCGTATGCCCTGGAGGGGCCAAAGCTGTTCCGGCGCGGAGAGTGGTTCTACCTCGTCAGCGCCGTCGGCGGCACCGCCGGACCGGCTACCGGCCACATGGTGATCGTCGCTCGTTCGCGGTCGGTGCACGGCCCGTGGGAGAACCACCCGCGCAACCCGATCGCGCGGACGACGGATGCCGCGCAGCGCTGGTGGTCGCGCGGTCACGCGTCCCTCGTGCCGGGCCCATCGGGCGGCGACGACTGGTGGATGGTCTCGCACGGGTATGAGAACGGCTACCGGACGCTCGGCCGACAGATCCTGCTCGAGCCGGTCCGTTGGACAGACGACGGCTGGCCCGAAGCTGCGGTCGCCGACATCGGCGGTCGGCTCGAGGCTCCGCGCGGGGCCCAGCCGCAGCATCCGTCCCCATCCTTCGACGACGACTTCGCGGCGCTGCTGCTCGGCGAACGGTGGGCCTTCCACGCGCCGGGGCCCGGGGAGGCCGACCGGCTGAGGCTGGAGGACGGCCTCCGACTGGCCGGCAAGGGGACCTCGCCGGCCGACACGTCGCCGTTGGCGATCCTGACTGGCGATCACTCGTACGAGATCGAGGTGGACGTCGAACTCGACGGCTGCGGCACCGAGGCGGGTCTGCTCCTCTACTTCAACGATCGGCTCTTCTGCGGCATGGGGATCGACGGCGATCGCATGCTCAGCTATACCGGCGGCATCCGCTCACACTGGCGTGAGCCGGTGCCGCCCACCACACGCATCAGCCTGCGCATCCGCAACGACGAGCACATCGTCACCGGCTGGTACCGGCTGCCGGGCGGCGAGTGGACGCGGCACGGCGTGCGCTACGAGACCTCGGGGTATCACGCCAACACGATGGGGGATCTGCTCAGCCTCCGACCCGCGCTGTACGCGGCCGGGCCGGGCGAGGCGCGCTTCGCTCATTTCCAGTATCGGAGACTGTCATGACGCCTGCACCCAGACCGTGGAGCCTCTCTCGCGAGGCGCCCTTCGTGCTCCGCCGTCACGGCGAGCCCGCGCTCCTCGTCGGCGGGCAGGTCTTCAATTCGGCGTCGTCGTCGCCGAAGGCGATCGCCGACTCGTTCGCGCACGTCGCTCTCCTGGGCGCGAACGTCGTGCTGTCCCCGGTGAGCTGGGCACTGAGCGAGCCGGTCGAAGGGTCCATCGACTTCGCACTCGTCGACATCATGCTGGCCGAGGCCCGGCGGCACGACCTTCGCCTGGTGCTCCTGTGGTTCGGCGCGTTCAAGAATGCGGCCTCGACGTATGCGCCGACATGGGTGCGGCGAGACCCGCAACGGTTCCCGCGCGTCGTGGTCGAGCCGAAGGGCATGCAGGCCTTCAGTTACGAGGGTGCGACGTCCAAGCCCGTGCTCTCGGTCTTCAGCCCGGAGCTGCGTGAGGCCGACGCGAAGGCATTCGAGGCGCTCATCGGGCACCTGGTGGATGCCGATCCCGACGGCACGGTCGCGATGGTCCAGGTCGAGAACGAGTCCGGCCTGCTCTCCGACAGCCGCGATCGCAGCCCGCTGGCGGAGGCGGCCTGGGAGGCACCCGTGCCGTCCGCGCTGATCGACCACGTGCGCTCGACGCCGCCCGGAAGCACGTCCGCCCGACGGCTCTGGGAGGCCAACGGCAGTACGGGGAGCGGATCCTGGCCGCAGGTCTTCGGGGAGACGCCCGCAGCCGACGAGGTCTTCATGGCGTGGGCCATCGCAAGCTACGTCGAGCATCTCGCCGGCCGCGGCAAGGCGATCGCAGACATCCTCCTGTACGCGAACGCGTGGCTGGGTCCGCAGCCAGGTCAGGACACACCCGGGCAGTACCCGAGTGGTGGCCCGGCATCGACGGTGCTCGACCTGTGGCGAGCAGCCGCCCCATCTCTCGCGCTGCTCGGACCGGATCTGTACGTGGACGACGCCGATGCCGCGATGGCACAGTACGCTACGGGCGTCCAGCCGTTCTTCGTGCCGGAATGCCGCCTCCGCGCCGCCGAACTCGTCCGGGCGATAGGAACGCACGGCGCCGTGGGATGGTCGGGGTACGGCCTGGACCTGGCCAACCCCGATGCGCAGCTGGCCGCGACGATCGCCTTCGTCGCCGCGCTCGAGGGCGAGATCGCCGACGCGGCGCAGCACGGCAGTCTCCGCGCGATCGTGCTCGAGCCCGGTGTCGAGCTGGAACGCACGCACATCGACGGCATCGACATCACGGCGCGCGGTGCGCGCGCGCTGCTGCGACGGATGCTCCTCGATGTCGGAGTCGACATTCCCGACACGGAACTGCAGGTTCCCGACGAGACGCTTCCCAATTCCCAGATGGCCGCCCACGGCGAGAGACGACCGTTCGCCCTGATCGCCGGAACCGGCACCGACGAGTTCCTCGTGATCGGGCGCGAACTCTCACTGGACTACTCCGCCGCTGACTCGCGGGTCGAGATCGACTCCGTCCAAGAGCTGCTCATCGACGACGGTCGCGTCGCTTCCGGGCGTGTCCTCAACGGTGATGAGCGTCTGCTGGTGCTGCCGAACGATCGTGTCGGCGCCGCCCGCATCAGGCTGATCCGGGTGTGACGCAGGAGGCCGCCGACGCGCTGCCGCTGCAGATCACCCAGTGATGTCCAGCCGCAGGAGCTCTGCATCGCTTCCGTCCGTGATCGTCAGAACGAGCTCGCCGGGCTCGATCAGGTACTCGCTGTCGTCGGTCCAGAAGCCGAGGTCGGCACCACCGAGCTCGAACATCACCGACACCGTCTCGCCCGCGGGCACGGTGACCCGCCGGAAGCCCCGCAGGCGCTGGACAGGCAGCGCGATCGAGGCGACGGGGTCGGCGAGGTAGACGAAGACGATATCGTCTCCCTCGCGCTCGCCGACGTTCCGGACGGTCGCGTGAACGGTCAGCAGCGCGCCTGACCGCAGCTCGGCGAGGCTGACGGAGGTCGCAGACACGGATGCCTGCTCGATGCGGAAGCTCGAATAGCCGAGCCCGTGTCCGAAGGCGAAGCGCGGACCGCGCTCGAGATCGAGGAACTTCGACGTGTAGGAGTCGTCCAGGTTGTTCGGCCCCTGCAGCCCCACATCCCAGCGATCCGTCGCGAGCGAACCGCCGGTGCTGGCGGGGCGCCCGGTGCGCTCCGCGTCGTGATGGATCGGGATCTGCCCGACGGATCGCGGGAACGTCATCGGCAGGCGACCACCCGGATCGACCTCGCCGACCACGACACGGGCGATGGCCTCGGGGCCGCGGGTGCCGAGATGCCAGGTCAGCAGCACCGACGGGGCGCGCTCGATCCAGTCCTCCACGACGAGCGGGCGCCCGGTCGCCAGCAGCACGATGAACGGCACCCCGGTGTCGGCGATCGCGTGGATGAGGCGTTCCTGGGGCCCCGGCAGCCGGATGTCGCTGCGCGAACTCGCCTCGCCCGAGATGGCGCTCGGCTCGCCGACCGCGACGATCACGAGATCGTGCTGGGTGGCGAGCTCAGCCGCGTCGGAGATCTGCTGCGCTGACGGCGCGAGGAAGTCGGCGCCCGGCGAGGTCGTCCAGGTCGCGTGCGGCAGCTGCTCGCGCAGCGCGCCCTCGAGGGTGCCCGCACCTGCGCCGAAGTGCTGGACCCACGCACCGAGGTGATCGGTGCTCTGCGCGTAGGGACCCGTGAGCAGGATCCGGCGGTGCTCGTCTGGAACGGGAAGCAGGGCCGGCTCGTTCTTCACGAGAACGATGCAGCGTTCCGCGGCCCGCTGCGCACGCTCGAGGGTCTCGGTGCTGGGTGCCGTGCGCTCGGCGGAAGCGTCCGTGTACGGGTTCTCGAACAGACCGAGCGCGATCTTCAGTCGAAGGATGCGCATGACGGCATCGTCGAGGCGCGCGGTGTCGACCTCGACCGGATCGAGGAACGGCTGCCCGCCCGCGACCAGTTCTGTGCCACCCATGACGATGTCCAGTCCCGCGTCCAGCGACAGCCGCACGGCGTCTCGCTCGTCCGCGGCGACACCGTGCACGGCCAGTTGCGCCACACCGTCGGCGTCGCCCACGACCACACCGTCGAAGCCGTACTCTCCCGCGAGTATGTCCGTCAGCAGACGTCGGTGCGCATGCATCGGTGTGCCGTTGAGGGAGTTGAATGCCGCCATGACCGATGCCGCTCCGGCGTGGACGCCGCGGCGGAAGGGCTCGAGGTAAGTCTCGCGCAGTCGACGCCACGAGACGTCGGTCGTGTTGTAGTCGCGCCCCGCTTCGGCGGCGCCGTATGCGACGAAGTGCTTGAGGCATGCCGCCAGTGCGTCAGAGGCCGCGAGGTCGTCGCCCTGGTAGGCGCGGACCTTCGCGGCGCCGAAGGCGGATGCGAGGAACGGGTCTTCGCCGAAGCCTTCGACGACCCGACCCCATCTCGGGTCACGGGTGACGTCGACCATGGGCGAGAAGGTCCAGTTCACGCCGCCCGAGCGCGCTTCGGCGGCGGAGACGCGCGCATCCGCTTCGGCGACGGTCGGATCGAAGCTCGCCGCCTGGGCGAGCGGGGTGGGGAAGATCGTGAACTGCCCGTGGATGACATCCAGGCCGATGAGGAGCGGGATGCCGTGGGGGCTCTCCTCGACCGCAGCGCGCTGCAGTGCGTTGGTCTGCTCGGCGCTCTGCGGCCAGAACAGCGCGCCGATGCCACGGCGGGCGAGGTCGAGCGCGTCGCCCTGGTCGCGGCGCCACAGGATCTGCAGTTGCGCGAGCTTGTCGGCCTGCGACATCCGCGCGAGCAGCTCATCGATATCCGGCGCTGTCATCGTCGTCCGATCAGAGATGTGCAGGACAGGTCGAAGGCCGTCCGGAGTGTTCCGGACGGCCATCGACGAGGGTCGGTGGGGGCTACTGGTCCCAGGCCGCGTCCATGTCGGCCAGCACCTGGTCGACCGTCTTCTGGCCGGTCAGCAGCGCCTGGACGCCGGTTCCGAGCGCGTCGTAGACGGCCGGGTTGGGCCAGGTCGCGTTCGGCAGGCCGGCGTAGTCGCCGTCTGCGAGCAGGTCGCCGATCGGCGCATACTCGGGCAGCAGCGTCGCCTGGTCGATGCCCGTGATCGGGACCGAGCCGGACAGGTCGGCGTACGCCTTGGCGTTCTCGGGCTGGGCGACCCAGTCGAGGAAGGCCTGGGCAGATGCCTTCACCGCGTCGTCGGAGGATGCGTTGATGCCCCAGGCGTAGTTGGCGCCCGTGACGGTGAACGCCTTGCCGCCGTCGGCCGGCGGGAACGCCTGGACGTTGACCTCTGCGCCCGTGGCGCCACCGATCGAAGCGGCCGCGCTTCCGGGTACGGCTGCGGTCAGCGACGTGCCGCCGCCGAGACCGGCCGTGATGTTGTCGAACGTGCCACCTGCAGCGCCGTCCTGGAAGCAACCCGTGTCGTTCATCTCGATGATGTCGTTGAGCACGTCCTCCCAGCCGCTTTCGGCGAAGGTGACATCGCCCGCTGCACGCTGCTCGTTCCAGTCGGGGTCATCGGCGTAGACGCGCGTGGCGGAGATCAGCATGGAGAACAGGCCGGTGTTGAACGAGATGCCGCCCGCGAGCACGGTGAAGGACTTGCCCGCGCTTCGCGCGTCCGCGCACGCCGTCAGGAGGTCTTCGTACGTGGACGGGTATTCGATCCCGGCCTCGTCTCCGGCCGTGACGTTGAAGACCATTCCCACCGGCGTAAGCGCGGTCGGCTGGGCGAACGTGTCGCCGTCGATCTGGAACTCGGCCTCTGCGCCGGCGGGGAGAAGCCCTGCCGAGGTCGCGTCGAGCGGCTCGAGGAATCCGGCGTCGGCGAGCGTGATGACCGAGATCGGCTGACCGGTTCCGGGCGCAAGCACCATCATGTCTGCGGCGTTTCCGGCCTGCAGCTGCGTCGTGACCTGCGTGTTGTACGCGTCGCTGGGGTAGGGGATGACCTCGATGGGCACGCCCGTCTCTTCGCTGTACTTCGCCGCGGTCTGCGCGTAGAAGTCATCGGCGTCGTTGGCCTGAGCGACCATGAGCGAGAAGCCCGTGGCCTCGGGGTCACCGCTGCTGTCGCCACCGTTGTCGGTCGAGCCGGAGCAGCCGGCCAGGACCAGGACACCGGCGACGGGGAGCGCGAGAAGCGACCACCGGAGGTGCCGCGAAGTGGAGTGCTGTGACATGTCGAACCTTTCGTGACGTCATTGTCGCCAGCAGGTGCCGCTGGCTCGGCTCGGGAAGCCGCACTCCCACTGTCGCATCATTTGTATCTTTCCGACATAACCATCCCTTATGTGCGGCAATAGAGGCAGTGATCCGCTACCGGCGTGACGAACTCACGAGGAACGCCACAGCCCAGCGACCGAGGTCCCTGGGCTGTGGCGGATCGTGTCGGGTCTACGCGTCCCAGGCAGCGTCCATCTCGTCCAGCACTTGATCGACGGTCTTCTGACCGGTCAGCAGGCCCTGCACGCCGACCGCGAGGGCGTCGTACACGGCAGGGTTGGGGAACGTGGCGAGCGGGGCCTCCACGAACGAGCCCTGCTCGAGCAGTTCGCCGATGGGCTGATACTGCGGCGGCAGGTTGTCGGCGGTCACGCCCGTGATCGGGACGAATCCCGCGAGGTCTGCGAAGGCCTGAGCCTGCTCAGGCTCGGCGGCCCAATCGAGGAACGCCTGCGCTGACTCCTTCGCGTCGTCCTCCGCCGCTGCGTTGATCGCCCACGCGTACCCGGCGGAAGCGACGATGGAGGCCTTGCCACCTCCAGACGCGGGGAAGGCCTGCACCGTCAGGTCCAACCCGGTCGCCCCTCCGATGGAGGCGGCAGCCGAACCGGGCACGCTCGCGCTGAGCGACGTCTGGCCGCCGATACCCTGAGTGATCGAGTCGAACGTTCCACCTTCGACGCCGTCCTGGAAGCAGCCGGTGTCCTTCATCTCGACGATCGTCTCCAGGACATCGCGCCAGCCGCTGTCGGCGAACGTGACCTCGCCCGCTGCGCGCTGCTCGTTCCAGTCCGGCGTGGTCGCGTATACCTGCGTGGCGGAGATCACCATGGCGAGCAGGCCGTTGTTCGGTGGGGCCGAGCCGGCGAGGACGTTGAACGTCTTGCCGCCCGCCCGCGCGGTGCCACACGCTGCGAGCAGATCCGCATACGAGGCCGGATAGTTTTCGATGCCGACGTCGGCCGCTCCCGCGGCGTTGTAGAGCAAGCCGGTCGGGGTCAGCGCCGCCGGCTGCGCGTAGATCTCGCCGTCGACGTCGTAGAGGGACTCGGTACCTTCCGGGATGATGGCGGCCGAGGTGTCATCCAATGGCTCGAGAAATCCTGCCTCGGCAAGGGTGATGACGGAGATCGGCTGACCGGTGCCCGGAGAGAGGATCATCATGTCGGCCGCGTTCCCGCCCTGCAGCTGGGTCGTGACCTGAGTGTTGTAGCCGTCGCCCGGGTAGGGGATCACCTCGATCTCCACACCGGTCTCGTCGGTGTACTGAGCCGCGAACTTCCCCCAGTAGTCATCGGCGTCGTTCGACTGGGCGACCATGATGGAGAAGCCGACACCGGCGGCGGGCGCATCAGTGCTTCCGCCGTCATCGTCGGTGGAGCCGGAACATCCGGCAAGAACCAGCACACCGGCGAGGGGGGCTGCGATCAGAGCCCACCGGACGTGTCTGTTGGTGGATAGCTGTGACATGTCGAACCTTTCGTGACGTCATTGTCGCCGGCAGCTACAGCCGGCTCGGCCCTCGGGGCCGCAGTTGACACTGTCGCACCATCTGCATGATTCAGACATAACCATCCGTTATGTGCGGCGGTACGATCACTGATCCGTTTCAACCGTCGGTCGTCTCCAGCGTCCCGGCCGCCTCCACCGCGACACTGCGGAGCCAGCGGTGTGCCGGGTCGTGTTCGTGCACCGGGTGCCACCACATCGTCTCGGTGATCCGTCCGAGCGCGAAGGGCGGTTCGGCGACCCTGACTGATGCCGTCGCGGTGAGGCTCGCGACGCGCCTGGGCATGAGACCGATCCGGTCAGTACCGACCACGAGATGCGGCACCGCGAGGAAGTCCTCGGTGATGATCGATGCCCGGGGTTCGACTCCCGACTGGTTGAGGTGATGCAGGACGGAAATGACGGGTGTCCGCGGATGGTACGGCATGACCCATGGGCGTTCGCTCATGTCCTGCAGGCTCAAGCCCGGTGGCGAGGTCGGATCGACGGACACCACGCATGCCCAGTCATCGCTGTAGAGATCGAGGTGAGGAACGTCGGTGAGGATCCCCTGCGGCAGGACGACGGCGTCGACGGTCGGCAGCCATTCGAGGGTGGGTGCGATGAGGCGAGCCGTGCTGTGCTGGAAGCTGACCCGCACATGCGGCGCGCGGTACCCGATCAAGTCGGCCAGGGCGCGGCCGAAGATGGGCAGTTGCGCGTCGGACATCACGATCGTGAAGTTCCGCTCCGACGTCTCGGGCGCGAATGTCGGCCGCGTGTCGAACACGCGGTCGGTCCACGCCAGCGCGTGGCCGGTTGATTCGAGCAGGCGCTCGGCCACCGGGGTGAGGGTGTAGCTGTTGCCCTGACGCACGAGCAGCTCATCGCCGAAATGTCGGCGGAGTCGCCCGAGCGAGATGCTCAGAGTCGGCTGGCTCAGCCCGAGCCGCGCCGCCGCCCGACTCACACCACGCTCCTCGAGCAGCGCATTCAATGACACGAGCAGATTCAGGTCCAGACCCACGAGCGATCCTTTCGGTATTGCTGATTGCAATGCCGACCATAGTCAATCTCTGCTTCCGCAATACTCGATCGCACTTCAAGCTCGGAGGACAAGGGAGCCACGCAGTTCGAAGGAGTCGACGATGTCGTCACTACACGTCCTGATCGCCGGTGGGGGGATCGGGGGGCTCGCGCTCGCGCAGGGTCTGCGGAAGGCGGGCATCAGTTGCGCGGTGTACGAGAGCACCCCCGAGATCGTGCAGGCGGGCTACCGGCTGCACATGAACGCGACCGGCGGGAACGCCCTCGAGGAATGCCTGCCCGAGAACCTGTACGAGCTGTATCTGCGCACCTCCCGCCGCACCCCGCGGCGCGAGATGTTCGTGATGCTCGACCTGCAGGGCGAAGAGCTGGGCACCCGGCCGCACATCGGGCCGCCGAACGACGCCGACCGTCCGCACACCGCGGTGAACCGGCGGACGCTGCGCCAGATCCTCGCTCTCGGCCTCGACGACGTCCTCCACTTCGGGCGCTCAGCGGTCGGGTTCGACCAGGATGACGAGGGGGTCGGACTCCACTTCGCGGACGGCACCTCGGTCACCGGCGATGTGCTGGTGGCAGCCGATGGCATCAACTCGCGCATCCGCCGGCAGCTGCTTCCGGAGGTGGGGATCGTCGATTCGGGCCTGCACGGCATGTGGTCGACTGCTCCGTTGACCGATGAGCTCGCGGCGGCGCTCCCCGAGGCGGTCTTCGACGGCTTCGTCATCGTCGATGCGGGTGACGGAACGATCTTCGCCCTCGGCGTCTTCGATCCGCGGACGCCGATCCGCACCGCGGTCGACGAACTCGTTCCGGGGGCGGCGGTCGACGACGTCGCTCCATACGTGATGGTCACCCACGGCAACGCGTTCGGCGTACCCGTCGACCCGCACTCACAGGGGTTCGTCGGCACCCCGGAAGAGCTGCATCTGATGATGCGCCGCGACATCGCGGCCGGGCACCGTGGGCTGGTCGAACTGATCGACCGCGTCGACACGCGGACGCTCGCACCGGTGTCGGTGCGGCACCTGCAGGTGGCGGAGCCATGGCCCACGACCCGCGTCACGCTGCTCGGCGATGCGATCCACGCGATGCCCCCGAGCATGGGCGCCGGCGCGAACTCCGCACTGCGGGATGCTGCAGCCCTCGTCCGCGCCCTTTCGGCGGTCGATCGCGGCGCGGCGTCGGTGCACGACGCGCTTGCCGAGTATGAAGCGGGGATGCGGGCCGAGGTGTTCCCGATCTTCCGAGCGTCGACCGACCCTCACGCGATCGACACCGACTTCAGGCCCGACGACGTCGACTTCGTCGAGCAGCGATGACGCGCCCCACCGAACCACACGCAGAAGGACGATTCATGCCCATCGAAACCGACCTAGAGTTCCTCGTCTCAGGAAAGGCGCTACGCGGCAAGCTGTTCGTGCCGGAGGACAGCCCGCAGCCGCCACCTGTCGTGATCCTGCAGGGTGGTCTCGGCGGTCCCGCCGAGTCGAACTGGGGGATGGCGCCCGCGTTCGCTGCCGCGGGCCTCGCCTGCCTGTCGTACGACCATCGCAACACCGGCTACAGCGACGGCGAGCCGCGGCAGGAGTTCGACCCGTGGCAGCAGTGCCGTGACCTGCGCGACATCATCACGCATCTGGCGCTGCGCGATGACGTCGACGCCGGTCGTCTCGGCCTGTGGGGCGTGAGTATCGGCGGCGCGAACTCGATGTTCGTCGCCGCGATGGACACCCGCGTCTCGGCGGTGGTCAGCATCATCCCGCCGGTGAGCGGGTGGAGCGCACGGTCGCTGCAGTCACCCGAGACCCTCGCCGAACTCGAGGCACGTATCCCCGTGGACCGGCTCGCGCAGCTCGAAGGAGCGCCGGCTCAGACGATCCGGCTGCACGGGAAGCCCACGCCGGGCGACCCGGTCATGTTCAGCGACCAGGAGGGACTCGAGTTCGTCGAGAAGATGATCCACGGGCTGCCCAGTTTCCGGAACGCGATCACGATCTCGACGCTGGATCGCATCTTCGAGATGGAGGTCACCGCGTACGCCGAGCGGATCACCGCGCCGCTGCTCATGATCCTCGCCACAGAGGATTCGGTGGCGCCCGTCGAGGAAGCCCGGGAAATGTACGCGCGCATCCCCGAACCGAAAGAGCTGATCGAATTCCCGGGGCAGCACTACGAGATCCTCTCGCAGCACTTCCCGGAGATCATCCAGCGCAGCACGCGCTGGCTCGCTGACAGGCTCGCCGGCTGACGCGGTGACACGCCCGCTGATGACGTCTCCGACGGCCGCCGCGCGGACGAGCATCAGCTGGTTGCAGCTGTGGACGCTCGCCCTCCTGGCGGCAGTGTCACCGCTCGCGACCGGTATGTACCTGGCCGCGATACCGCAGATGCGCGTCGACCTGGCGGCGAGCACGACCGGTGTGCAACTGACGATCACCGGGTTCCTCGCCGGTCTGGCAGTCGGGCAGCTCGTCATCGGCGCAGTCTCGGACCGCACGGGAAGGCGTGCACCCCTGCTCGTGGCCGGGGTGGCCTGTGTGCTCGCCTCGGCGGTGTGCGCGCTCGCCCCGACCATCGAAGTGCTCGTGGCGGCGCGATTCGTGCAGGGGTTCGCCGGCGCGGCCGGCATCGTGCTCGGTCGTGCGATCGTCGCCGACCGAGCGGATGGGACAGACTCCGCTCGGGTCTTCTCCCTGCTGATGACCATCGGTGCGGTGGCGCCCGTCCTCGCGCCGCTGCTGGGCGGCGCGATCCTGCAGTCGGCCGGGTGGCGAGAGATCTTCTGGGTCCTGACGGGCATCGCCGTCCTGATGCTGGCAGGCTCCTTCTTCGCGCTGCCGGAGAGTCTTCCCGCGGGGAGGAGGGCGGCATCGTGGCGAGTAACCTGGCGAGACGCGCTGGCCGCGGCATCCCACCGCCCGTACCTCGGATACACCCTCTGTCTGGTGTTCTCCTACTCGGTGCTCATCGCGTACGTCACCGGCTCGCCGTTCGTGCTGCAGATCGGGTTCGGGCTGACCCCGCTGTGGTATGCCGTCGTCTTCGCAGCGAATGCACTCGGTCTGACGCTCGGCTCCCTCCTGAACGCGCGGCTGGTGCGCCGGGTCGCCGCGCGTCGTCTGCTCTCGGTCGGCGTGGTCGTGCAGCTGAGCGCCTCCGGAGCGCTGCTGTTGCTGGCCGCGGCAGACCTGGCGGGTCTGCCTGTGGTGCTGGTCCTGCTCTGGGTGTCGGTCACCGCGCTGGGTTTCATCGCCGCCAATGCCACCTCGCTCGCGCTCGGCGAGCTATCCCGTGGGCTCGGCGCGGCCTCCGCCCTGCTCGGTGCCGCCCAGTTCGGGGTCGCGGCCCTGGCCGCTCCGCTGGTCGGTATCGGCGGCGAGGTGAGTACGAGATCCGTGGCCCTGGTCATGACGATCGCCGGGACGCTCGGGCTCGCATCCCTCGTCATCTTGACACGCACGACGTCTGCGCGCTGATCCACGTCATCGGTGCTGGCTATGTGCGTCCCGAGCCAACCTGGCGCATAGTCGAAACGCCCTCCCACTCATCCGTAACCCTGACATCGGAGTTCCCGTGACGAAACTCGGCCACCTCCTCGTCGAGCAGCTCGATCGACCAGGAGGCCTGTGGACCGCGCGTCCGCGCTTCTCGTGGCAGATCACCCAGACGACCGATACCGACGTGATCCAGACCGCCTACGAGCTCGAGGTCGAGCGCGCGGACGAGCCCGGCACCGCGCTGCGGACCGGCCGCGTCGAATCGCGCGAGTCTGTCCTGGTCGAGCTGGCCGGCTTCGAAGCGCGGTCGGCGACGACCTACCGCTGGCGGGTACGCTGCTGGACGAACACGTCCGCCGAGCCGACGGACTGGGCCGAGTCGACCTTCGAGACGACCCTCCTGCATCCCGAGGACTGGCACGCGCGCTGGGTCGTCCCCGAGCAGACCCCCGTGCGCAAGGACGGTGCGGCGAACTTCCAGGAGCTCTTCAGTCTCCACATCGACACGCCGCCCGAGGATCGCCTGCTGCCCGCCCCGTACCTCCGGCAGCCGTTCCACCTCGATGAAGCGCCGATCCGAGCGCGCCTGTACGCCACCGCCCACGGGATCTACCAGGCGGAGATCAACGGTACGCCGGTCTCGGACGAGCTCTTCGCCCCGGGAGTGGAGAGCTACCACGTGCACCTGTCGTTCCAAGCCTACGACGTGACCGACCGGCTCTCCGCCGGGCAGAACGTGCTGGGCGTCGTGCTCTCGGACGGCTGGTACGCCGGGCGCGTCGGCATCCTCGGGGCCAGCCGCAACTACGGTGACACGCTGAAAGCGATCTGGCAGCTGGAGCTCGCGTTCGCCGACGGATCCACCCGGACGATCGTCTCGGACGACTCGGCGCGGTCGTCCACAGATGGACCGATCCGGTACGCCGACCTCGCGGTCGGCGAGGGCTACGACGCACGCATCGACTGGGATGGCTGGAGTCGGGCGGGTTTCGACGACTCGACCTGGACCCCTGTCGTCGAGGTCGAGCTCGAGCAGTCGCTCGTGCCGTTCGTCGGGGAGCCTGTGCGGCGTGTGCTGGAAGTGCCCGCGATCGAGATCATCCGGACCCCTGCGGGCGAGAACGTCGTGGACTTCGGACAGGTCATCGCCGGCCGCGTGCGCTTCCGGGTGCGAGGCGATCGTGGCCAGACCGTGCGGCTCGAGCACTCCGAGGTGCTCGACCAGCACGGGAACTACTTCAACAACATCGTCGGCCCCAACAAAGACCAGACCGACGTATACACGCTGGCGGGAGATCCCGCCGGCGAGACGTGGGAGCCGCTGTTCACCTTCCATGGGTTCCGCTTCGCGCGCTTGACCGGGTTCGGCGCCGACGCGTCCGCTGAAGACTTCGTGGCGGTCGTCACCGCATCCGATCTTCCCGTCATCGGCGAGTTCGCGTGCTCCGACGAGCGGCTGAACCGTCTGCACGCCAACGTGCGCTGGAGTCAACGAGGCAACTTCCTCTCCATCCCCACCGACTGCCCGCAACGCGAGCGCTACGGCTGGACGGGAGATCTGCAGGTGTTCGCGCCGACCGCGGCGACCAACATGTCGGTCGGCCCGTTCCTGTCGCGCTGGCTGAGGATCGTGCGCGACGACCAGCTTCCGGACGGCCGCATCATGAACATCTCACCCAACCCGCCGCAACTGGACTACCTCATGCAGGGGCCGCCGCCCTCGTACGACGACCCGATGATGCTGCTGGCCTCTTCCGCCGGCTGGGGAGATGCCGTCGCAATCGCGCCGCTAGTGCTGTTCGAGCACTTCGCCGATCGTCGCGTGATCGAGGAGAACTACCCGGCCATGGTCGCATGGGCGCAATACCAGATCGACAGCGCGACCTCGGGGCTGCCCCCGCGGCTGGTCGGCAGCGATCTCACTCCCGCCGAACGCCATCGGCAGAGCCTGCTCTGGAACAACGAGCCCAACTTCGGCGACTGGCTCGCCCCCAGCACCCTTCGGGGACCGGAGGGATCGCAGATGAACGCGCCGCGGCGCACCGGCGAGGTGTTCGGATCCATCTATCACGGTCGTCTCATGGACGTGATGGCAGAAGTCGCCGGCATCCTCGGGCACTCCGAGGATGCCGAGCGATACGCCGCGCGTGCGCGGGGCGCGCGGGAAGCGTTCGCGGTCGAGTACATCGACGAGAGCGGGCGCATCCCCGGCGACCTGCAGGGCTCCTACGTGATCGCACTCGCCTGCGGCTTCGTGCCCGACCGGCTGCGGACGCTCGTCGTGGACAACCTCGTCCAGCTCATCCACGACGCGGGCGACCACCTCGACACCGGGTTCCTCTCGGTCGCGTTCCTCTTGGATGCACTCTGGGACAACGGGCAGCGCGAGCTCGCCCGCACACTGCTGTTCCAGGACACGGCACCGTCATGGCTCTACGAAGTGGCGCAGGGCGCGACGACGATCTGGGAGGGCTGGGAGGCGATCGCGCCGGACGGCACTGTCACCGACCTTTCGTTCAACCACTACGCGTTCGGCTGCGTCGACGACTGGCTCTACCGTCGGGTCGCCGGCCTGCAGCTGGAAGGGCCCGCATACCGCGAGTCTCTGGTCGAGCCCGATGTGACCGGTCTCCTGACCTCCGCGGCGGCCAGCATCGAGACGCCCTACGGATGGCTCGCATCGCGGTGGACCAGATCCGAGCACGGCCGCGTGGAACTGTCTGTGCAGGTGCCTCCCAACACGACCAGCACGATTCGCATTCCGGACGCCGTGCGAAACGTCCGCATCAACGATCGTGCTGTCGGCTCGCCGACCGAACGATCGCTCGCAGTCGGTTCGGGAACGACGACCATCGTCTTCGACCTCGCCGATCTCGACCGAGAGGAACAGTGAACATGTCGACACCATTGATGACGGATGCCGCGGAACTGCTGGACATCGAAGAGGTCCGCGAGGCGGCGGAGCACGTGATGCCAGAGGCGTACCGGGACTTCGTGAACAACCGGGGGATGGACAAGACCCTGCGGGATGACATCAGCGCGTGGAACGCGATGCATCTGCGGCCCCGCGCACTCGTCGACGTCCACGACATCGACACATCTGTGAGCATCCTCGGCTCACGCATCTCGATGCCGATCATCACCGCGCCGTTCGTCGGATCGAGCTTCGTGGATCCGGAGGGTGAGATCGCGACCGCCCGTGGCGCGATGGCCGCCGGCACGATCACGACGCTGAGCATGAACGGTTCTCGCACGCCGGAGCAGGTGGGCGACGTCGCGGCCGGCTTCTACTGGCAGCAGCTGTACTTCGTGCGGGACCGCGACGTCGTGCGCGATGTCGTCGCACGGGCCGTCGCCTCCGGTGCGTCGGCGCTGTGCCTGACGGTCGACCTCCCGGTCATGCCGTCGTTTCCGCGGCCCATGAGGGACGCGATGGGCGCGCTCTTCGAACGGTGGGGTGAAGAGGAGCACATGATGTACGCGGTGCGCGACTACCGTGACAAGCCGTTCGGCGCCACCTTCCCCAACCCCGGCATCACCTGGGCCGATCTCGAATGGGTGCGTGGGCTCTCCGATCTCCCGCTGATCCTCAAGGGCGTCATCCGCCCCGAGGATGCCGTCCTCGCGCGCGATCACGGTGCCGCCGCCGTCATCGTGTCCAACCATGCGGGACAGGGGCTTCGCGCCTCGCAACCGGTTGCTCACGCGCTGCCCGGCATCGTCGCCGCGGTCGGGTCGGACATCGAGGTCTACGCCGACAGCGGCATCCGGACCGGTGCGGACGTGCTGCGCGCCCTCGCCCTCGGCGCGCGGAGTGTGCTCATCGGCCGCCCGACGCTCTGGGGGCTCGCCGCCGCAGGAGCAGCCGGCGTGGAGCGCGTTCTGCAGATCCTGCAGGCCGAGCTCGCCGAGGTGATGGCCATCACCGGCGCCGCGCGCATCGGCGACGTCGACCGGTCGGTTCTCGGCGGGGGCGCGGCGGTCACCGAGCCCTCGAACCCGGCTTATACCGCATATCGCTACTACTAATGTGTGATTTCGACGCAAGCGTGTGATGCTGGTTGCGGGCGCTCCACCACACCAGACCGGGCGCCGTGACGACGAGGTCAGAGAGCAGATGACAGTGACGATCGACGAGAACACCACTCGCACGCTGACTGTGCCGCCCAAGGCTCGGCGCACGCCGCCCCCGCGCAATCGGGCGCGCAAGCCGCTGATCAGCTACGGGCACTGGTGGTGGGCGCTGCCGGCCGTCGTGCTCGTGATCGGCGTGCACTACGCCGCGACGCTCACCGGTGGGTTCTTCGCCTTCACGAACTGGACCGGCCTCGGCGACTGGGAGTTCATCGGCCTGGAGAACTTCCAGCGCATCTTCAACGACCCGCAGCTGCTCGGGGCGGTCTGGAACACCCTCTTCCTGGCGTTCGGGTCCGTGATCCTCACCAACGTGATCGGACTCCTGTTCGCGTTGGCCATCAACCGCACGCTGAAGTCGCGCTACATCCTGCGGACCCTGCTGTTCATGCCTGTCGTGCTCAGCCCCCTGGCCGTCGCCTACGTCTGGAAGTTCATCTTCCAGTTCAACGGTCCCCTGAACGGCCTGCTGGGTGCGCTGGGGCTCGAGGAATTCCAGAAGGTGTGGCTGGCCGACCCGACCTGGTCGATCTGGGCGATCCTGCTCACGGTCGTCTGGCAGCAGACCGGCTTCACCATGGTCATCTATCTGGCCGGCCTCGCGTCGGTGCCGATCGAGGTCGAAGAGGCCGCTGCGCTGGACGGCGCGGGCATCTGGGGCCGGTTCTGGAACGTCACCGTACCTGCCATCCGCCCGTCCATCGCCATCGCGACCACGCTCGGCATCATCCAGGGTCTGCGCATCTTCGACCAGATCCTCGCCCTGACAGGCGGCGGCCCTGCCGGCGCGACCGAGACGCTGGCCACCGAGGTCTACAAGCAGGCGTTCTCGCTCGGCCAGTTCGGGTTCGGTTCAGCGCTCGCGCTCGTGCTGACCGTCATCATCCTGGCCTTCGCCATCCTTCAGCAGTTCGCCACGCGCGACCGCGACGCCGGAAAGGCCTGACCCATGTTCCGCTACACGAAGCTCACCGCGGTCCGCGAAATCCTCATCTGGGTCATCACCCTGCTCGGCCTGCTGCCGTTCTACATCCTCATCGTCACCTCGTTGAAGACCGACCAGGAGACGCTGACCACCAGTGCCGTCGCGCCCCCGAGCTCGCTCGACTTCAGTGCGTTCGTCGAGGTCCTGACGACGACGGGGCGCAACAGCATCCCGATGAGCATCCTCAACAGCGTGATCATCACCGGCGGTGCGATCCTCGGCCTCGTTGTCCTGGGGTCTGCTGCCGCGTATGTCATCGCCCGCCGCACCCGGCGCTGGACCACGATCACCTTCTACCTCGTGCTGATCGCGATCATCCTCCCGGCGCAGCTGGGCACCGTTCCGCTGTACATCGGAGCGCGCAGCCTCGGCCTGACCGGGAACGCCATCGGCATGATCCTGTTGTGGATCGGGATCCTGCTGCCGCTGTCGGTCTTCCTCTACGCGAGCTTCTTCCGGGGGCTGTCGACCGAGTACGAAGAGGCCGCCGTGATCGACGGCGCCACCCCCACCCAGGCGTTCTTCCGCGTGGTGCTCCCGCTCATGGCACCGGCCACCGGCACCGTCGCGATCCTGGCGGGGTTGATCGTCTGGAACGACTTCTTCAACTCGCTGATCTTCCTCGGCGGGTCGACGACCCAGACGCTGCCGGTCGCGATGTACACCTACGTCGGCGGACTCGTGTCGGCCTGGAACAAGATCTTCGCCGTCGTGATCATCTCGATGGTCCCGATCCTGGCGTTCTACATGTTCGCGCAGAAGCAGTTCATCCAGGGGTTCGCCGGTGGACTCAAGGGCTGAGCGGCGCCTGCGCAGCATCGATTGGCTCGACGAAGCGATCGCCTGCGGCAACCGCCGACTGCACCTCACGCGCCGCCTCGATGAAGATCGAACGCATCCACGCGTGCTCGGGATCACGGTCATGGACCGGATGCCACCACAGCGCGTTGGCCGTCGGCGTGGCGTCGAAGGGTGGCTCGAGAATACGAAGGCCCCCGATGCGGGCGACCTCCGGGGCGAGCGCGGCCTGCACGAGCCCGAGCCGGCTCGTGCCGGTGATGAAATGCCCGAGCGCGAGGAAGCTCTCCACGACCACGTCGACGATCGGCTCAAGCCCGAGCATCTGCAATTGTCGCCCCGCCGAGGTGAACGCCGAGCGCGACCGGTAGGTGAACACCCACGAGCTCTGCGCGAGGAGTTCCATGGTGAGCCCGTCGGCGACGAGCTCGTTGTCCTCGTCGGCCACGATGACCCAGCGATCCCGCCACAGATCCTCATACGGGATGTCGGTGAGATAGCCGTGCGGGATGACCATGGCATCCACGGACCGCAGGCTGTTGGCCGCGTCGTCCACGATGGGCGTGTTGTGCAGCATGAAGCGGAAGCGCACGCCCGGGGCGGTGCGCGCCGCGGCCCGCGATACCGCGGCGCCGATGGTGGCGAAGCCGTAGTCCGAGCCGTAGATCGCGAACTCGCGCGTGGAGTCGTGCGGCGTCCAGATCGCCTGACTCTCGAACACTCTGCGCGCGGCGTCCAATGCGATGGTGGTGTGCTCCGAGAGCCGCAGCGCCAGCGGCGTCAGCTCGTATGCATTGCCGCGCCGGGCAAGGATCGGGTCGTTGAAGTGGTTGCGAAGCCTCGCCAGCGACGCGCTCAGCGCGGGCTGGCTCAGGTGCAGACGCTCGGCGGCACGCGTGACGCTCCGCTCGGTGAGCAGGGCATCCAGCGCGACCAGCAAATTCAGGTCGAGGCGGGACAGAAGCGGTTGATCGGCCACGGCGATGTGATCCTTCATGCGGCGTCGGGTGTGCCAGACATCCTATCCACTCGATCTATTCCGGCGGCATTGCTCATTCGTCGAAGCGATGTCGCCTGAAGGAGACGTACTCCGTTCCCCTCCTCCTCAGGAAGCAGTCACCATGTACCAGCTCTCACCCAATATCGAACTCCTCTTCACCGAGGCCGGCGACTACCACGACCGCGTGCGCGCGGCCGCGGCGGCCGGATTCACCGCGGTCGAGATGTGGGGGCCGACCGGAGTCGATGCCCCCTCGACACCGAAGGATCTTCCCGCACTCAAGGCCGCGCTCGAGGAGACCGGCACGCAGATGACGGCACAGTTGTCCGAGCCGCGAACGCAGTTCATGATCCCCCCGTGGGATCACTCGGAGTTCTTCCGCAAGCTCGATGAGGGCGTCGAGATCGCGCACTTCCTCGGCACACCCCGCATGGTGGTCGGCAGCGGTACCGGCTTCGGGGGCTGGAAGCGCCAGGTGCAGCTGGACAAGCTGGTCGAGATCTACCAGAAGGCGATCGCCCAGATCGAGGGGTCGGGCATCACTCTGGTGCTCGAGCCGGTCAACGTGCGCGTCGACCACCCCGGCTCTCTGCTGGACCGCACCGCCGAGGGCGTCTACGTCGCGCGCGGCGTGGATTCGCCGTTCTTCGGGGTGCTCTACGACATCTACCACTCGGCCGTCGAGGGCGAGGACATGTCCGCAGAGCTCGCGAACGCCGGATCGATCGTGAAGTACGTGCAGCTCGCCGACACGGATGGCCGCGGAGAGCCGGGCACCGGGTCGCTGGACTGGCCCGCGACCCTCGCGACGCTGCGCTCGTCGGGCTACGACGGACCGATCGGCCTCGAGTACTACCCGACCACCGAGTCGTCCGAGTCGGTGAAGCTCATCCAGAAGCTCGCGGCCGACGCATGAGCGAGCGCGTCTACCCGGCATCGGTCGACGTCGCCATCGTCGGCAGCGGGCCGGCCGGTGCGGCGTACGCCCGCATCCTGAGCGAACGAGCGCCGGATGCCTCGATCGCGATGTTCGAGGTCGGCCCCACGGTCTCTGACCCGCCCGGGGCGCACGTGAAGAACATCGCCGACGCCGACGAACGCGCGCGGGCGCAGATGCGCTCCGAGGGCCCGCACGCGAGCGAGGGCGGCGAGCGGGTGGGCGGCATCGTCAAGACCGCGCAGCGCCGAGCCAGGCCGGGCACCTTCCTCCTCGAGGACGGATACCAGGCGGAGGGGGAGGACGGCCTGCCCGCGGCCGCGATGTCGAGCAACGTCGGAGGCATGGGTGCGCACTGGACGGCGGCCTGCCCGCGACCCGGCGGCAGCGAGCGCATCGACTTCATCGACGACCTCGACGAGCTGCTCGACGAGGGCGACCGGCTGCTCGGCGTGACCACCGACGCGTTCGACGGATCGCCGTTCGGCGATCTGGTCCGCGAGCGCCTCGCCGCGGCAGTGGACGAGGGTCGCGTCGCCGCGACGCGGGTGCAGCGGATGCCGCTGGCCGTGCACCGTCGTGACGACGGGCGTCTCGAGTGGTCCGGCTCGGATGTCGTGCTCGGGGATGTCACCCGAGCGAACCCCAACTTCGCTTTGCACGACGAGTCGTTGGTCACGCGGGTGCTGGTCGAGAGCGGCCGTGCGGTCGGCGTCGAGGTGCGCGACCTGCGTAGCGGTGAGACGCACGACGTGCGTGCGCGCTTCGTCGTCGTGGCGGCCGATGCGCTGCGGACCCCGCAGCTGCTGTGGGCCTCCGGCATCCGTCCCGACGCCCTCGGGCGGTATCTCAACGACCAGGCGCAGATCGTCTTCGCCGCCCGTCTCCGCGACGTGCCCGACCTCGAGACCGACGTGCCCGCCGACGGCACGCTCTCCGAGTACAGCGGCGTCAGTTGGGTGCCGTTCACGGATGATGTGCCCTTCCACGGCCAGGTCATGCAGCTGGACGCCTCACCCGTCGCGCTCGCCGAAGACGATCCGGCCAAACCGGGCGAGATCGTGGGGCTCGGATTCTTCTGCGCGAAGGACCTCCAGCGAGAGGACCGCGTGGCCTTCGATGACGAGGAGCGTGACCCGTACGGCCTACCGGCGATGCGCATCCACTACCGGCTGACCGACCACGACCGCGCGGTGATGGATCGGGCCCGCACGGAGATCGTGCGCCTCGGCGCCGCCGTGGGCGAGCCGCTCGACCCGCGCCCGTTCACCATGCCCCTCGGTGCCTCGCTGCACTATCAGGGATCGACCCGGATGGGGCTGACCGACGACGGGGAGAGCGTGTGCGATCCCGACAGCCGCGTGTGGTCGGTCCCCGGTCTGTACGTCGCCGGCAACGGAGTGATCCCCACGTCGACGGCGTGCAACCCGACCCTCACGAACGTCGCCCTCGCGGTGCGCGGAGCTCGATCCATCGCGATCGAACTTGCTTCTGTCTGATTCAGACATTAGAGTGTAGAAACAATGACAAAGATGTCCGGCCGACCGTGTCGGCTCGAAAGCTGGAGGTTCGCGTGATCCCCGACCGCATCATCGAGCAGGGAACGCTCACGACCCACGGTGCCCGCACCGCGGTCGAAGTGCGTCTTCCCTGGTACCGCGCACTCCCCGGATCGTGCATCGCGGGCGCGACGTTGAGCATCGACGGCGTCGAGGCGCCGGCGGAGTCGCTGCGCTGGCAGATGAACGGCCGCGAGTTCGGCTTCGACGAGCTGCGCACCAACACCGACGAGTGGTGGTTCCCCACCGACTCGGCAGTGCTCTCCGGCGACCTTGCGGTCGACCCTGGTGCAGAGCACGAGGTCACCGTCGGGCTGACCCTGTACATCCCGTACATCATCATCTCCGACACCGAGACGCTGCACATCGACGAGACGAACACCAAGACCATGAAGGCGGTGGCGGCATGACCGGTACGCTCGGCACTCCGATCCAGGGCGTCACGCTCTACAGCTTCACGCGCGCATTCCACGGCCGTGAGTACGACCTCGAAGGCCTGATCCGCAAGACGGCCGCCGAGGGCTTCGGGCCTGGCCTGGAGGTCATCGGCTTCTCGAGCTTCCGGGGCTTCCCGGAGATCGACGACGCGTATGCGGGCTGGTTCCGCGATCTCGTCGAGGAGGTCGGGCTCACGACGACCTCGCTCGCCGTGAATGCCGACATCGGCATCCACCGCGACCGCCTGCTGAACCAGGACGAGCTGATCGCGTACATGACGCGGCAGATCAAGGCGGCAGCGACGCTGGGCTTCCCGATCGCACGCGTGCAGATCTCGATCGAGCCCGACTCGATGGAGGCCCTTGCACCCATCGCCGAAGCGCATGGCGTGACCCTCGCGCTCGAGGTGCACGCCGACCAGTACGCCTCGCACCCGCGGATCCTGGCGCTGCGCGATCGGTTCGAGAAGGTCGGCTCGCCCTTCCTCGGGTTCACGATGGACTGGGGGGCCACCGTGTCCGGGTTCGCACCGTCGCTCATCGAGTCCTACCGTCGCCGTGGCGCGTCGGATGAGCTGCTGGGCAAGGTCGTCGACCTCTGGAACACGTACTACGAGCAGGGGCCACCGGCAGATCAGACCGAGCACGGACAGCGCTTCGGCTCGTTCATCGGCCTCGCTGCGCAGAACGGGCGTCCCGACCTCGGCATCGACATGGGCATCAACGGCACTGGCCTGTTCGGCCCGGCGCGGGTGGACGACTGGCTCGCGATCGTGCCGTGGATCAAGCACGTGCACGGCAAGTTCTTCGGCATCGACGAGCACGGCGAGGAGCCCTCGGTTCCCGTCCGCGATCTCGTCCGTCTGCTGGTCGAGAACGGCTACAACGGCGCCATCTCCAGCGAGTACGAGGGCTGGCACTGGAACAACTGGGAGTCGCCGTTCGACATCATCCGTGCCGAACAGGCCGTGCAGCGCTCCGCCGCCGCAGACGCCGGCTCACGCATGATCACAGATCTGGCAGAGGCCCGGGCGCAGCTCGGCGCGTGGCTGCCCACCACCGAAGGAGCAGGAGCATGACCGACAACGACGGAATCGCAGGCACCGGCATCAAGCTGGGCACCACCCTCTACTCGATGACCAGCGAGTTCGCGGCCGGGCTGTACACGCCCGAGACCCTGATCGCCGCGGTGGCCGAAGAGGGCATCGGCCCGGGCGTCGAGTTCAACATCGCCCAGCTGCTGCGCACCTACCCCGACGTCGATGATGACTTCGTCAAGCTGTGGTTCAACTCGCTGGAGAAGTACGGCCTCGAGGCGAGCGCGGTGGGAACCAACCTCGACATGGGGCGTCGTAAGAATCGCGACATGACGCCCGACGAGGAGCACGACTTCCTCGCGCGGCAGCTCAAGACGGCGCATACGCTCGGCTTCAAGAAGGTGGTCATCCGCTCGCACGGCAAAGAGCTGCTGCGCAGCCTGCTGCCGTTGGCCGAGAAGTACGACCAGAAGCTCGGCTACGAGATCCACGCACCGTCCGGTCCCAATGACCCGCAGGTGCTGCAGATGCGCGAGATGTACGACGAGCTGCAGTCCGATCGGCTCGGTTTCACGGCCGACTTCTCCTCGACGATGCACAGCCTGTCGCCGACCCTGCTGCGCACGCTCGGTCAGATGGGCATGGACGAGAAGCACTTCCCCGTCATGGACGAGATCTGGCACGAGCCGACCCCGATGTACGTGCGCAACCAGAAGTTCGAGGACTACCTGACCGGTGAAGGCGTCGACTTCCTGCGCTTCGGCCCGTTCACGCGCCTCGCGTTCAACATGCACGGTCTGGTGCCGCCGGAGGAGTGGCTGGACATCATGCCGCAGATCTTCCACGTGCACGCCAAGTTCTACGACATCGGCGCCGACGGCGAAGAGCCGGCGATGGACATCCCGCGCATCGTGAAGCAGTTCGTCGACGGCGGGTACCAGGGCTACCTCTCCAGCGAGTGGGAGGGCCACGCCTTCTCCGACCTCGGCGAGTCCGACCCGATCGATCTGGTGAAGAAGCAGCACGTGCTCATGCGCAAGGCCATCGAGGACACCGTGCAGGAGAAGGCCGCTGCCGCGAAGGAGAGCGCGAGTGTCTGACACGATCGCAGCGGCATCCGTCACCGAGCTCCACGCAGAGCTGGCCGCGCTGCGTGAAGAGGTCGTCGCCGTGCGCGCGCTCGCGCAGCGCGCCGAGGACCGCGGCCAGGTGGAGAACCTCTTCAACCGCTACATGTACCTGCACAACGCGTTCCAGGACGAGCAGATCATTCCGCTCTGGGTCGCCGAGGGCACGCCGGGCATCCGGGCCAGGTACACCAACGCGGGCCAGTACACGACATGGGAGAGCGTGACCCGCTACCACCGCGATCGCCCGAGCCCCGAGGGCAAGCTCATCCTGCACGCCACGACGACCCCGGTCATCGAGGTGGCCGCCGACGGCAAGACGGCCAAGGGAGTCTGGCTCATGGCCGGCACCGAGTCCGGGCTGACCGATCCCAAGGTGGCCGAGGCCTTCCCCGACATGTACTCGCCCGACGAGGTGCTCGGCAAGAAGGTCTGGGCGCACTGGGTCTGGTGCAAGTACGCGATCGACTTCCTCAAGCAGGACGGCGAGTGGAGGTTCTGGAAGTTCCGCTGCTACGAGCTGGCGCGCGCTCCGTTCGAGGAGAACTGGATCAGCTTCGGGCTGAAGAACCAGGGCGCGTTCGACCTCGACCTCATGTACTTCGGCGACGACGGCAAACCTGTCTTCATGCCGCCCGCCGATGAACCCGTGCCCAGCACGAACCACCCGTACAGCCCCACGACGGTGCAGAAGCTCGAGCCGGCGCCGCCGGTCGCGCACGACACCTTCGCCGACACCTTCAAGTAGGGATCGATCATGGCAACCCACAATTCCCTCTTCTCCGAGAAGGACGTCCGCCGCACCGACGACGGCATCGCCGTCTCGGTGCAGCTTCCCTGGTACCGCAGCCTCTGGCTGTCGGCGGTCGACGATGTCGCGGCATCCGTCAACGGCATCGAGGTGCCGAAGGACGAGCTGCGCTTCGTGCTGAACGACACCAGCTACCGCATCGAGGAGCTGCCCGAGCAGTCCGAGACCCTCTGGTTCGTCGCCGACAAGCCCGAGGTCGTGATTCCCCTCGACCACGCACCCGCGGCCGGTGAGAAGCTCACCGTCGAGGTCGTGCTGACGATGCGCCTGCTGTACATGCAGATCATGCCCGGCGTCGACGGTGGCCCCGGCCGGTACGTCACCAACCGTGTACCGGTGGAGCGCGAGGTCGTGCTCGCATGAGCAGGCCGCTCCGCGTCGCCATGATCGGCTACGGCTTCATGGGCGCCACCCACTCGGTAGGGTGGCGCCAGGCGCCGCGGATGTTCGATCTGCCCGCCTCCGTCGAGATGGCGGTCATCGTGGGTCGCAACGGCGACGCCGTGGCCGAGGCCGCCGAGAAGTGGGGCTGGGCCGAGTCGGCGACCGATTGGCGCGAGGTGATCGCGCGCGACGACATCGACATCGTCGACATCGTCACTCCCGGTGACTCGCACGCCGAGATCGCGATCGCCGCTCTCGAGGCAGGCAAGCATGTGCTGGTCGAGAAGCCGCTCGCGAACACCGTCGCCGAGGCGGAGGCCATGGCGGATGCTGCGGCGGCTGCGTCAGCGCGGGGCATCCGCTCGATGGTGGGCTTCACCTATCGTCGCGTGCCCGCCGTGACCTTCCTGCGCGATCTGATCGCCGACGGCGTCGTCGGCACCGTGCAGCAGGTGCGTGCGGCGTATCGGCAGGACTGGCTGGTCGACACCGGTGTGCCGTTGGCCTGGCGCCTGCAGAAGGAGCACGCCGGCTCCGGCGCGCTCGGCGACATCGGCGCGCACATCATCGACATGACGCAGTTCGTGACCGGCCAGACCGTCGAGGCGGTGGCGGGCACGATCGCGACGATCGTGAAGGAGCGTCCGCTGCTCGGCTCGGGCTCAGGCCTGTCCGGAACCGCAGCCGAAGGCTTCGGGGAGGTCACCGTCGACGACCTTGCGCTCTTCACCGGGCGCCTGTCGAACGGGGCGCTCGTCTCGTTCGAGGCCACGCGGTTCGCGACAGGGCGCAAGAACGCCCTCACGATCGAGGTGTCCGGCGACGAGGGCGCGCTGGCGTTCGATCTCGAAGACCTCAACAGCCTGCAGTTCTACGACCGGACCGCCCCCGACGGCCGCCAGGGATTCACGAAGATCCTGGTCACCGAGGCGCAGCATCCCTACCTCGGTGCGTGGTGGCCCGCCGGTCACATGCTCGGCTACGAGCACGGCTTCAGCCACCAGGTCGTAGACCTCGTCACGGCGATCGCCGAGGGCACCGACCCTCATCCCTCGTTCGCCGAGGGCCTCTCGGTGCAGCGCGTGCTCGATGCCGTCGAGCGCTCGAGCGAGCACGATTCCGCCTGGGTCCGCATCGCCGCGGGCGTCCCGGCATCCGTCTGAACACCCATCCCGAAGGAGAGCGCGATGACGCGTCCGATCACTTTGTTCACCGGTCAGTGGGCCGATCTGCCGTTCGAGGAGGTGGCGCGTCTTGCGGGGGAATGGGGCTACGACGGTCTGGAGATCGCGTGCTGGGGTGATCACCTCGATGTGTCCCGCTGGGATGATGCGGAGTACGTGCAGTCCCGGCTGGACATCCTCGAGCGCAACGGGCTGCAGGTCTACACGATCTCGAATCATCTGACGGGTCAGGCGGTGTGCGATGACCCGATCGACGAGCGGCATCGTGACATCCTCTCCGACCGGGTGTGGGGCGATGGTGACCCGGAGGGGGTGCGTCAGCGTGCCGCGGAGGACATGAAGAACACGGCGCGGTTCGCCGCGAAGCTCGGCGTGACGACGGTCGTCGGCTTCACCGGCTCCTCGATCTGGAAGGCCGTCGCGATGTTCCCGCCCGCCTCGGACGAGTTCATCGCCCGCGGGTATCAGGACTTCGCCGACCGCTGGAACCCGATCCTCGACGTATTCGAAGAGGTCGGCGTGCGGTTCGCCCTCGAGGTGCATCCGTCTGAGATCGCGTACGACTACTGGAGCGCGAAGGACACGCTCGAGGCGATCGGGCACCGCAAGAGCTTCGGGTTCAACTTCGACCCGTCGCACTTCGTGTGGCAGCAGTTGGACTACGTCGCCTTCGTGCTCGACTTCGCCGAGCACATCTTCCACGTGCACGTGAAGGAATCCATCACCAACCTCGACGGACGCAACGGGGTCCTCGGCTCGCACCGGCCCTGGGCCGACCCGCGCCGCGGGTGGACCTTCGTCTCCACAGGGCACGGCCAGGTGCGGTGGGAGCCGCTGTTCCGCGCGCTCAACGCGATCGGCTACACCGGCCCCACGTCGGTGGAGTGGGAGGACGCCGGCATGGACCGCTTGATCGGCGCGCCCGAAGCCCTCGCGTTCGTCCGCAAGCTCGCCGAGATCACCCCCCCGGCCGCCGCGTTCGACGCCGCCTTCTCCACGAAGTAACACCGCCCCCATCGGGGCCGTGATCCTCCCACGAAAGCAGAAGTGACCATGACGACACCGACGTTCGACGTGCCGAAAGTGAAGTGGAGCTACATGGACCACTGGCGCAGCCAGGGTCCGGCCGGCCCCATCGACCAGTGGCAGTCCCGCCTTGCGATGACCCGGTTCCTGCGGCAGGTCGCCGCGGTGGGCTTCGACGCGATCGACACGTTCGACTTCCGGTTCTGGCAGATCCTCGAGCAGTACGGGTCGGTCGCGAACTACCAGGAGTTCGTTCAGGAGCAGGGTCTGGAACGGATCGTGAACACGTTCCACGGGGTGTACTACACCCCTGAGCGGTACGCGCCTGAGGTGCCCGCCACGCACGACACGATCCTCGAGGACTTCAAGATCACGATGGACCGGTGGTCCGGCATCCAGCTCGACAACATCATCGTCATGCCCGGTTCGCGGTACTTCGACGAAGTGGGCGTCAGCGACGACGGCCTCAAGCACGCGGCGGAGGTCTGGGGCAAGGTCGGCCAGATCACGCAGGAGTACGGCGTCAACCTCACCTGCCACCACGAGTTCTACGGCGGCATCCGCACGCGCGCGCAGATAGACACGTTCTACGACTACGCCGACCCCGAGTTCGTCAAGTTCTTCGTCGACACCGCGCAGCACTGCATCGCCGACGTCGACCCGGTGGACGTGTACGAGGCGCACCACGATCGCGTGACGGGCTTCCACTTCAAAGACACCCGCACGAAGGACACGAACGAGGACTACCGACTCTGGCCGGATGCCGAACTGTCGGCGGTGACGACCGAGAAGTGGTTCTACGAGATGGGAACCGCAGAGGGCCTCGTCGACTTCGAGTCGATGATGCGCTCGGTGCGGGACCACGGCTACTCGGGGTGGATCAGCGTGGAGCACGACAAGGCCGACAAGATCGGCGGCGACTACTCCGAGAGCACGGCGATCTCGCGCTGGTACGCGAAGAACGTGCTCGACGGCATCTACGCGGAGGGCGCGAAGTGACCGGCATCCGATGGGGCTACGCCCTGAACCAGTGGGACACGAACATCGATGCGTTCGTGCGCAAGCGCGACCACGAGCGGGCGTTCAAGACGATCTCTATCAGCGGATTCAGCGGCGTCGAGCTGACAGCCGTGAGCTTCGGTCCGTGGGAGCCGTTCGGCAGCCCCGAAGAGATCGCCAGACTGTACGGGTCGCTCGACGGACTGCGCGCGTTCCTGGCCGACTGCGCGCTGGAAGCCGTGAGCAGTTATGTGTACGACCCGTTCGTCGGCTTCGACGTGGAGATGGGTCGCGGGCCCGATCCCCTCGACCCTGACTCCCGCGAGCCGATCGCCGCCACAGCGCTCTGGTTCGCGGACGCGGTGCACCGCCTCGGCGGCGATTCGCTCGTCGTGCGGCCGGTCGGGTCGGCGTGGCAGACAGGCGAGCTGAGCGACCAGCAGATCGGCACGCTCGCCCGCCTGTGGAACGAGGTGGGCCGTCGCGTCGCGGAGCATGACGTGAAGCTCGCGCTGCACGTCGACTTCCTCTCGGCGCTGCGTCTCGGCGACGGCATCGATCGACTGCTGGCGGCGACGGACCCCGCGTTCGTCGGACTCGCGCTCGACACCGCTGAGCTCGCAATCGCCGGCATCGATCCCGTGGAGCTGTTCCAGCGGCATGCGGACCGCGTGCGTCACATCCAGCTCAAGAACGCGCGCGACACCGTCGACGACGCTGAGGCGGTGAATCCGCACGCCGAGCAGTTCGTCCGCACCGAAGGCGGCGAACGACGGATCGAACGGTGGTTCTTCGAGCCCACCGACGAAGGCGGACTCATCGATTTCGAAGCGTTCGCGCGGGCCGTCGCGGAGTCGGACTACTCCGGATGGATCGTCGTCGAGTCCGACCAGAGTCCGCGCCCCGCCGAGAGTGCGATGGTCAGCGGGTGGTACGTGCAGAAGGTGCTGCGGCCCATCGTCGAGGGTCGTACGTGAAGGTCGGGATCGTCGGGGGCACGGGCAACATCTCCACGAGTGTCGTCAAACTCCTGCAGGAGCGCGGCCACGACGTGACGTGCATCACGCGCGGCTCGTCCGGAGCGCTGCCCTACGGCGTGCGTCATCTGTCGGGAGACCGGAACGACCTCGACTGGTTCGTGCCGACTGTGCAGCGGGAGCGCTTCGACGCGGCGATCGACTTCATCGGGTTCACCCCCGCACACGGCGCCGCGAGTCTGGACGCCTTCCGCGACGTCGGCCACTTCGTGCAGACGTCGACGGTGACGACCGTCGGCCAGACCGCCGACTGGCTCCCGATCACCGAGGACCATCCGCTCCGCCCGCCCGTGCCGTACGCCGTCGACAAGGTCGCCCTCGATCGCATGTATCAGGCCGCCTACCTCGATCGCGGGTTCCCCGCGACGATCGTCAAGCCCTCGACCACGTACGGCCGCAAACGCGTCGTGCGCCAGGTCGGCATCGACACGCGATGGATCCGCCGCATCCGCGAGGGTCGTCCGATCCTCCGCGTCGGGGAGGGGACGGCGCTTCATCACCTGCTGCACGTCGACGACGCTGCACTCGGCTTCGTCGGAGTGCTCGAGCGCGACAGCACGATCGGTCAGACGTACTTCCTGGTCAATCCGCAGCCGATGGAGTGGTCCGACATCCACGGCGTCGCCATGGACGTGCTCGGGCGCGAGGTCGAGCAGATCGACGTATCGGCCGAAACGCTGTACCAGCTCGACCCGCAGCGCTTCATGATGGTGCCCGGCGTCTTCGCGAAGAACCTGCTGTACAGCGCCGAAAAGCTGCAGCGTGACGTGCCCGAGTTCCGGCCGGTCGTCTCGCTGCACGACGGTCTTGCCGACGCATTCGAGTATCTGCAGAGCCACGGTCTGGTCGACGACGTGCCGGTCGGCGACTGGGAGGACCGGGTCATCGAAATACAGCGCGACGCTCGTCGTCGCATTCTGGAGGGTTGAGCATGGCAGCGCAGACGATCGGCATCGGAGTCCTGGGCGCGGCCGGCATCGTCGAACGGGCGATCGTCGAGCCGGCGCGCGAGCTGGACGGGGTCAGCGTGGTTGCGATCGGCGCACGTGATCCAGATCGTGCGCGCGAGGCGGCCGATCGCCTCGGTGTCGCGCAGTCCGGCGACTACGAAGCGGTCATCGAGAATCCCGACGTCGACCTGATCTACATCCCGCTGCCGTCGACCGTGCAGGCGCACTGGGCGGTACGGGCCTTGCAGGCGGGAAAGCACGTGCTGTGCGAGAAGCCGCTGTCTGCGAACGGCACGACGGCGGGCGAGATCGCGGAGGCGGCGGATGCTGCGGACCGTCGTGCCTTCGTGGGCTTCCACTACCGACTGCACAGCTTCACGCAGCGGCTGTCAGAGGTGCTGGCTTCGGGTGTGCTCGGAGAGGTGACGCGTGTCGAGTTCGACTACAGCATCCCCCACTTCGTGGTGAAGCCGGGCAACATCCGCCTCGACGCCGACCTCGGCGGCGGCTCGTTCATGGACGTGGGCTGCTACGCCGTCGACCTCATGCGCGTGGCCTGGGGAGAGCCCACGGTGATCTCCGCCGACGCCGTGCTGTCCACCGATGATCCCCGCGTCGATCTGCAGACTGATGCGGTCTTCGAGCTGCCCGGCGGTGTCCCCGCGACGGTCCGGTCATCGTTCATCGGCGACGATCAGGGGAGCATGTCGCTGCGGGTGACCGGCGCGGCCGCGTCGCTCGAGGCGACGAGCGTGATCGTCCCGCAGTGGGGGGCGACGCTGCGCGTGACGGCGGGGAGCGAACTGGTCATCGAAGAGAAGGCGGTCGACGGCGAGAACAGCTATGCGCGGCAGCTGGAGCACGTCGTCGCCGCCCTGCGCGACGGGTCGCCGAGCGAGCTCGATGCGGAGCTGGGCGTCGGAACAATGCAGGTCATCGACGATGTCTACCGGGCAGCAGGTCTGCAGCCTCGCTGACCTGCGCGCGCTCGTCGTGCGAGCGCGCGCTCATCACGCGAGCGCGCGGGCGCCCTCGCGCAGGGCCGATCGTGCCAGTGCGAGGTGCCGGCGGGTGATGTCGGCGGGCACGTCATCCAGCCACTCGTGACCGCCCCACTCGCTGCAGAGCGTGCCGGTGAAGGGCGTGCCCGCCAGTTCCGATCCAAGGTCGCGGATCGGATGCGTCACGCGACCGTCGGTGTCGTCCAGATCCCAGAATTTGAGGTGGAACGCGCCGGTCAGCGGCAGCACGTCCCGAAGGTCGGCGGCGCTGGAGCGACCGAACCGGACGAGCAGGTTCATGAAGGCCGTGTGCACCGCCGGGGGAACGCCACCCGATCGGAGTACCTCGATGACCGCGCCATTCGTCGCCGGGTCGCGCCAGTCGGTGGCCAGCCGCTGCAGCAGGGCCTCCGGAACGCCTCCCGACCGGAGCAGGTCGAGGTAGCTCGATGGAACTGCCGGCATCAGCATGCTGATGTCGACGAGGAGCCGAAGGTGCGTGTCGTCGGTGCGCGCGATCGTCTCGATCGCGCCGCGCGCGGCGGGTGAGTCCGGTGTCTGCTGGCCCTGGATCTCCTCGAAGAGCACGAGGTCGAGCTCGTGGAGCACCGGCAGCAGCTCGCGCAGCAGCCCATCACCGGCCTGTCCGATCGGCAGCCGCACACCCGCCGCGCCGACGCGTGCGGCGGCGTGCAGCTGTGGCAGCATGAACGCGAGGCGCTCGGCGTCGGTGCGACGCGTCGAACCGACCCAGTCATCCAGACTTGCGCCCACGATGCTCACCGAACCGTGCGCGGCCTCCAGACCGGTGCGCAGTGCGTCGACGTCTCCGTCGCGCGGGGTCGGGAACGACCGCCACAGCTGACCCGGCTCGATCTCGATGACCGACGAGACGCCGTCCGTCACGATGCCGACGGCGATGTCTTCGGCCGTGCGCTCGGCTCGGATCACGTCCGGCGTCCAGTTGAAAGCGGATGCCGCGAGTGTCCACCCCTCTGGCAGCGCATCGTCGCGCGCCACCTCATGTGCCGACTCTCGTTCGATGACCGATGCGGCCACCGCCGCAGGGGCATCGAGGGTCAGCGGCCGCGCGATCCGGAACGGCAGTGACAGCGGGCCATCCGGTCCGACCTGCAAGTAGGGGATCATCAGCTGGAACGACACCGTCACATCGTGCGGTCCAGCCGCGAGCGGACCGTCGCCGAGGATCGTGATCCGATCCTGCAGGAACCACCATTCCGGCATGTCGGCAGTCGCCGCTCTCACCGATTCGCCGTCGATCGACACGCGCAGCTCGGAGAGTGACGACGAGGGCAGCGACCGGATCCACGGCAGACCGAGCAGCACCGCGAACCCCTCGGGTGTCGATCGCAGGGCGTCGTCGCGCAGAGCCGTCAGCGTCATGGCACATCCTCGTGTCGGTGTCGCCGGAGACAACCGGCTTAGGACGAGAACTTACACGCTTATGCTCGAAAACGAAAGAAGTCCTACCCGGCCGGATGTATGGCGGCCGTCGTCGGCCGACCGTCGGCGAACCAGCGGGGGAACGTCGCATCGAACAGCTGCTCTCGCACCATCTCCGCTCCGCCTCGCAGTGGTTCGCGCAGATCGTTCTGCGACTGGACGATCGCCAGATCGCGCGTGGCGAGGGGAAGTGACAGCTCGTACACCCGCTGGCGCACCTCGGCGAGGAACACCTCGCCGGCGCCCACCACCGCGCCGCCGATGACGATGGTGCCGGGATTGAACATGTTGACCAGCGCGGCGATCGACTCGCCGACCACGCGGGCGCATTGCTGGATCAACGAGATCGCGAGGGCATCGCCGTTCTCGGCCGCGCGTGCGATCGCCTCCGGCGTGAGCGGCTCGCCCTCGCGCGTTCGCGCCGCGAGCACGCCCGCGGCGCCGTCCGCGACGGCGACCTCTGCATCGCGCACGAGTGCCCAGCCGCCGGCGACCGCCTCGAGGCATCCGATCTTGCCGCAGCGGCAGAGCGCGTCCGACCCGGCGACGCGAACGTGCCCGATGTCGCCCGCCGCGCCGTTCGCCCCACGATGGATGCGGCCTTGGGAGAGCAGCCCGGCGCCGATGCCCGAGCCGACCTTGCAGTAGATGAGGTCGAGCGACTCGTCGCGGCGTCGGGAGCGCTCGTTCAACGCGAGCAGGTTCACGTCGTTGTCCACCCAGACCGGCGCCTCGTACCGCTCCTCGAATCGGCGCCGGATGTCGAATCCGTTCCAGCCGGGCATGATCGGCGGGGCGACGGGTCTGCCCGAATGGAAATCGACCGGACCGGGGATGCCGACCGACACGCCCCACACCGGCACATCGGGTGTGCGGGCGAGGACCTCGTCGATCATGGCGAGCGCCGTGTCGAGCGTCTCGGCCGGTCCTCGTGCGATGTCCCACGCCCGGTGCGACTGCTCGAGGATGTCGCCCTCGAGCATGGCGACGCCGACGTGGATGTGCAGCGCGCCGAGGGCGCAGACGACGATGCGTCCGCGACCGCTGCGGAACCTCAGGGTGCGCGGTGCGCGCCCGCCCGAAGACGGTCCGAACTCGCCGTCCTCGAGGTACCCCATCTCGATCGCCTGGTCGACCCGCTGGGTGACCACGCCCCGGCCGAGACCTGTGACCCTGCCGATCTCGGGGCGAGTGGCCGCGTCACCGGCGCGGACCATGTTCACGATCCGCAGGAGGCTCGTCACCTCGTCGGTCTGCGCGCCGAAGCGCAGGGTGGACTCTTTTGCCATGGTCGATTTTCACACAAGTCCGGTGATCTTCTGGCTCAGTTTCGGCAAGTATCGTCATCTTTTTGAAAACTTAGGTACGCTTCGAGCGAAAGGACGGTGCAGTCATGACGCACGGCGTAGGTGTGGTCGGAGCAGGTCCCGGCGTTGCCGCCCTGCACATGCCGACGCTGTCGCGGCTGGGGTCCACGTTCGACGTGGTGCACATCTGCGACGCCGGAAGCGGGCGGGCAGCTGACCTCGCCGCGCGAGTCGGAGCCCGCGCATCGTCGGGAGTCTCGGATCTGCTCGCAGACGAGCGCGTGTCCGTCGTGCTCATCTGCAGCCCCCCCGCCGAGCACGCGAGCCAGATCCTCGCCGCGGTCGCCGCGGGCAAGCGCGCGATTCTCTGCGAGAAGCCGCTCGCGACCACCGTCGACGACGCCGAAGCCGTCATCGATGCGTGCCGGTCTGCCGGTGTGACGCTGCTCATCGGCACGAATCACCTCTACGACCCGGCATGGATGAGAGCCAAACATCACCTCCTGGCAGGTGGCCAGAGCATCCGATCCGTCTCGGTGACCCTGGCGCTGCCGCCCAACGGCCGGTATCACGATGTCGTCTCCGAGTCGATCGCCCCGGCGCCCGCGCCCGCACGAAGCGGGCCGCCGCTCGAGGTGCCGCAGGTCGCGGCATCCGTCGTCCGTCAGCTGATCACGGGGCTGGCCGTGCACGATCTGCCCATCGTCCGCGACCTGGCCCCTGCGCTCGAGGAGGTCGTCTTCGCGCGCGCGATCACCCCGCTCGGGTATGCCGTGGGGTACCGGGCATCGGGTATTCCGGTCCGGCTGGCGGCGGTGATGCTTCCTGACGGTGCCGACGCGGTCTGGCGGATCGATGTCGTGACCGACACGGATCGGCTCGAAGTGGTCTTCCCCCCGGCGTTCGTGCACGTCGGCAGCGCCGGTGTGCGGGTGAGGACGCCGACGGGCAAGGTGACCGCGTACCCGCTCGCAGACGACGACGGGTACCTCGCCGAATGGCGCTCGCTGGCAGAGCTGCTCGACGGGCGAGACCCCGTCGAGTACGACGAACTGCTGGACGACGCGAAGTACGCGATCGGGATCGCGGATGCCGCGGCCGCGCTGATCGAAGCGAGCGCCGCGTGAGCGCGCACCGCACCGAACGCGTCGAAGTGGTCGCCGAGGACGCGTCGTATCTGACGGCGATCGCCGAGCTTCCGTTGAGCGCTCGCCGCTCGAGGCACGTCGAGGGCGCCGTCGCGGTCCTCTCCGGCGATCCGGGCTGGGTCGAGGCCGCACAGCGGGCGGCGATCGACGGTGCGGTCGCGGTGGTGATCGCCGCGCCCGCAGCAGCCCCGTCGCTGCAGCTGCGTCGCCTCGTCGACGCCGCGACGATCCCGATGATCGTCCAACGGCCGCTTCTGCGTCCCGACGTCGTGCAGACCGCGGTGACGGCGCGCGCCGGCGCGGAACCGCGCCTGCTCACCGTCGACGGTGCCGCGCCGGGTGCGCACAAGGCGGTCGCAGTCCGCGACGCGCTCGGCTGGCTCCGCAGCCTGAGCGGGGAACGCCTCACCTCCCGCGCCGGCGGCGACGGACTCGCACTGCTCGAGACGCGCGGCGGCCTCGCGGCGACGCTGTCGGTCGCGACCGCCGACAGGTCGGCGCGGAGCTGGCTGCGGGTGCAGGTGCTCGGCGAGGTCGTCACGGAGGTCGAGGTGGAGGAGGGGCGGACGCAGGTGACCACGCTGTCCTCGGCCGGCCGCCTGACGGCACCGACGCTGTTCGAATCGGCCGAGCGGCTCACGCTGCGCCGCGCACTCCGCGCGCTGTCCGAGTCCTCGTCGCCCCCCGATCTCGCAGACCTGCTCGCCGACTGCGAACTCGCCGACTCGCTCGGCGCGTGACGTGGCGGCGCCGACCACACCGCATAGATGGTGCTGATCCTCGGCATCGCAGATATGGGATTCCCGGATATGCCGAAGTCAAGCGAAAGTTGATCTCGGGATCACCCCAATCGCTTGTCTTGTCGAAAGGATCGAAGATGATCAAGCTCCTCTCCCACCTCTCCTACGTGGCGATCACCACGCCCGACGTCGAGGCTTCCGTGACCTTCTACGAGGAGCAGGTCGGGCTCACCGTCGTCGATCGCGTCGACGGCGCCGTGTATCTGCGCTGCTGGGGCGACTACTACGCGTACTCGCTCGTGATCCTCCCCGGTGACGAGCCGAGCCTGGCGACGATGGCATGGCGCACCTCCAGCGCCGAGGCGCTCGAAGAGGCTGCGAAGCGCGTCGAGGCCGCGGGCGTCGAGGGCGAGTGGCTCGAGGACGTCCACAAGATCGGTCGCGCGTACCGCTTCACCGGACCGTTCGGGCACTCGATGACCCTGCACTGGGACGTGACGCGCCACGACGCGCCCGGACACGTGGCATCCATCTATCCGGACCGCCCCGAGAAGCGCAGCAAGATCGCCGGTGCTCCGCGTCAGCTCGACCACGTCACCGTCGCCGCCAGTGATGTCGACGCGTTCGTGCAGTGGTACGTCGAGGTGCTCGGCTTCCGCTTCATGGCTCGCACCGTTCTGGACGAAGCGCCGATCTCGGTGTTCTCCGTGCTGACGACCAACGAGAAGTCGCACGACCTGGGCGTCGTGCTCGACGGCTCGAGCCGCGCCGGTCGCATCAACCACTACGCCTTCTGGGTCGACACCCGCGAGGAACTGCTCATCGCGGCCGACACGCTCATGGAGAACGGCACCCCGATGGAGTACGGGCCGAACATCCACGGCATCGGCGAGCAGACGTTCCTCTACTACCGTGAACCCTCCAGTCTCCGCATCGAGCTGAACACCGGTGGATACCGCAACTACGTGCCGGACTGGGTCGCCAACACCTGGAAGCCCTCGCAGGGATCGAACAACTTCTACCGCAACGGCGCCATGCCGATGTCGATGACCGAGTCCTTCCCCGCCGCAGACGGCCCGAGCGCGACCGAGGAGGGCGTGCCGGATGAGATCAAGGACGCCCTGCTGAACCCGTACGCCCAGCACGGCCGGGGCTGAGACCGGGGGTGGGGCGTCGCCTCGCGCGACGCTCCACCTCTCACCAACGGCGACGCGACGTCGCCACAACACAGAGCACGACAGAGAGACTGATGACGATGACGTCGACCGGACCGACCGCCCCGTACGCACTCGCGCGATTCCGCGACGGCGATTCCGTCGCGCTGGGCGTCGTCGCGGGCGACCGCATCCGCGCGATCAGCGCCGACGAACTCGGAGCGGACGATCTGAACGCCTTCCTCGCGCGCGGCGACTGGGAGCGCGTTGCTGTCGCAGCCGAGCAGGCGGACGGGTGGATGCCGCTGGCCGACGTCACGCTGACCGCTCCGGTGCAGCCGCGCCAGGTGCTCCAGGCGGGAGCCAACTACCGCGAGCACGTGATCGAACTCGTGGCGGCGGGACTCACCCAGAACACCGATCGCACGCCCGAGGAGGCGCGCGAGTTCGCCGCGACCATGATGGACGACCGCGCCGCCAACGGCGAGCCGTACTTCTTCATCGGGCTGCCCGCCTGTGTCGTGGGCGACGATGTGCCGCTCGCGCTGCCTGCGTACAGCCAGGTGCACGACTGGGAGCTGGAGCTGGCGGTCGTGATCGGGCGCGAGGCGTTCCAGGTCTCTCGCGAGAACGCGCTGGACCACATCGCCGGCTACACGATCGTCAACGACATCACCACGCGCGACCTGGTGTTCCGGAAGGACATGAAGGAGATCGGCACCGACTGGTACCGGTCCAAGAACGCGCCCGGGTTTCTGCCGACGGGCCCCTTCCTCGTTCCGGCGGAGTTCGTGGACGGCGGCGGCCTCGCCGTGACGCTCGAGCTGAACGGCGAGGTCAAGCAGGACGGACACACCAGCGACCTGCTGTTCGGCATTGCCGCGCTCATCTCCGGCGCGAGTGAGACGATGCCGCTGCTGCCCGGCGATCTGCTGCTGACCGGGAGTCCTCCCGGCAACGGGCAGCACTGGAAGCGGTTCCTGCGCGACGGAGATGTGATGACCGGCACGATCGAGGGGCTCGGCACGCAGACCGTCCGGTGCGTGGCACCATGAGCTCGCCGTCGGAGGACCCGGCCGGCATCGATCGGACCGATCCCGAAGCCGAGATCGCCGCCCGCGCCGAGGCGTATCGCAACTGGGGCCGGTGGGGCGAGGACGACGTGCTCGGCACGCTGAACTTCATCGATTCCGCCAAACGCGTCGAAGCAGCCGCCCTGGTGCGTGAGGGCGCGGTGGTCTCACTCTCGCAGTCGTTCGACACCGACGGACCCCAGAAGGGCTGGCGCCGGCGCACGAACCCGGTGCACACGATGACCGACACCGGCGTCGACGCCGAGCGCGGCAATCAGGGCTTCCCGCACGGCATCGGCGGCGCCGATGACGTCATCGCCATGCCGTTGCAGTGCTCGACCCAGTGGGACGGGCTCGGGCACATCTTCGACCACGGCTTCGCGTGGAACGGCAGGCGCGCAGGCGACGTCGTCACGAGCGAGGGCGACCTGGTGACGGGCATCGAGCACGCGGCATCCGTCATCGTCTCCCGCGGCGTCCTGCTCGATGTCGCCCGCCACCTCTCGCCCGAGACGGGGGAGCTCCCCGACGGGTACGCGATCAGCGCCGCGGAATTGGATGCCTGCGCCGACGCGCAGGGCGTCACGATCGGTCGCGGCGACATCGTGCTCGTGCGGACCGGTCGCCTGGCGAGGGCTCGGCGTGAAGGCTGGGGCGAGTACGCCGGTGGCCCGTCCGCCGGCCTCTCCCTGTCGACCGCCGGCTGGCTGCACCGTACCGAGATCGCCGCGATCGCCACCGACACGTGGGGCTTCGAGGTGCGCCCGAACGAGTTCGACGTGCCGTCGTTCCAGCCCCTGCACCAGGTGGTGATCCCCAACATGGGTCTCACGATCGGTGAGATGTGGGATCTCGACGAACTTGCGGCATCCTGCGCCGCACGCGCCCGCTGGGATTTCCTGCTCTCGGCGCCCCCGCTGCCCATCACCGGAGCCGTCGGCTCACCCATCAACCCCGTCGCGATCTTCTGACCGCGACCCACCGATCACAGGGAACAGAGAGGTTCTGACATGACCGCAGTCTCGAAGGTCGCGATCGCCGGGAGCGGCGTCGCTGGTCTCGCCGCCGCCATCCAGCTCGCCAAGGCGGGGGTGGCGGTCGACCTGTTCGAAGCCAAACCCGAGCTGAGCGCGCAAGGATCCGGCATCTCGCTGCAGGGCAACGCGCTACGCGTCTTCGACGCGCTCGGCGCCTGGGACGACATCCGCGCGGCGGGCTACCCCTTCGAAGGGCTGCACTTGCGGGCTCCCGGCCCGGGGGCGCCCATCGTCGCGGAGCTGCCCGATGTGAAGACGGGCGGGCCCGACTATCCGGCCGCCATGGGGATGCCGCGCGCCGAGCTGGCGCGCATCCTGCTCGAGCACGCCGAGCATGCCGGAGTGAACGTGCACTTCGGAAAGAAGATCACCGCGATCGACGCCCGCGCGGCGGATGCGGTCGCCATCACCGTCGATGGAGAGTCGGCGGGCGAGTACGACCTGCTGATCGGGGCGGACGGGCTGAATTCCACGGTGCGCGAGCTGATCGGCATCGAGACCAAGCCGGAGCCCACCGGCATGGGGATCTGGCGCACGTTCGTCTCGCGCCCGGCCGAGGTCGAGCGCAGCGAGCTGTACTACGGCGGCCCGGTGTTCATCGCCGGCTACACGCCCACGGGGGAGAACTCGATGTACGCGTTCCTCGTCGAGAAGGCCGAGGACCGCTTCGGCACGCCTGACGACGAGGCCACCCGCATCATGCTCGAGGAGTCGCGCGCCTATCAGGGCCCGTGGGAATCGATCCGAGCCGATCTCGAGGCAGGCGCGCACGCGAACTACACGTGGTTCACGAAGCACATCGTGGACGAACCGTGGAACCGCGGCCGCGTCGTCATCATCGGCGATGCCGCGCACAGCTGCCCTCCGACGATCGCCCAGGGCGCCGCGCAGGGATTGGAGGACGCGTTCGTCCTGACCGAGCTGCTCGTCTCCCGCGATCGGCTCGACCAGGGGCTGTGGGATGAGTTCCACGCGCGGCGCGTGCCGCGCGCCAAGAGCGTGGTGGAGGCATCCGTGCAGCTCGGACAGTGGCAGCTGGACGGGGTCCGCGACGCGGACGTCCCCGGGCTGATGTTCGGCATCGCGCGACAGATGTCGGAGCCGGCATGACCGACTCGCCTGCGCTCAGCGGCGACCGGGCGCCGGTCACCGACGTCCACGCGCACCTCCTGTTGCCCGCGATGCACGCCGAGGTCGAGCGGCGAGCGCCGGCTGAGGTCGCCGCCGCGGCGGATCTGGAGCGTCGTCGCAACGGTGTGGAGAGCCTGCAGGCATCCGGCGCGATGATCGGCGCCCGGATCCCGAAGCTGACCGATGTGGGCGCACGACTGGCCGCGATGGACGAGCAGGGCGTGCACCGGCAGTGGGTGAGCGTCTCGCCGAACCACTTCTACCCATGGGCGTCCGAGGGACTGGCCGGGTGGGTCGCGAGCGAGACCAACCGGCTGATCGCCGAGCACGTGGCGCGGGCCCCCGATCGGCTCGTGGGTCTGGGCGTCGTGCCGCTCCAGCATCCGGAGCGCATCGTCGAGTACCTCGATGACGCCGTCCTCGGCCGGGGCCTGGCCGGCGTCGAGATCTCGTCGTTCGCCGGCGATGTCGAACTCTCCGACGAGCGGCTGGAGCCGTTCTGGGCCCGCGCGGCGGAGCTGGGCTGCGTGGTCTTCCTGCACCCCTTCGGGTGCAGTCTCGACGAGCGCCTCGACCGGTTCTACCTGTCCAACACGGTCGGGCAGCCCACCGAGAACGCCGTCGCCCTGTCGCACCTCATCTTCGCCGGGGTGCTGGACCGGCATCCGGATCTGAAGATCGTCGCCGCGCACGGCGGCGGCTACCTGCCTTTCGCGATCGGGCGCTCCGACCGCGCCTGGCACGTCCGTCCCGAAGCGCATCGCTGCGAACACGCCCCGTCGACGTATCTGCGCCGACTGTGGTTCGACACCGTCGTGCACGACCCGGTGGCGCTGCGTCATCTCGTCGAGGTCGCGGGCGGCGCGCGTGTGCTGATGGGCAGCGACTTCCCGTTCGACATGGGCAGCGACGACCCGATCACGCTGGTGCGCAGCGCGGGTCTGCCGATCGAGATCGAGCGGCGCATCCTCGGTGAGAACGCCGAGGCGCTGGTGGGAAGCCGGGTGCGCGCATGAAGATCGCGCGCTGGATCGACGGCGCCGACCTGGGCGAGGGCTTTGTCATCGACGATCACGTGGTGCCGTTCCCGAACGGCCTGCGTGTGGCGCAGGTGCTCGAGCGCGGACTGGATGCCGCGCACGGCCTGTACCGCTCAGTCGCCGATCGCGGCGAGACGAAGCGGGCCGCGCTCGCCGAGGTCACGCTGCTCGCGCCCCTGGTGCCTGCTGCGATCCGCGACTTCGTCGCCTTCGAGGAGCACGTCGAAGGGGTCAGCGCGTCGGTCGACGGCAAGAGCGAGGTCGTGCCCGAGTGGTACCAAGCGCCGACCTTCTACTTCACCAATCCGCACACGGTGCTCGGCCCCGGCGAGTCGGTCTCGCCGCCGGTGACCGAGCGTCTGGACTTCGAGCTCGAGATCGCCGCGGTGATCGGGTCGGTGCCCGGATCCGACGGAGCGAACCTGACCGCGCAGGCCGGGGCATCCCACATCTTCGGCTACACGATCATGAACGACTGGTCCGCGCGCGACATCCAATCGCGCGAGATGAAGGTGCGCCTCGGGCCTGCGAAGGGCAAGGACTTCGGCACAGCCCTCGGACCGTGGATCGTCACCGCCGACGAGCTCGCGTCGTACCTGGACGCGGACGGCTTCCTCGCGGTGCGGGCCGAGGTCTTCGTCAACGGGGAGCTCATCGGCGAAGACCTCGTCTCCAACATGGGCTGGCCGTTCGGCGAGCTGGTCGCGTACGCCTCGCGCAACTCCCGGGTGGTCCCAGGTGACGTGCTCGGGTCGGGCACGGTCGGCAACGGCGGATGCCTGGGTGAGCTCTGGGGTCGCGCCGGCGAGCTCACGCCATCGCCCCTGCGCGAAGGCGACGAGGTGCGGATGGCGGTCGAGGGCATCGGAGAACTCGTCGGTCGCGTCGGCGCGGGAGTGGTGCCGCCGGCGATCCCGGCGGCTCGCGCGCGTCCGCGATCGCGTCGGCGCTGACCGCTCGCCTTTGGTTGAAAAGACACATAAGTTGGTCTAGAGTGGACGCGACGTCGGGATCCGTTCTGGATCCGTTCCCGCCCGTGACGCAGCGCGCGGGGCACACCCGGTCGCGTCGACGGCCCGATCGTTCGGGCGGACCGCGAATGCCACTCACTGCCTGGAGACTCCGTCTCCTGATGATCTCCCTCCTGACCGTCTCGTTCCTGGGGGCGCTCGACCACACCGTCGTCGCGACCTCGCTGGCCACGATCGCCGGCGACCTCGGCGCTGTGCAGCAGATGAGCTGGGTCCTCGTCTCCTATACGCTCGCCAGCACCGTCATGCTGCCCGTCCTGGGCAAGCTCGGCGATCTGCTCGGCGTCCGCCTCATCTTCCTCGCCAGCCTGGTGCTGTTCCTCGTCGCGTCACTGTGCTGCGGCCTCGCGCAGGACATCACCCAGCTCGCGATCGCCCGCGTGGCGCAGGGGATCGGCTCGGCGGGCCTGCACCTCATGCCGCAGACGATCGTCGGCACGGTCGTGCCGCCGCGTGAGCGCCCCCGCGTGCTGTCCATCATCGGGGCAGCCTTCCCGGTCGCGATCCTGGTCGGGCCCCTGCTCGGCGGCGTGATCACGGACGCGTGGGGATGGCGCTGGGTCTTCTGGATCAACATCCCGGTCGGTCTGATCGCGCTCGCCCTGGCGGTGATCGCGGTCCCGCATGTGCCGGGACACTCCGGCCGCAGGTTCGACATCGCCGGCGCCGTGGTCCTCGGCATCTCCGTGACCGCACTGGTGCTCGGCGCCAGTTGGGCCAGTGCCGACCGCTGGGTGATCGGCGTGCCCGTGATCGTCGCGGCCGCCGTCGCGGCGGTCGCACTCGCGGTGTTCATCCTCATCGAGGTGCGCGTGAGTGAGCCACTGGTTCCGCTGCGACACTTCGCGAACCGGACCATCCTGATCTGCATCGTGCTGTCCACCGTCATCGGCGTCGGGCTGTTCTCGGTCGTCTCCTACGTGCCGACCTTCGTCCAGATGGCGTATCGCACCAGTGCCACCGTGTCGGGGCTCGTCCCCATCGCGACGGTGTTCGGCATGCTCGTGAGCACCCTGTTCACCGGCTGGCTGGCGAGCAGGTCCGGGCGGTACCGGATGTTCCCGATCGTCGGCACGGCGCTGGCCGCCGGGGGTCTCCTGATCATGGCCTTCCTGCCCCCGGGGCTGCCACTGTGGGCGCCGATGGTGGCGATGGCGTTGGTCGGCGTCGGCACCGGGGCGTTCATGAACATCCTCGTCGCGGTCGCGCAGAGCGCCGCGCCACGCAGTGACACCGGAAGCGTGACGGCGACCGTCAGCCTGGTGCGTCAGGTCGGCTCCACGACGGCCACGGCGATCGTGGGCGGGGTGATCGGCGCGGGTGTCGCGCTGGGTCTTCCCGCCGGGCTGGATGCCGCGACCCTGACTCCCGCGGTGGTGCACGCGTCCTCCGCTGCGGTGCAGGCGCAGGTCGCCGAGCTGTATACGGCGGTGCTCTCCCCGATCTTCATCGGTCTCGCGATCGCCTACGCCGTCGGCATCGTCGCGGCCCTCCTGCTTCCCAACCGCCGCCTCTCGGACCACTTCGAGCCCGAACCCGTTCCGACCGCCGAGTCGGCGACCGTCTGACCTCTCGAGGAGGAGAACCATGTCCCACGAAGCGCACACCGCATCGCACCCCACCGTCGTCGTCGTCGGCAGCGGACCGATCGGCTCCGCGTACGCCCGCGTGCTGGTCGAGACGCTGCCGGAGGCACACGTCGTCATGTTCGAGGCCGGTCCGCAACTGACCGCGATCCCCGGTGAGAGCGTGCGCAACATCCCCGATCCCGAGGAGAAGGAGCGCGCACGCGAACTGTCGCAGGGCCCGCAGGCGGGGGCGCTGCGCGAGTCGCTCGGGATCCCGGCCGGCGTCGTCGTGGAGGGCATGTTCACCGCGCGACAGGGCACCCACCTCCTCGACTTCGGCGGCGAAGGCTCGGGCCACGCGCCGGGCTTCCCCGCGGGCGCGGCGTCGACGAACGTCGGGGGCATGGGCGCGCACTGGACGTGCGCGACCCCGTCGCCCGCGTTCAGCGAGAAGATCCCGTTCATCGCAGATGACGAGTGGGACGACCTTCTGGCCGTCGCCAAGGACCTGCTCCACGTGCAGGATGCCGCGTTCGCCGATTCCGCCGTCGGCGAGGGCATCCGCTCCCTGCTGGAGGAGGAGTTCGGCGCCGAGCTGCCGGAGGGCTACGGCCCCGGCACCCTGCCGGTCGCCGGGGACCCGCAGCCCGACGGCACCATGCGCTGGGCCGGTGCCGATGTCGTCCTCGGCCCGCTCGTGGACGCCGCGTCGCCGCTCAGCGAGCGCTTCGAGCTGCACGACCTGTCGCTCGTCCGCCGCGTCGAGGTCGAGGACGGCAGGGCGACCGGGGTGACCGTCGAAGACCTCCGCACCCACGAGATCCGCTTCGTGCCCGCAGACCTCGTCGTCGTGGCCGCAGACGCGTTCCGCACCCCGCAGCTGCTGTGGGCCTCCGGCATCCGCCCCTCGGCCCTCGGGCACTATCTCACCGAGCACCACGTGGTCATCACCACCATCGCGGTCGACGCGGGCAAGATCGGCCGCTTCGCGACCGATGCCGATCTCGAAGCCGAGATCGCCCGCCGGTCGGTGAACCCGGTCGATCCGGTGGCGGCGGTGAACCGCATCCCGTTCTCCGAACCCGATCACCCCTTCTCGCTGCAGGTGATGTACGCCGAGAACCCCCCGTTCCAGCTCGACCCGGCACACCCCGCAGCCGGGAACCGATGGGGCTACGTGAACATGGGCTACGGCGTGCGCAAGCGCCCCCGCGTCGAGGACGGCGTCACGTTCGACGACGGCGAGCTCGACTACCGGGGCTTCCCGAACATGACGATCGAGTACGAGCTGACCGACGCCGAGAACACCGAGATCGAGGCGGCCACCGAGCGCCTCCGTCGCGCGGGCAGCGCCATCGGCGAGTTCGTCGCCGAGCCCCGGCTGCTCCCGAACGGGTCGAGCCTGCACTACATGGGCACCACCCGTATCGGCGAGACCGACGACGGGACGTCCGTGGCCGACCCGTGGTCGCGTGTGTGGGGTGTGGACGGACTCGTCGTCGGCGGCAACGGCGTCATCCCGACCGCCAACACGATGAACCCCACGCTTATGAGCGTGGCGGTCGCAGTGCGCGGCGCACGCAAGGCCGCCGAGGAGCTGTCATGACCGAACCGATCCACGCCCTGATCCTCTCCGGGCACATGACCCACGAGCACGACAACGAGTTCCGCAGCTTCCGCAAGCACAACGAGTGGATCACGACGCTGCTCGAGGACACCGGGCGATTCAAGGTCCGCGTGCTCGAAGACCCGCGGGGCATCGGCGCCGACATCATCGACAAGTACGACGTCGTCATCGTGATCTTCGAGGGGCGCGACGGCTATCACGAGAAGGCCGTCGGATTCGGTCCGCAGACCGATGCCGCGCTGCTGAAGTTCGTCCACGACGACGGCAAGGGCATCGTCTGGTTCCACGGGTCGGCCGCGCAGGAGGACGACTGGGGTTACCCCGAGGAGTACAACGTGATGCGCGGGTCGCGGCTCACCGTCGCGGGCGGTCTGCGTCCGCGACCGTGGGGCGAGGCGCTGCTGCGCACGACCGAGCCGCGGCACGCGATCACCGAGGGCATCACCCCGACGTGGACGGTCACCGGCGACGACATCCTCACCGGGGTGGAGATCCTCGACGGCGCCCAGGTGCTGGTCACGGTCTTCGACGACCTGGAGTCGTACGAGAACGCGCCGGTGTGGCCCATGTCGCACTACCCGGTCGCGATCCCGGAGGGCGGTATCGCCGACCTGCCCGGGATGAACACCGACCAGCCGATCGCGTGGATCAACGAGTACGGCGCCGGCCGTTCGTTCACGATCACGATCGGTCATGACATCGACACGTTCCGGCGGATCGAGTTCATCCGGATGTTCCCGCGCGGCGTGGAGTGGGCGGCGACCGGTGAGGTCGGCCTGCAGGGTCCGGACCGTCGCGGCGATCGCCGGATCAACCCCTGGCCGTACTACAACCGCGAGGGCTGAGCGGCAGCCCCAGCGGGATGCCTCAGCGGCCGGCGATGCGGTCGGCCATGAATTTGACGCCCGCAGAGGATGTCGAGCCACCGTCGACGGGGATCTCGGCGCCGGTGACGTAGGCCGCGGCATCCGACAGCAGGAAGGCGACGACGCTCGCGACCTCCTCCGCCTGTCCGACCCGCTCGAGCGGGGTGAGCGCCAGCTGCGCGTCGCGCATCGCGGTCGGCGCATGCTCGGTCATCAGCGTCTCGATGAACCCCGGGTGCACGATGTTCACCCGGATGCCGCGTGAGCCGAGCTCGGTCGCCGCGACGTGGGTGAGGCCGCGCAGCCCCCACTTACTGGAGGTGTAGGCGACCGGATAGTGCGCGTTCAGCGCGGCGGACGAGCCGATGTTCACGATCGACGACCCGTCCGACATCAGCGGAGCGAGCGCCTGGATGCCGAGCATCGGTCCGGTGAGGTTGACCGCCAGCACCCGGTCCCAGTCCTCGCGTCGTGTCTCGCCGAGGCGCGAGCGGTGCGTGATGCCGGCGTTGTTGACGAGGCCGCGGAGGGGTTCGCCGTCCAGATCGTCGTCGAGCTCCGCCGCGAGCAGCTCCCACGCCGCTCCATCAGCGACATCGAGCTGACGGTACGACGCATCGATCCGGTCGAGCTCGGGCGCTTCGGCAACCACGTCGGTGGCGAGCACGCGTGCGCCGGCCGCGACCAGCAGGCGCACCGCCGCCAGGCCCTGGCCGCCGGCGGCGCCCGTGACGACGATCGTGCGGCCGTCGAGGCCGGGAACAGGGGACGGATGCGCGACGCTGCTCACGGTTCGACGGTAGCGGCGGCATCCGCTTCTCGGAATGCGCGGTCGGTGATACCGCACATCACCACTCGCGGGGTGCTGGTCGCGGGCGTCGCGGGAGGATGGACGCATGGCACCATCGGAACTCGCACCGGCGACGCTGTTCTCGTGCGCCGGCCAGGTGGCGATCGTCACGGGCGGGGCATCGGGCATCGGTCTCGCGTGCGCAGAGGCGCTGGCCGCTGCCGGCGCGCGGGTCGTCGTCGCCGGCCTCGTCGCGAGCGGTCCTGCGGGTGCGGCGACGAGGCTGGCGACGCGGGGGCTCGATGTCGTCGGAGCCGAGTGCGATGTGACGGATGCCGCGCAGCTGCGAGCGCTCGTCGAGTCCACGCTCGAGCGCTGGGGGAGGATCGACACCGTCGTGGCCAACGCGGGGGCGGCGCTGGATGACCCGGACGCGTCAGAGCATGATGCGTCGCTCGAGCGGATGCTTGCCCTCCATGTGCGCTCGGTGGCTCAGCTCGCCGAAATCGCGCTGCCCGTGATGGCGGAGTCCGGTGGCGGGGCGTTCGTGGTGATGTCGAGCATCGCGGGGCTGCGAGGCAATCGCGTGCTCTCCGGCTACGGGGTCTCAAAGGCGGCGAACGCGCAGATCGCGCGGAATCTCGCAGTGCAGTGGGGGAGTCGCGGCATCCGCGCGAACGCGATCTCGCCGGGCGTGATCGCCACCGATTTCGCCCGGCCGATCACTGAGAACCCGGACGCCGCACCGGTCCGCCTGGCGAAAACTCCACTCGGCCGATTCGGCACGCCGGCGGAGGTCGCGGGCGCCGTGGTCTGGCTGGCCTCGGCCGCGGGTGCGTTCGTCACGGGACAGAACATCGTCATCGACGGCGGGACGCTGATCTCGGACTGACGGGTGACGCCCGCTGTGAGGGGCGGCGGATACCATGTGTCACCGGCGCATCAGCGCCGCGCGACCGGCTTGAAGGCGGAACATCGTGAGTCTGGACATCGTGGCGCTGCGGGCGCAGTTCCCTTCGCTGAAGTCGGGCATCGCGCACTTCGACGGACCGGGCGGCACGCAGACGCCCGCGGTCGTGGGCGATGCGATCGCCCGCACGCTCACCGGGCCGCTCTCGAACCGCGGCGCCGCGATCGTGAGCGAGCAGAACGCCGACCGTGCGGTCGTCGACTTCCGCCACGCGATCGCCGATCTGCTCGGCGCCGATCCGAGCGGAGTCGTCTACGGGCGCAGTGCCACGCAGCTCACGTACGACTTCTCCAGAGCACTGGCCAAGACCTGGGTCGAGGGCGATGAGATCGTCGTCACGCAGCTCGACCACGACTGCAACGTCCGGCCGTGGGTGCAGGCGGCGCAAGCCATCGGTGCGGTGGTGCGCTGGCTCCGACTCGATCCGCAGAGCGCCGAGCTGCGGCTCGATGATCTCGATGAGGTCGTCACCGACCGGACGCGACTGGTCGCGGTGACGGCGGCGTCCAACCTGCTCGGCACCAAGCCGGCGGTCGCGACGATCGCGGCCCGTGCGCACGCGGTCGGCGCGCTCGTGTACGTCGACGGGGTCCACTACACCGCCCATGCGAGCGTCGACGTGGTCGCCTTGGGAGCGGACTTCTTCGTCTGCTCGCCGTACAAGTTCTTCGGACCGCACTGCGCCGCGCTTGCTGCGTCTCCCGCGCTGCTCGAGTCACTGACGCCCGACAAGCTGCTTCCCTCGACCGATGTGGTGCCCGAGCGATTCGAGCTGGGAACGCTGCCGTACGAGATCATGGCCGGGGCCACGGCTGCCGTCGATTTCATCGCCGGCATCGCGCCCGCCGGGAGCACGCGCCGAGAGCGGCTGATCGCAGCCGATCACCTCATCAACGCGTCGGAGCTCGAGCTGCGCGGGCGTCTCGAGGCCGGATTGGCATCGTTCGGCGATCGTGTCGTCGCGCACTCGCGCGCGGCCGAGCGCACCCCGACTCTCTTCCTCACCTTTCCGGAGCGAGACGCTGGAGAGGTGTCACGCCTGCTGGCGCAGCGGAACATCCTGGCACCGGCCGGCACGTTCTACGCGTACGAGCCGTTCCGAGCGTTGCACCTGCCGGTCGACGCCGGCCTGCGCGTCGGCCTTGCCCCCTACAACGACGACGCGGAGATCGATCGCCTTCTCGAGGCGCTGAGCTACGCGCTCTGAGCGACGCGCTCCGAGCGACGTGCTCTGAGCTTCACCGGTTCCTCCCCAGGCGGTCTCCGGGGGCCGCATCTGCACAGCTTTTCTCACATCTGACCGGGGACTTTTCTGATGCTTCGATGTCGGTGGCCCTCGTCACAATAGAGGAATGAAGCACACAGTCACCGAGGCCCTCGGGTCGCTGGTGGCGGAGGTCGATGCGATGATCCGACCGCTCCTGGCAGGCGGCATGGAATCCCTGGGTGACGAAGATCTCGTCGATGCGCTGGCGATCGGCGGACGGATGCTGCGCAGCATCGAGAGTGCGCTGGTGCTGGCCGTCGACGAGGTGACACGGCGATCCGAGTCGGCCGGACGCGAAGAGCGTCTCAGTACACGATTCGGGTGCCGCGACGTCAGCGAGGTGGTCCAGCGCTCGACGCGACTGAGCGCGACGACGGTGTCGAGGATGCAGCGGGCGGCCCGGGCGGTGCACTGCGACAGGACGTTGGTCAGCGGGGCGCTTCTGCCCCCGCGGTTCCCGGCGACACGCGAAGCATTGCTCGCCGGCGACATCGGCATCGATGGTGTCCTGGCCGTCACCGGCCCGCTGGCGGGGCTGGAGCAGCGTGTCGGCCGCGACCTGATGTTCGCGGCGGATGAGGCGCTGGCGGCGACGGCGCGTGGGGAGGGGCCGGATTCCGCGCCACCGGCCACCGCGGACGAGTTGCGGATGCACGCGTCGGCGTGGGCGGTCGCTTTGGACCAGGACGGCAGCGAACCCCGTGATCATGAAGCGCTCCGCACTCGCGGGATCACGCTGGGCCGCGTACGAAACGGCATCGTCCCGATCCACGGCGGTCTCCTCCCAGAGGTGGCCGCGCAGTTCCAGCGCATCAGCGACACGCTCGCGCTGCCGCGCGGCGGCGACGACACCGGTGGGGTCCGCTTCCGCCCCGATGACGAACTCGGACATGACGGAGCTGCACCAGACGATGAGCGGACCGCGGCGCAACGCCGCCACGATGCGCTCGCAACTGCCTTGTTCGCCGCGGCAGCCAGTGCCACGCTGCCGACGATCGGGGGTGCTGCCCCGACGCTTCTCGTCTCGGTGCGCGAGGCCGATCTGGTCGCCGCGCGGGGTGCCGCGCACGCCGACGGCATCGCCGACCCGCTCCCGATCGGCGCTGCGCACCACATCGCGTGCGGCGGTGTGATCCAACGTGTCGTCCTCGGTCGGGAGGGCAGGATTCTGCGGATCGGGACGGAGGAGCGCATCTTCAACCGGCACCAGCGGCGGGCGATCGCACTCCGCGACGGAGGCTGCATCATCCCGAGTTGCGGCGCGCCGGCTGCCTGGTCCGAGATCCATCACGTCATCGAACACTCCCGCGGGGGACCCACCCACACCGACAACGGCGTGCTGCTGTGCTGGTTCCACCACCGATTCCTCGCCCATCACGGGTGGCAGATCCGGATGGTCCAGGGCGTTCCCGAGGTTCAGGCACCCACCTGGCTCGATCCGACACATCGATGGCGCAGGGTCACGAACTCACCGACCCGACTCGTCGAAGCCGTGATCCGGCGAACCTGAGGTCGCCTTCGGTCGCCCGCTCATTCCGGGCCGTGCCCTGCGCCGTTTCGGTGTGTGGAGTGGCATCTTCGTTCAGAGTCCGCGCGCCTGCGCGACCAAGTCCGCGTACACCCCGGCGCTCGGTTTCGCCGTGCGCTCGAACGTCTCGCGATCCACCTCGTGCAGACCGAGTTTCGGTCCGTAACCGAAGATCCACTTGAAATTGTCCATCAGCGTCCAGTGGCAGTAGCCGAGCACGGGCACGCCGTCGGCGATCGCCTGCGCGAGACCCTTGAGCGATGGCTCGATGAAGCTCGCCCGGACGGTGTCGTCTTCTGTGCCGATGCCGTGCTCACTGACGAGCACGGGCACCTGAGCGACCGAGTAGACGTATTCCACGGCGCCGCGCAGCGAGTCGGGCTCGACCGCCGTGCCCATGCCGTTCACTGCAACGCCCTCCGCAGCAGGCAAGCCACCGTCCGCGCCGTAGACGATCCGCTCATAGTTCTGCACGCCGACGAAGTCGTCGTCCAGGGCGAGTTCGAGCCAGTGCGCATAGACCTCTGCGCGCTTGCGGTCGCGAAGCTCTTCGCCGCCCGGCGCGGCGACGTCATCGACGATCGCCAGCGACAGTCCGACCGGCAGATCGGCGCGGCGCGCTTTGATGGCGGCCTTCGCTGCCTTGTGACCGGCAGTCATGCCCGCGCGCATCCCCGCGAAGTCTTCGTGCAGCATGACGTTGCCGGCCCGGTATCTGTCCACACCGGCTGCCGCGCTCGCCGCCTCGAGCGTCTTGCGCTCCAGCTCGACGATGAACTCGGGCAGGTGCGCCCAGGTGAGCATCTCGGGCAGATCCGGCTCGTTGAACGTCACGGCGAGGCGAATCCGGTCGCCGATGCGGTCCATGACGACGCCGCAGTAGCGAGCGAACAGCTCCGGCGACTCGGGCTCGAGCCACGCGCCGCGAGCGGCGAACCAGTGCGGAGACGTGAAGTGATTGAACGTGACGATCGGGGCAAGGCCGCGCGCGAGGCATCCGTCCACCACTGCCTCGTAGTGCGCCAGCGCCTCTTCGGAGAACTCGCCCTCTGCAGGCTCGACCCGCGCCCACTCCACCGAGAAGCGATAGGCGTTCAGCCCCATGCCGGCGACGAGATCGAGATCCGACTCCCACAGCTCCCAGCCGTTCGTCGCTTTGCCCGAGCGGTCCTGAAACACGGTCGGCGTGACGTTCTCGAGGAACCAGGTGTCGCTGTGGACGTTGTCGCCCTCGTTCTGGTGGCCGGCGGTAGCCACGCCCCAGAGGAAACCGGCGGGGAATCGGTCGATGGTCATGGGGCTCCTTGTTCTGCAACGTCGTCGATGGCGGAGGAAGCAAACCTCCCTCACCTACTTTACTCAGTAAAAGTGCTTTTCATGTGACGAAATTCGTGATAGAAACTCATCCAAGAGTTCGGCGCCCGGCCGATCGCGACGCAAAGGTGCACCGCCATGACCCGATCACACAGCCCACTCCGCCCCGTCCTGCGCTCACTCGCCGTGGCCGTGACGCTTGCCGTGGGCGTTTCGCTCGCTGCCTGCAGCAGTGGGACCGCCACTCCGAGCACCGCGCCCTCGGATTCCGCAGCCGCCGGCGCCGACGGTGCGCTGCGCATCGGCTTCTCGCCGTTCTCGATGCAGGTCCCCGCGTTCATCGGCCTGGCCGAGGGGCTCACGCATGCGGCAGAAGCCAGCGGCGACACCGTGATCACGGCCGACGCGAAGGGCGACCCGTCCACGCAGCTGCAGCAGATCCAGCAGTGGGTGCAGCTCGACCAGGTCGACGCCATCTGGGTGATCCCGCAGTCCGCCGAGGCCGTCGCCTCGGCGATCCAGCAGGCCGTCGATAAGGGCATCGTCGTCCTCGCGTCGGGCGTTCCGGCCGACTACGGCATGGATGAGGGCGCCGCGGGCATCAGCTTCTCGAACACCGACAACGTGGACTACGGCACGCAGATCGGCGACCTGACGGCGCAGTGCATCACCGAGCGCCTCGACGGCAGGGGCCAGATCATCTTCATGCAGAGCCCGAGCGGCGCGCAGAGCACTGAGGAGATCAACGACTCGATCAAGGCCGCAGTCGAGGCGGGCGCGCCCGACGCGACGTTCGTGAACGAGCAGGATGCCGCCGACCGCCTCGGTTCCGCCCAGATCGTCTCCAGCGCCCTGCAGGCCGCACCCGACGCCAACACCGTCATCGCGACCGACGACGAGTCCAGCCTGGGCGCTCTGGATGCCTTCAAGGCAGCGGGCAAGAACCCCGCCGACCTCTGCCTCATCGGGGCCGGTGGCAACGAAGAAGCCGTGGCCGCCGTCGACAGCGGCGACTTCTACGCCGAAGTCGCGTTCGACTTCATCGCCGACCTGACCCAGAACCTCGGCGAGCTGCACGCCCTTGCCGCCGACCCGTCGGCACCCGGCCAGCAGCTGACCATTCCGATCCAGGTCTTCACCCAGGAGTAGACCGCAAGTCCGCGAGCGAGAAGAAGACGGTGCGACGATGACCGATCAGAAGAACACCACCTCCCCGGGCCGGTCGGCCCCGGAGGCGGTGACCAGCCAGACCCGAGCATTCCCTGCGATCGACACCAGCGGGGGTGCCGGAGTGAAGGTGCTCATCTTCCTCCGCAACTGGGGCATCCTCGTGCTCTGGCTGCTTCTGGTCATCATCTTCGCCTTCTGGGCGAGCCCGTACTTCTTCACGCTCGCCAACGCGGCGCTCATCGCGAATGCGGCGGCACTGACCGCGATCTTCGCGGCAGCCGTGGGATTCGGCATCCTCAGCGGCGCGCTGGACCTGTCGATTCCCGGCTCCGCGACGATGGCCGCCGTCACGGGTGGTCTTGCCATCAGCAGCGGCGCGCCGGCGTGGCTCGGCATCATCCTCGCGATCGCGGTGGGTGTCGCGGTCGGCGCGGTCAACGGCATCCTCGTCCAGCGCGGTCTCAATCCGCTCGTGGTGACGATCGCCATGCTGACGGTGTTGACCGGACTGGCCCAAGTCGTTTCGGGCGGACTGCCGATCACGGGAATCACTGAACTGACCTGGATGGGCAGCACGAGCTACTGGGGCATCCCCGCACCGGTGATCGTCGTGGGACTCGTCTATCTGGTCGGCTGGTTCTACCTCACCCAGACCCGTTCCGGAGTGCGCGTGATGGCGGTCGGCGGCAACATCGACGCGGTCCGTCGCGTCGGCATCCGCGCCGATCGGTACCGCATCCTCGGGTTCATCCTGTCCGGCATCTGTGCCGCGATCGGTGGTCTGCTCGTGATGGCGACCACCACGCAGGCCTCGCCGAACCCCAGCGTCGACCTTCTGTTCAGCGCCATCACGGCGGTGGCACTCTCGGGCATGCCGCTCACGGGCGGGCGGGGTAGCCTGCCGCGCGTCCTCGTGGGCGCGCTGATCATCGCCACGGTGGCGAGCGCGCTCATCATCCGCGGCATCCCGCCGTACTGGGCGACGATCGTCACCGGTGTGCTGCTGATCCTCGCGCTCACGTTCGAGCGCGTGATGTCCGCCGCGGTCGCCAAGCGACTGGCGCCGCCGCCCACCGCCACACTTGCCAGCGCGCCCGCCGCGGTGCCCGCTGCGGCCACGACCACGCCGAAGGAGGCCTGAAATGGCCACGTCCGAGAAGGCACGGCCGATCCCGGCCGGTCTGAAGCTGACCGGAATCGACCTGAACTACGGCTTCGTCAAGGCGCTCGACGGCGTCGACGTCGAGGTCAGGCCCGGGGAGGTCGTCGCGTTGCTCGGCGACAACGGCGCCGGCAAGTCGACGCTCCTGAAGGTCATGTCGGGCGCGCACCGTCCCTCCTCCGGCACCATCGAGGTGGGTGGCGAGGTCACGGAGTTCCGTTCGCCGCGGGATGCCTCGGCCGCCGGCATCGAGATGGTCTATCAGGACCTCGCGCTGATCGATGCCGCCGATATCGCCACCAACCTCACCCTCGGCCGCGAGCCGGTGCGGAAGGGGCTGCTCGGGTGGCTCGGCATTCTCGACAAGAAGGGCATGCGGCGCGAAGCGCGAAAGGAGCTCGAGGCGCTGCGCGTCACCACCGCTCCCGTCACCCGCCCTGTCGAGATGCTCTCGGGCGGTCAGCGTCAGGTCGTTGCCCTCGCCAGGTCCGCCGTCCGCGTCACCTCTCGCGGCCAGGGCGCGCTGCTGCTGGATGAGCCCACTGCGGCCCTCGGCTACGCGCAGACGCGGCAGGTGGAGGACCTGATCCGCCGTATGGCCGAGCGGGGGATCGCCGTCGTGGTCGTCACCCACAATCTTCCGCTCTGCTTCGCCGTCGCCGACCGCATCGTGGTGCTCAACCGCGGCCGCAAGGTCGCGGACATCCCGACAGTCGACACCGACAACGACGCGGTCGTCGGCTGGATCACCGGCGCCCGGGCGCCGCAGCCCGGCTTGGAGCGTGCGCTGCTGTGATCGGATTCGCTCAGTGAGGGTCCTCGGCCTCTCCGCCGGTGCTCCCGACGGCAGCGCGGAGATCATCCTGAAAGAGGCGTTGCGGGGTGCGCAGGATGCCGGAGCCGACGTCGAGCTGGTCCGTCTGCGCGACCTCGTGCTGACGAGCGGTCCCGACGCGTCATCGGATGACGCCGACTGGTTCTGGGACCGGCTGATGGACAGCGATGGTCTGATCGTCTCGTCGCCGATCTACTCGCGCACCGTGCCCGGACTGCTGCGGCTGCTCGGCGACAAGATCTCAGGACCCCAGTCCGACGTCGCGTTCACCTCGGAACTGCTCAGGATGCGCGCCGAGGGAACGCCGATCTCCGTCGACTTCGCGATCGACGAGCGCGTGCTGCGACCGCGGGTGGCGGGGTTCCTCGCTGTGGGAGGATCGCTGCCGAGCCGTTGGAAGACACTGACCCTCCCGATCATGCACACGCTCACCGCATCGGCGCAGATCGCGGTCGTCGACCAGGTCGAGTTCGCCGGCGCGGGCAGTCCCGCCTCGATCGTCCTCGACGCTGAGGCGCTCGAGCGATCGCGACGACTGGGCTTCACGGTGGGTGAACAGCTGGGCCGGTCGTACGAGGACGCGCAATACCGCGGCGAGCCTGGTGCCTGCCCGCTCTGCCACCTGTCGGTCGTCGCCCTGATCGGGACGCACGCCGAGTGCGCGACATGCGGCGCCGTCGGCGTTCTGCGTCAGAACGATGGCGCGATGACCCTCGAACTCACCGCGGAGGGAGCGCTGCGGTCGATCCTCTCGCTCCACGAAAAGGTCGACCATTTTCACGAGGTTCAGCAGACCGCCGCACGCCACGCGCCGTTGCGCGAGAAGATCGACTCGGCCAAGGACGAGTACGCGGCGTGGGACCCGCGAGTGTTCCCATCCACACCTGTGATTCCAAGGAGGCAATCATGAGCACTTTCCCCACCGACGACCCGGACAAGGTCGAATTCGCCGGCATCCTGCCCGCAGCGGCGAAACCGTTCGTGCTCGGCAACGGCGAGGGCGAGAAATCCCTCGTCTTCGACCAGCTGTTCAACATCCTGCTGTCGGCAGACGAGACCGACGACCAGTACGGCGCGTTCACGATGGTCGGCCCGAAGGGTGACCGCATCCCCGCACACAAGCACTTCAAGACGCACGAGATCTTCTACGTCGTGGACGGCGAGATCAGCATCTGGATGGATGACGAAGCCGACTATCACTCGAGGACGACGCTGACGACGGGCGACTTCGCGTTCATCCCCGCGAACGTCGTGCACGCGTTCCAGATCCACAACACCACCAAGGTGTTCGGGGTCGGCACGGCCGGTTTCGAGCGATTCTTCCACGCGATGGGTCAGAAGACCGACCTGACGGAGCCGCAGGGCGTCTACGTTCCGGACTACTCGACGATGCGCGCCGCGGGCGAGAAGTACTGGACGCAGTTCATGCCCGAGTTCCAGTTCCGCGACTGAGCCGATGGGTTCGCTCTCCGAGATCGACTTCGCCCAGCCGGTCGGGTTCCGTCCGCTGTCGCTCGACCTGCGGACGCCGGATGACCAGGGAGGGGCAGTCGCTCCTCTGATCGTCTTCGTGCACGGCGGAGGCTGGCGGATCGGCAGTCGGAAGATGTTCTGCCCGTCGATGGTCGACGATGACCCGTTCGAGCGGATCGTCGCCGCGGGATTCGCCGTCGCCTCGGTCGAGTACCGGCTGAGCGCGGAGGCCGTCTTCCCCGCGCAGACCGAGGACGTCGCCGCTGCGCTGGGCTGGTTGCGAGCCCACGGCGACCGATACGACTACGACCCGTCGCGCGTGGTGCTGTGGGGGGAGTCAGCCGGTGCGACGCTGGCTGCGCTGGTGGGACTGCAGGATGCCGCGGTCCGCGGCATCATCGACTGGTACGGGCCCTCCGACCTGCCGGCCATGGGAGCACAGCTCGGCAATGCGGATGATCCGGCGTCCCGCGAAGCGCAGTGGCTCGGCGCATCGGCCGGGGCGGATCCCGAACGTGCTCGGGCGGCGAGTCCGGTGGCCCATGTGGTCGCTGGCGCACCACCGTTCCTGATCGCGCACGGCCTCGCCGACGAGGCGGTGCCTTTCGCACAGAGCGAGCTGCTCGCCGCGCGCCTGGCCGAAGTGGGCACGCCCGTCGAGCTCGAGCTCGTTCCGGGCGCCGGCCACATGTGGCACGGTGACGACGTCGATCGGCGCGGACTGCTGGACCGGGCGATCGCGTTCGCACATCGCGCGACCGCGTGACGGCATGACGCCTGACCGCCTGGCGCCTGACCGCCTGGCGCCTGACCGCCTGGCGCCTGACCGCCTGGCGCCTGACCGCGTGACGGCCTGACCGCCTGGCGCCTGACCGCCTGGCACCCTCACCGGCTGACGCCCTCGATCCTGGATCCCTCGCCGCCGGATCAGGAGATCTTGCCGGGACAGGACGATTCGGCCGGGATCGTCCTGTTCCGGTGGAATCACCTGATCTCGTGCGAGCCGTCGGCGAACGGCGGCCGGGCCGGCCTCTCCCGATGAGGCTCAGGCTGACCGCAGCCGCCGCGAGATGTCGTCTGCCGTCTGACGCAAGCGGCCCAGCAGCGGACCGCGCAGCGACGCCAGGTCGTGACGCGATGCTGCGACCGCGATGTTGATCGCCGCGGCGGGCTGGGACGGGTTCCGCCCGAACACAGGTACCGAGACCGAGCGAAGGCCGGCTGCGACCTCTTCGTCCTGCAGGGCGTACCCCTGCTCGCGGATGGTCGCCAGCCGCTCGCCGAGCTCCTTGAGCGTTGCGGCGGCATTCGGCCCCGCATCTCTCGCGAAGTCGTGACCGGCCAGTGCGGCCGCGAGCTCATCTGGGCTGAGGTAGGCCAGCAGCAGCTTGCCCATCGACGTGTACGCGGCGGGCAGGGTCGAGCCGACCTGGATGTTGGCGGTCACGAGGTCGGAGTTGCGAAGCCGCGCGAGGTAGAGCACCTGGTCGCCGATCAGCACACCGAGGTTGACCGTCTCGGCGGTCTCCTCAGCAAGGTGGCGCAGCGGCTGCTCGCTCATCTGCACGATGCTGGAACCGCGCAGGGCCGCCGACCCGAGCGTGAGGACCGCGACGCCCGGCTGGATCGCGCCGTCGGGCAGTCTCTCGACGAATCCGCTCTCTTCGAGCGTGGCGACGACGCGGAACGCGGTCGGCATCGGGATGCCGGTGCGATCGCAGATCTCGCGGAGCTTCAGCGAGGTCACCGACTCGTCGAAGAGTCGCAGGACGTCCAGCCCCTTTGCCAGCGCCTCGATGCGATAGCGGTTTCCGCTCTTGGCCGGTGTCAACTCGTCGGTCACGCTGTACCCGCTTTCACTCAGCGAAACCGTAGCCCGCGGTGTCCGGCCCGCGCAATTCAGGCCCCGACTCGGAAGACCCGCAGCTGCAGGGCGAGCGTCCGGTAATAGCCGACGAGCGTGGTGAGTTCGAACACGACGGCTGCGCCGAGGGAGTCGGATGCCGCGGCCCACCGCGCATCGTCGAGGTCACCGTCCAGCAGGGCGACGACGGTCGATCCCACTGCGAGGTCGTCTTCGGCGAATGCGGACACGTCGAGCACGCGGATGGCCTCGAGCTCGGCCTCGCTGAAGCCGATGGCCCGGGCGATGGCCTCGTGCGACTCGCGTTCGAACGCGCTGTCCTGGTCCGCCGCGACGAGCAGGATCGCCAGTTCGCGCTGTCGATCGGTCAGGTGCGTCCGGTATCGGATCGCGGCCCCGAGCCCCTGCAGGGCGCCGCCGACCGCGGGCGAGAGCAGGAAGGCGTCGAACGGACCGCGGAGCGCGCCGTCGTCGGAGGTCAGCGCGAAGTGCTGCGGGCCGCTCGCGCGCGGGCCGCCGGTGATCGCGTCGTACAGCGCGCGCTGCTCGGCGTCGAGGTCTGCCGGCGGCATGGGACGGATGCGTGGTGCCATCGGGTTCCTCCTCGCTCAAAGAGTGGCGATCTTATTCAATCAGTAAAAGTAACTTTCGCTAAGCGAATTCAAAGGAGAGTTCATGACCGAGTTCCACGACGTCGCCCTGACCGGTGGTGGATTCGATTTCCGGGTCCGGGTCTACCCCGCACCGCAGCCCACCGGCGCCGTGCTCAACTGGCTCCACGGCGGGGCGTTCATGTTCGGCACGCTCGACATGCCCGAGGCCGACCAGGTCGGGCGCTGCCTGAGCGAGTCGGGCACGACGGTGGTGTCGGTGGACTACACGCTGGCTCCGTTGGATGCCCTCGCCGCGCTCGGCCCGATCGATGGCGGCGAAGGGATGCCGGCACCCGAAGGCATGCCGACCCCAGAGCAGATGCGCGCCGAGATGGAGGCGGCCGGGCCCCGCGCCCGGTATCCGGTCGCATCGCTGCAGACGGTCGTCGCCTTCGACTGGGCGGTCGCGAACGCCCAGCGGTGGGGTGCTGCGCCGACGCGGGTGCTGCTCGGCGGGGCCAGTGCGGGGGGCAACCTGGCAGCCGGAGCAGCGGTGCGGTTGCGCGATCGGGCTGCCACCGCGGCGGATGCTGCGGTCCCGGCATCCGTGGCGCTCGTCTACCCCGTTCTGCACGCGCCATTGCCCGACGCGAATGCCGAACTGGAGGCGAAACTCGCGGGTCTTCCGCGTGCGCTGACCTTCCCGCCCGAATCGACCAGTGCGATCAATGCCAACTATCTGGGTGAGGCCGCACCGGACGAGATCTACGCGTTCCCCGGCGGCCACGACATGACGGGGCTCGCGCCGACGCTGATCGTGACAGCGGACCGCGATCGACTGCGTGCATCGGGCGAGGCTTTCGCTGCCGAACTGGCACTCGCGGGCGTCGACGTGTGCGTGGTGCGTCAGCGCGGCGCGCTGCACGGCTTCCTGAACGAGGTGGGGGATCCCGCCGCGGAAAGCACGTTGCGGTGGATCAGGACGGTGGCCACATTGACAGCAGCCCGCACCGTCCGTTAGATTCATCAAGCGAAAGTTACTTTTACTAAATGAAACTACCCACCCGAACTGCAAGGAGCCGGTGATGACGCCGCACAACACCGTCGAGGTCGAGCGTCGAGTCGACGCCGGCTGGCTGGGCCTCGAAGGCTCGCGCGTTCTCATCGCCGGGGCGGGCGGAATCGGGGGGGCGTGCGCGGTCGCGTACGCCAAAGCTGGAGCCTCGGTCGCCGTCGTCGACCGTGATCGCGCCACCCTCGACGCCCTGAGTATCCTGCTCGAGCCGGCGGGCGTCCCGTTCCTGCTGATCGAGGCCGACCTCACCGAGCACGGAGCCGGAACACGCGTCGTCGCGGAGACCGTGGACGGACTGGGAGGCCTTGATGTCCTGCTGCACGCGGTCGGCATCAACGACCGCCGGCCGATTCTCGAATTCACCGAAGACGAATGGGACCACATCCTGCAGGTGAACCTGTCGACGCTGTTCGGGCTCGCCCAGGCCGCCGGCCGTCACATGGTCGCCCAGGGCTCGGGCCGGGTGCTCGCCCTCTCCAGCGTCTCGGGCCTGCTCGCCCATCACTCGCACGGCCCGTACGCCGCGTCCAAGGGCGGCATCAACCAACTGCTGCGCGTCATGGCGCGCGAATGGGCCTCGGCCGGAGTCACGGTCAATGCGCTCGCTCCCGGCTACATCGAGACGCCGCTCACCGCAGGCGAGCTCGCCAAGCCTGGAAAACGACAGGATCTGGAGAGCCTCGTGCCGGCCGGTCGTCTCGGCACGCCCGACGAACTGACCGGCCCCGCCCTGTTCCTGTCGTCGCGTCACGCGGGATTCATCACCGGGCACGTGATGTACATCGACGGCGGACGCACGCTGGTCTGAGACTGAAGAGACGACAGGAGACGCACATGTCAGCATCCACCCCCCAGATCTTCCCCCGGTTCGCCGGCAAGACCGTCCTGGTCACCGGCGCGGGCACCGGCTTCGGCGCCGAGATCGCGGTGCGCGCCGCGCAGGAAGGCGCCAGAGTCGCCGTTCACTACCGCTCCTCGAAGGCAGGCGCCGAGGCGACGCTCGAGCGCATCCGCGACGCGGGCAGCGACGGAATCCTCGTGCAGGCCGACATCGGCTCGTGGGACCAGATCAAGCGGATGGCCGATGAGGTCTGGGCCGCGTTCGGCACCCTCGACGTGCTGGTCAACAACGTCGGCGACGTCTCCAGCGAGCAGATGAACTGGAACGAGCTGACCCAAGAGGCCCTCGACGCGGTCATCGACATCGATGTCAAGGGCACGCTGCTGATGACGCACGAGTTCGGCGAGCGGATGCTGGCCCAGGGCCACGGCAACATCGTGCAGGTCGGCTCCACGGTCATCGTGCGAGGTTCCGCCCGCGCCCCGCAGTACGCCGCGGCGAAGTACGCCATCCTCGGCATCACGAAGTCCTACGCGAAGGCGTTCGCGCCGACCGTGCGTGTGAACACCTTCGCACCCGGCTTCATGGAGACCGAGCGGCTGCTGAACCGCGAGGACTGGAAGAACGGGCGCCGCGAGGTGCTGCTCGCCCAGACGCCGATGGGCGTCATCCCGCCGCCCGAGTTCGTCACCGGTGCGTGCCTCTGGCTCGCCACCGACGAGGCGGCCCACCTCACCGGTGGCTACATGCTCGCCGACGGCGGCTTCAACATGGTCGGCGCATAAGCGTCCACCCACGACCGAGGAGACACGAACAATGAAGCTCATCACCTTCGACGGCGGCCGCGTGGGCCGTCTCGAGCTCGAAGAAGGCACCGTCATCGAACTGGACGTGCCCTCGACCCGCGAGTACTTCGAACGCGGCGGCGACGTCCGCGAGACCGGAGAGCGCCTGGCCTACGCCGACGTGAAGCTCGAAGCGCCCATCCGGCCGAAGAAGTTCTTCCACACCGCGGGCAACTTCGCCGACCACCACAACGAGCTCACCGCCGTGGACTGGTCGCACCCCGTGCACAAGGGCATCGTGTTCTTCCAGAACGTCGACGCCATCATCGGGCCGGACGATGACATCGTCTACCCGGAGGGCCTCACCAAGGAGCTTGACTACGAGCTCGAGCTCGGCATCATCATCGGCAAGCCGGGCAAGTTCTTCGGGCCGGACGAAGCCGACGACTACATCGCCGGCTTCACCGTCTTCAACGACATCACCGCGCGCGACATCCAGCGCAAGGAGATGGAGTCGGGGGTGTTCTCGTTCAGCAAAGGCATCGACACGTTCTGCCCGATCGGCCCGTGGATCGTCACGCGCGACGAGGTGCCCGACATGCACGAGCTGCCCATGCAGCTGCGCGTCAACGGCGAAGTGCGCCAGCAGGGCAACACCAACCAGACCCGCATCAAGTTCCCGCACCTGGTCGCATACCACTCGCCGCAGATCTACAGCGCCGGCGACATCATCACGACCGGCACCATCTCGGGCGTCGCGGCCGTGCAGCCGAACCCGTTCGACTTCTACCTGCAGCCGGGTGATGAGATCGAGGCCGAGATCACCGGCATCGGCACCCTGCGCAACCGGGTCATCTCGTGGGAGGACCGCTACGGCGAGCCCGCCCCGGCGCGGGTGGACTGGTGAGGATCGCGAACCTCGGGGGGCGCGCCGTCCTGGTCCGGGGCGAGAGCGGCGCGATCGACATCGCCGGCGCGTCGGACGGACGCTTCGGCCCCGACCCGCAGTCGCTGTTCGAGAACTGGACGGCGTTCGCCGAGTGGGCTGACGCACTCCTGAACGCGGATGCCGCGGCATCCGACTCGTTCGATGTCACCGAGCTGGGCGCCCCTGTCCCGCGCCCGCGTCAGGTGTTCGCGATCGGGTTGAACTACGCCGAGCACGCCGCTGAGGCCGGCTACCCGCCGGTTTCGATGCCGGTGACGTTCACGAAGTTCCCGTCCTCGATCGTCGGCCCGGATGCGGTCGTCGAGCTGCCCGAAGGGCATGTCGACTGGGAGGTCGAGCTCGTCGTCGTGATCGGCCGCGAGGGGCACAAACTCGATCGGGAGAGCGCCTGGGACCACGTCGCGGGACTCACGATCGGTCAGGACCTCTCCGAGCGGATCACCCAGCTGCAGGGGTCGGCGCCGCAGTTCAGCCTGGGCAAGTCGTTCCCCGGGTTCGGCCCGACGGGCCCGTGGCTGGTCACGCCGGACGAGTTCGCCGATAAGGACGACCTCGCGATCTCGTGCAGCCTGTCCGGCGAGGGCATGCAGGCATCTCGCACGTCGATGATGCTCTACGACGTGCCCGAACTGCTCGTGCGGATCTCGGCCGTCTGTCCGCTGCTGCCGGGCGACATCATCTTCTCGGGGACGCCCTCGGGGATCGGCAACCGCCGCACGCCCCCGCGCTTCATCGGGGCGGACGACGTGCTGGTGAGCGAGATCGAGGGCATCGGCACGCTGACGACGCGGTTCACCGCGTGACGAACAGAGGAGATGTCCCGACCGGAGGAGCGACCGACCTGCTCTCCTCGTCCGTTCTGCACATCTCCTCCGCTCAGGCCGTGTCGTGCACCGACCTCCGAGTCGAGTACCTGCGGGCGCCGATCGCGATCGGCACGGATACGCCGCGATTCTCGTGGATCGTCGATCACCCGCAGGACGCATACGAGATCGTGGTCGCTCGTGGCGCCGAGCCGATCTGGTCGAGCGGACCCGTCGAGAGCCCGCAGACGTCGCTGGTGGAGTATGCCGGTGCCGCGCTCGCCTCCGACACCGACTACACCTGGCGGGTGCGTTCGCGGGCGGATGCCGGTGGCTGGTCTGACTGGGCATCGTCGACGTTCGGCACCGGACTCTTGGATGCTGCGGACTGGTCGGCAGCGTGGGTCGAGCCCGACCAGCAGGATGCCGTCGTGGAGCGCTGGAGCATCCTCGACTGGATCCGCGGCCTCGGTCCGCAGGAGCCGCTCGAGGAGAGACTCCGACCGCCGCAGCTGCTGCGCCATCCGTTCGCCCTTGGGGAACGTCCGGTCCGCGCGCGCCTGTACGCGACCGCTCGCGGCGCGTATGCGGCCACGGTCAACGGCCTGCCTGCAGACGACCAGGTGCTCGCCCCCGGGTCGGACACCTATGAGCACCGCATCTCGGTGCAGACGTACGACGTGACCGACGCGCTCGTCGAGGGCGAGAACGTGCTCGGCGTCGCGCTCGCCGACGGGTGGTGGGCGGGACGCCTCGGCCTCACCGGCTCGAGCGCGCAGTACGGCACTCGCACGAGCGCGATCTGGCAGCTGCACGTGGAGTACGCCGACGGCGGTTCGGAGGTGATCGGCTCCGGCTCCGGAGTGCGCAGCAGCCCTGGCCCATGGGCCTACGCCGACCTGTTCGTCGGCGAGCAGTTCGACCGGAGAGCCGTACCGGTCGGCTGGGACCGCCCGGGCTTCTCCGACGAGGGGTGGACTCCGGTCGTCGAGGTCGGTCGCGATCACGCGCTCCTGAAAGCCTTCACCGGTGAGCCGATCCGCCGGGTGCTCGAACTGCCTGCCATCGAGGTCGTCGAGACGCCGGAGGGTGCGATCGTCGACTTCGGCCAGGTGATCGCCGGGCGCGTCCGGCTGAGGCTGCACGACACGTCACCCGGTCAGCGCATCGTCCTCGAGCACACCGAGACGCTCGCCCCCGGCGGATCGTGGTTCGACAACATTCAGGGCATCAACAAGGAGCAGACCGACATCTTCGTCGCCGCCGGCGATGACGACGAGTGGGAGCCCGAGTTCACGTTCCACGGCTTCCGCTACGCGCGCGTCACGGGACTGCATGCGCCCCTGAATCGCGATGACATCGTCGCCGTCGTGATCGCCAGCGACCTCGAGCAGACCGGCGCGTTCTCGGCATCCGATCCTCGTCTCGATCGCCTGCATCAGAACGTGGTCTGGAGCCAGCGCGGCAACTTCGTCTCGATCCCGACCGACTGCCCGCAGCGCGAGAAGGTCGGCTGGACCGGCGACATCCAGGCCTTCGTCGGAGCCGCGGCCAACAACGCCCAGGTCGTGCCGTTCCTCACCCGCTGGCTGGAGAACCTGCGGGCCGACCAGCTGCCCGACGGGCGCATCCCGATCTTCTCGCCGCGCTCGCCGTTCGACGCCGATGCGGCGGCGAACGCGCAGGGGATCGGGTCGATCGTCGCCGCCGCCGGGTGGAGCGATGCGATCGCGATCGTGCCCTGGACGCTGTACGAACGGTACGGCGACCGGCGCCTCCTCGAGCATAACTACGACGCGCTGATCCGGTGGATCCAGTACCAGCGGAGGACAGCAGCGTCCGAGCTGCCCGAGGCGCTCATCGACACGGCGCTCGCGCCCGATCGCCGGGCGCGCCAGGCACTGCTCTACAACACGGGAGCCCACTTCGGGGACTGGCTGACCCCCTCGACGATGGAGGGCAAGCCCGTCCACGAGGCGATCGGCATCGCTCCCGCACTGACCAGCGAGTACCTTGCGCCGATGTTCCAGGCCCGGACGCTGTCGATCGCAGCGCGGTGGGCGGACGTGCTCGGACGGACGGCGGATGCCGCGGCGCTGGCGACCGCGGCCGCCGACGTTCGCGCTGCCTTCGCCGCGGAGTACGTCGACGCCGACGGCGATCTGCCCGTCCGGCTGCAGGGCGTCTACGTGCTGGCGCTGGCGTTCGACATGGTGCCCACAGCGCTGCGCGCGCGGACCGCGGCGCGTCTCGTCGAGCTCGTGCGCGAGCGCGGGAACCGGCTCGACACCGGGTTCCTGTCGACCCCGTACCTGCTGGACGTGCTCTACGACAACGGCCACCCCGATGTCGCACGCGCGCTGCTGTGGCAATCCGAGATGCCATCGTGGCTGTACGAAGTCGACCGCGGCGCGACCACGATCTGGGAGACGTGGGATGCGATCTCGCCCGACGGGACGATCCGCCCGATGTCGCTCAATCACTACGCGCCCGGAGCCGTCGACGACGTGCTGTTCCGTCGGCTCGCCGGCATCCGCTCCACATCCCCCGGCTATCGCACCGCTGTGATCGAGCCCGACCTCGACAGCGGTCTGGAGCATGTGCACGCCCACGTCGGCACGCCGTACGGCCCGCTGGTGGTCTTCTGGAAGCGGACGGGCGACGGGGTCGAGATCACCGTCGAGGTGCCCGTCGGGGTCCGTGCAGAACTCGTCGCCGCCGGGCACACCGTGCCGCTGCCCTCCGGCACTTCCACCTGCACCTTCCCCTCCTGAACGGACCGCTCCCCTGTCGCCAACCGTCCGTCCGCGGCGCCGTGGTGGACGGTTGGCGACGGGGGAGCAGTCCCGGTTCAGCGCGGCGCCGTCGAGGCCCGCACGATGAGCTCGGGCTGGAAGACCGTCTGACGGGCGATGCTCTCCGGATCTGCGGCCTCCTCGAGAAGGATCCGCAGCGCGGTGCGCCCGATCATCCGGCTCGGCTGACGCATCGACGACAGCGGCACGGCCGCCGCGGCGGCGAACGGGATGTCGTCGAACCCGATGATCGCGATCTCGTGCGGCACCAGCATCCGCCCCCCGACCACGAGCGACTGCAGCAGTCCGAGCGCCAGCAGGTCGTTCGCGGCGAACAGCGCATCGGGGCGCTCGTGCCGCGGTCGCGCGAGGATGCGCGCGCCGGCGGCCGCGCCCTCCCCGACGGTCATGGCCCCGGTCGCAATGACCTCGACTTCGACGTGCGCGCCGGCGTTCTCGGCCGCGACCCGTGCTCCGGCGAGGCGGTCGGTGACCTGGCGCATGTCGAACGGACCGCCGACGAACGCGATGCGCGAACGACCGGTCTCGATCAGATGATCGACCGCCATCCGGCCGCCGAGCACGCTGTCGACCGACACCGACGAGAAGCGGCCGTCACCGCTGAAGCGGTCCACCAGCACCGCCGCGATGCCCCGGGCGCGGAGTTTCTGCAGCCGCGCCGTGATGTCGCCGTACGGGGCAATGAGCACGCCGCGCACCTGCTGCTCCTCGAACAGGTCGAGGTACAGGCGCTCGCGCGCGGGGTCCTCGTCGGTGTTGCCGTACAGCACGGCGATGCTGTGCCGGGATGCCTCGTCCTCGGCGCCTCGGACCACGTCGGTGTAGAACGGGTTCTGCCCGTCGAGCACGACGAAGCCGACCGTTGTGCTCACCCCGCCGCGGAGCTTGCGGGCGGCGTCGTTGCGCACGTAACCCAGCTCTTCGATTGCGAGGTTGACGCGGTCGATCGACTCGCTCGAGACCTCGTCGGGCCGATTCAGGACGTTCGAGACCGTGCCCACGGAGACGCCGGCGCGCTGTGCGACGTCACGGATGCTCACCGGCACTGGCGCTCCTGCTCCCTCGTTGGATTCGCGTCTGGTCACGATTCGATCAAGGTCTGCAGAGAACTTGACCGTGGTGGTCGGTCTCCATAGAGTAGCCTGAATCGCACCTGAATCGATTCAGTTCTGATTCAGACCCAGGATTTCCACCCCGTCGTTCAAGACCTCAATGAGGAGGGTGCCCGAAATGGCATCAGATGCCGAAGCGTCCGCGCATGCACTCGAGTTGCGCCGCGTCGTCAAGTCCTTCGGGCCCGTGGTCGCGCTGCGATCGGGAAGCCTCACGCTCGACCGCGGTTCGATCCACGCGCTGATCGGTGAGAACGGCGCCGGCAAGTCGACGCTGGTCAAGATCATCGCGGGTCTGTACCGTCGCGACTCGGGCGAGTTCCTGCTCGACGGCGAATCGGTCGACTTCACCAGCACGGCTCAGTCGAAGGCCGCCGGCATCGCGGTCATCTACCAGGAGCCCACGCTGTTCCCCGACCTGTCGGTGGTCGAGAACATCTTCATGGGTCGTCAGCCCACGAACCGCATCGGTCGCATCGACCGTCGTGCGATGCGCGACGAGGCGGTGCAGATCTTCAGCCGGCTCGGCGTCGGTCTCGACCCCGACCGCGTCACCGACGGCCTGTCGATCGCCGACCAGCAGATCATCGAGATCGCCAAGGCCATCTCGCTCGATGCCCGCGTGCTCATCATGGACGAGCCGACCGCGGCGCTGTCCGGCGTCGAGGTCGAGCGGCTGTTCGCCGTGGCCCGGAGCCTGCGAGACGAGGGCCGCGCGCTGTTGTTCATCTCGCACCGTTTCGACGAGGTGTTCGCCCTGTGCGACACGGTCACCGTGATGCGCGACGGGTCGTACGTCGAGACCACCCCGATCGTCGAGACCAGCGTCGACGAACTGGTGCGCCAGATGGTCGGCCGCGACGTCACCGAGCTGTTCCCGAAGCTGCCCGCCGAGATCGGCGAGACGGTGCTCGAGGTCGACGGCCTGACCCGTGCGGGTGTCTTCCGCGACATCAGCTTCACCGTGCGTGCCGGTGAGATCGTCGGACTCGCGGGCCTCGTCGGGGCCGGTCGCAGCGAGGTCGCCCGTGCGATCTTCGGCGTCGACCCGTACGAGAGCGGCACCGTCCGCCTGCTCGGCGCCGCACTGCCCAAGGGCAACCCCCGAGCGGCGACCGCGCGCGGCCTGGCACTCGTGCCCGAGGATCGCCGCCGGCAGGGCCTCGTCCTGGACGAGGGCGTGACGCAGAACATCACCCTCGCGATCCGCGGCAAGCTCGCCACGTGGGGCCTGCTCTGGGGCGGTGCCGAGAACGAGGCCGCCCAGATCTGGGCGAGCCGCCTCGAGGTGAAGACGGCGGCGCTGGATGCCGAGACCGGCACGCTCTCGGGCGGCAACCAGCAGAAGGTGGTGCTCGGCAAGTGGCTGGCGACCGAGCCGAAGGTGCTCATCGTCGACGAGCCCACCCGCGGCATCGACGTCGGCACCAAGGCCGAGGTGCACCGCCTCCTCTCTCAACTCGCGCAAGAAGGCATGGCGATCCTCATGATCTCGTCCGAACTCCCGGAGGTGCTGGGCATGGCCGACCGCGTGCTGGTGATGCGCGAGGGGCGCCTCACCGGCGAGTTCCCGCGCGCGGAGGCGAGCCCTGAAGCCGTGATGTACGCCGCCACTGCCGATGCGGAGGCGGCCCGATGACCACCACGATGACCGCCCCCGTCCAGCCGGGCACGAGCTCGGCCGCGAAGCTCGTCCGGCACATCGCGACCGCCCGAGAGACCGGCATCCTGATCGCCCTGCTGCTGGTGATCCTGGTCGCGACCGTCAGCAACCCGACCTTCCTCTTCTCGAACGACGGGTTCCGCGACCTTCTGCTCACGCCGTCGCTGCTGCTCCTGGTCGCCGTCGGCCAGGCCGTCGTGATCATCACCCGCAACGTCGACCTCTCGGTCGGCTCGATCGTGGGCCTGACCGCGTACCTCACCGGTCGCCTCTTCATCGACATCGAGGGGATCCCGCTGATCCTCGTCTTCGTCGCGGGAGTCGTGTTCGGCGGGCTGCTCGGCCTGATCAACGGCGCGCTCGTCGCGTTCGCGAAGGTGCCCGCCCTCGTGATCACGCTCGGCACGATGTACATCTACCGCGGCCTCAACGTCGCGTGGACCGGCAGCGAGCGCATCAACGCCGGCGATCTGCCCAAGGACTTCCGCGCCCTCGGGACCGATCGGCTCCTCGGCATCCCGATCCTCACGATCATCGCCGTCGTCGTCCTGATCGCCGCCGCCTGGTATCTGCGCAACCTCCGCAGCGGTCGCGAGCTGTACGCGATCGGGTCCGACCCGGCCGCGGCGCACCTCTACGGCCTGCGCGTCACGCGTCGCGTCATCGCCGCCTTCGTCGTCAGCGGGGCGCTGTCCGGCCTTGCCGGCGTCCTCTACGCCGCCCGGTACGGCACGGTCAGCTCTGCCGCGGGCTTCGGCTGGGAGCTCCAGGCGATCGGTGCGGCGGTGATCGGCGGTGTCGCGATCTCCGGCGGCGTCGGCACGGTCTGGGGCGCCGCGATCGGCGCGTTCCTGCTGCTGACGATCAACCGGGCGCTTCCGATCCTCGGCATCGACGACTTCTGGCAGCGCGCCGTCGTCGGCGTGCTGATCATCGGCTCCATCGTGCTGGATCGGGTCCTGGCACTCCGACAACACAAACGACTGATTTCACAGAGGGAGGGGACGAGATGACCACGATGACGGATGCCGCCCCCGCACGCGTCTACCAGGCGCACGGCAAGCCCGCATGGCGGCGCTACCTGCTGACCCGCGAAACCGCGATCATCGCGATCCTGATCCTGGTGATCGTGGTCGCACTGGCGACGGTCCGAAACTTCGACAGCCCGCTGACGGTGACCTACCTGCTGCGCGACATCGCGCCGATCCTGCTCATCGCGCTTCCGATGACCCTGATCATCATCACCGAGGAGATCGACCTCTCGGTGGCGAGCATCGTGGGCCTGAGCAGCGTGACCACCGGCATCCTGGCGCAGGCCGGCTGGCCGTTCGAGCTGGCAGCCGTCGCGGCGATCGTCGTCGGCGCCCTCGCCGGTGTGATCAACGGATTCCTCGTGACGGTCGTCGGGCTGCCCTCGCTGGCGGTGACGATCGGAACGCTCGCGCTGTTCCGCGGCATCGCGGTGGGCCTGCTGGGCACCACCGCGATCACGGACTTCCCAGAGTTCTGGACCGACCTCGCCAAGGCCAACATCCCGGGCACCCCGGTGCCGGTGATCATGATCCCGTTCGTGATCCTCGCGCTGATCTTCGCGGTGCTGCTGCACTTCACCCCGTTCGGACGCTCGCTGTACGCGATCGGCCTCAACAAGGAGGCGGCGCAGTTCTCCGGCATCGACGTCGGTCGCACGAAGTTCATCCTCTTCGTGATGAGCGGCACGGTCGCGGGCTTCGCGGGCGTCTACTTCACGCTGCTGTACTCCAACGCCCGCGGCGACAACGCCATGGGCATGGAGCTGCAGGTGATCGCCGCCGTGCTGCTGGGCGGGGTCTCGATCTTCGGCGGGCGCGGAGCGCTGCACGGAGTCATCGCCGGTGTGCTGCTGATCGGCACGCTCTCCAGCGCGCTGCGCCTGGCGGGCATCACCAGCGACATCATCAACGTCATCACCGGGGTGCTCCTGATCGTCTCGGTGGTGTCGGCAAGCTTCCTGGCCTGGCTGCAAGCGCGACGCGCCGCCGCCGTCGGCAGGAGAAAGGGCAGAGCCGGCGCGTCCGCGGACGCACCCTGACGCCCTCGACCTCACCCGAGATCACCGCAATACCGCACCACCCACATCGCACCTCGTGCACCACGGAAGGAAACAATGATGTTCGGAATTCAGCGAAGAGGGCGCCTGGCGCTCTCGGCCGCGGCTCTCGCCGTCGGCGTCGCGCTCGTCGCGACCGGTTGCTCGGGCTCGAGCGGTGGCACCGCCACCGAGGGCTCGGACGGCGGCGACGCCAACCTGTCGATCACGATGCTGCCGAAGAACCTCGGCAACCCGTACTTCGACACCTCGACCGGCGGAGCCGAAGAGGCCACTGAGGAGTTCGGCGGCACGTTCGAGGAGGTCGGCCCCAGCGAGGCGTCGCCCACCTCGCAGGTGCAGTACATCCAGACGGCCGCCCAGCAGGGCGCCGGCGGACTCATCGTCTCGGCCAACGACCCCGAGGCCCTGTGCGACGCCCTCGACGAGGCGCGCAGCGCCGGCGTCAAGGTGGTCACGTTCGACTCGGACACCAACCCCGAGTGCCGCGACCTGTTCATCAACCAGGCAACGAGCGAGGGCATCGCGAAGGTCCAGGTCGACCTGATCGCCGAGCAGATCGGCGACGCCGGTCAGATCGCCGTGCTGTCGGCATCGGCCAACGCCACCAACCAGAACGCCTGGATCGAGATGATGAAGGAGGAGCTGGCCGCCAGCCACCCCGACATCGAGCTCGTCGAGGTCGTCTACGGTGACGACGACGACCAGACCTCGTTCGACAAGACCGCCGCGCTCCTGCAGACCTACCCGGAGCTCAAGGGCATCGTCTCGCCGACCACGGTCGGCATCGCCGCAGCGGCCCGCTACCTGTCGACCTCGGAGTACAAGGGCAAGGTCGCACTGACCGGCCTGGGCACGCCGAACCAGATGCGCGAGTACGTCGAGGATGGCACCGTCACCGCCTTCGCGCTGTGGAACCCGGCCGACCTCGGCTACCTGGCAGCCTTCGCGACGCAGGCGCTCATCACCGGTGAGATCACCGGCGAAGAGGGCGACACGTTCGAGGCCGGCAAGCTCGGCTCGTTCGAGGTCGGCGCCGACGGCGCTGTGCTCCTGGGCGACCCGTTCGTGTTCGACGCGGAGAACATCGGCGACTTCGACTTCTGAGCAGTCGCTGCGCCACAGCGCCCGGCCCGCTTCGCGGGCCGGGCGCTTCCGCGTCCCGGTGAAAGGGCTAGCGGACGCCCTTCATCAGTGCGAGCACCGGTTTGATCGACAGCAGCAGCGCCGCGCCCAGACCGATCGCGACGAATCCGAGGATCGTGAAGTACGGGACCTCGTTCTCCGGGTCGTAGAACTGCGCGAGGAATCCGGCCAGTGCGGTGCCGAGCGCGACGGACAGGAAGAACAGCGCCACCATCTGCGTCTGGAACACCTTCGGCGCCAGCTTCGTCGTGACCGACAGCCCGACCGGCGAGATCAGCAGCTCGGCGACCGTGAAGACGAACAGGATACCGACGATCGCCAGCAGCGGCGTGCTGTTGGGCGCGCCGTTCGCGAACGGCAGGAACAGCAGGAACGCGGCTCCCATCACGATCGCTCCGAGTCCGAACTTGATCGGCGTCGTCGGCTGCCGGGTGCCCAGCTTCGTCCAGATCGCGGCGAAGACGCCCGAGAGCACGATGATGAAGATCGGGTTGATCGACTGCACCCACGACACCGGCATCTCCCAGCCGAAGATCGAGCGGTCCAGACGCTTGTCGGAGTAGACCGTGAGCACGGTGAACTGCTGCTGGTACAGCGACCAGAACCCGACGCTCACGATGAACAGCGGGATGAAGCCGAACACCCGCGAACGCTCGATCGCGGTGATCCTGCTGCTGGAGAGGATCACGAAGAAGTACGCGAGCGTCGCTGCGATCACGGCGATGATCACGATCAGGGCGAGGTTGTCCGCACGGATGACCCCGACCAGCACCAGCACGATCAGCACGACCACGGCGGCGATCGCCACCCCGATCACGAGGCCATACCGGCTCCGCGGCAGCGGGTTCGGCACCGCGCGCGCCTGAGCGGGCAGTTGCTTCCGTCCGAACGAGTACTGGATCAACCCGAGACCCATGCCGACCGCCGCCAGCCCGAACCCCCAGTGGAATCCCCAGGTGGTCTGCAGGAGCCCCGTCAACAGCGGTCCGAAGAACGCGCCGAGGTTGATGCCGAGGTAGAACAGCGAGAAGCCGGCGTCCCGGCGCGGGTCGTCGTCGGTGTAGAGGGTTCCGACGACCGAGGTCGCGTTGGCCTTCAGCCCACCGGATCCGATGGCCACGAGCACGAGGCCGATGCCGAGCCCCCAGAAGCCGGGGACGAGCGCGAGTCCGATGTGGCCCGCCATGATGACGATCGCGCTGGCGAACAGCACGCGCTCCGAGCCGAACAGCCGGTCGGCCAGCCATGCACCGAGGATCGTGGAGAGGTACACCGCGCCGCCGTAGGCGCCGACGATGCCGGTGGCGATCGCCTCCGGCATCCCCAATCCGCCCTCGGCGATCGAGTAGTACATGTAGATCAGCAGGATTCCCTGCATGCCGTAGAAGCTGAACCGCTCCCACATCTCCACGCCGAACACGTGGGCCAGCGCCCACGGCTGGCCGAAGAACCGCGCGTCGCGATCGCCGCCTGCGTCCACCTGAGTCGTGGCCGAAGCGGCCTCGTTGCCGTTGCTCATGGCCGTCAGGCTAGCGCGAGGTCAGTTCGGAAGGGAGGGATGCCGCTCCTCGGGAGCCCGCTTGGTCGGAATGAACAGGGCGACGACGAGGGCGATCACGGCAGCGATCCCGCCCAGCACGAACGAGAGCGTGAACGCCGTGCCCGTCGGCACCTGCGTGCTCTCGAACTCCACCGAGTACGTGGCCAGCACCGCGCCGATCACCGCGGCGGCCACGCTCGTGCCGAGCGAGCGGAACAGCGCGTTCAGGCCGTTCGAGGCACCCGTCTCGCTCTGCGGCACCGAGCGCATGATGAGCATCGGCATCGACGCGTAGCCGAAGCCGATGCCGACGCCGATGATGATGTTCGCCACGAGGATGTGCCATACCTCGGAGGAGAACAGCAGCGTGAAGCCGTAGGCGACCACGAGTGAGAGCGCACCGAGCACGAGCAGCAGCTTCGGACCGGTGCGTCGCGCCATCCGTCCGGCCACCGGGGAGAGGACCATCATCACCAGGCCGGAGGGCATCACGATCAGGCTCGCGGCCAGGAGCGAAAGGCCGAAGCCGACGCCAGTCGCCACCGGCAGTTCGAGGATCTGCGGGTAGCTGACGTTCGAGGAGAACAGTGCGAATCCCATCGCCACCGATGCGATGTTCGTCAGCAGCACGGCCGGTCGAGCGGCGACGCGGAGGTCCAGGAGCGGCTCCGCGATCCGCAGCTCGAACCAGCCCCACGCCACCAGGACGACGAGCCCGCCCAGACCGGTCCCGAGCGTGGCGGGCGAGCCCCAGCCCCATTCGTTCCCGCGTGAGATGGCGAGGAGGACGCCGATCAGCCCGACCGCCAGGCCGGCGGCGCCGACGAAGTCGAAGCGCCCGGCGGTGCGCAGCACGCTGACCGGCACGATCCACAGCACCAGCACGAACCCGATGGCGCCCAACGCAGCCGCGACCCAGAAGAGAAGGTGCCAGTCGCTCTGCTCGGTGATGACGGCGCTGATCGGGAGTCCGAGCGCACCGCCCACGCCCAGTGTGGCGCTGATCAGGGCGATCGCGGAATCGACGCGGTTCTCGTGGAGCACGTCGCGCAGGATCGAGATGCCCAGCGGCACCACGCCGACGATCGCGCCCTGCAGCGTCCGGCCGACGATGATGCCCACGATGCCGGGCGAGAACGCGGCGATGACGGATCCGGCGATCATGACGCCCAGGAGCACCAGCACGATGCGCCGCTTGCCGTACATGTCGCCCAGGCGGCCCGAGATCGGCGTGATCACGGCTGCCGCCAGCAGGGTCGAGGTGACCACCCAGGCGGTGTCGTCGCGGCTCGCGTTCAGCAGTTCCGGCAGCTTCGACTGGATCGGCACCATCAGGGTGAACATGAACGAAGACACCAGGCCCGTGAAGGCCAGAACCGCGACGATCACGCCCTGACGGGGCATCCGGGAGAGTCGTCTTCGTGCGTCCTCGTCCCGTGATCCCATTGATTCAGGCTATCGGCGCAGCGGAGGGTCTCGGGTGGCCCTGCGCGTACCCCCCTGCATCGTGCGGTGCGACACTGGTCGGGTGAGCGAGTCGACGCCCGAACCCCGCATCCGCATCGAGCAGCTCGAGACGATCGAGCAGATCCACGAGGCGGCCGCCGTGCTGCGCTCGGTGTGGGCCGGTGACCGCGACGCGATGCCGCCGAACCTCATCCGCGCGCTGGCCTACTCCGGCAACTACGTGGTGGGCCTGTACGACGGCGATCGCATGGTCGGAGCATCCATCGCCTTCTTCGCAGCACCCGCCGTGCGCTCGATGCACTCGCACATCACCGGCGTCCTGCCGGGCCTGCAGAGCCGCGGGCTCGGGCGGGTGCTCAAGCAGCACCAGCGGGAGTGGGCGTTCGCGCGCGACGTCGGCCACATCACCTGGACCTTCGACCCGCTGGTCGCCCGAAACGCGCATTTCAACCTGCGCGTGCTCGGCGCGCGGGCGACCGAGTACCTCGTCGACCACTACGGTCCGATGGACGACGGCGTCAACCGCGGCGACGAGACCGACCGGGTCATGGTGTCGTGGGCGCTCGCCGCGCCTCCAGTGCCGACGCCGCCTGCCGACGCGGTGGTGGCCGCGGTTGCCGTGCCGACCGACATCGCCGCGCTCCGTCGGGAGGATCCGGCGGAGGCTGCGGCCTGGCGGGTCCGCGTGCGCGAGGGCGTTCTCGGACACCTGGCCGACGGCCTCGCGATCGGTGGGTTCGACGACGAGCGCGGCTACCTGTTCGTGCGGCCCTGACCCCTCGCACCCCGGGCACCGTCGGAGGATTGCACCATCGTCGGAGGATTCCTGCCGAATCCTCCGACGAAGCGCCGATCCTCCGACGATCGGATGCCGCGTCCCTAAGCTGGCCGGATGCCCGACTCCCGCGCCGTCTTCGACTTCGACATCCGCTTCGCCAACGGCGGAGGACTGACCGGCGAGGGGTTCCGCCTCGACCTGCCCGGCGCCGACATCTCGACCGCCGACCTCGAGCTGCTGCTCGTGCGCCACCTCGGTCTGACCCTCGTCGGCACGGTCGAGATCACCGGCCTGGAGATCGTCGAGGAGGCCCACCGCGGCAGCCGCGGTGTCGGGAACGGTGCCGGTGACGCCGGGACCCGAAACGCTGATCGTGCAGTGATCGACCGTGCAGTGATCGATCGTGCAGAGATCGATCGTGCAGAGATCGATCGTGCAGTGATCGATCTCAGCCACCCGATCCGCGCGGGCCTCGTGACCTACCCGGGACTGCCCGCCCCGACGATCGCCTCGCACCTGACGCGCGAGGACTCGCGTGCGAAGTACGCACCGGGGACCGAGTTCGCCATGGACATCATCACGATGATCGGCAACACCGGGACCTACCTCGACTCGCCGTTCCACCGCTACGCCGAAGGCCCTGATCTCGCCGGGCTCGAGCTCGCCTCCCTCGTCGATCTCCCGGCCGAGGTGTTCCATCTCGACGACGCCTGGAGCGCGTCGGATCGCGGCATCCGCCCCGCATCCCTGGCCGATCGCGACGTCCGCGGCACGGCCGTCCTGCTGCACACCGGCTGGGACCGGCACTTCGGCACGCCCGCGTACGGCACTGGAGCGCCGTTCCTGACCGGCGAGGGCGCGCAGTGGCTGATCGACGCGGGCGTCGTGCTGGTCGGGATCGACTCGCTGAACATCGACGACACCGAATCGGGCGGCCAGCGCCCGGCGCACTCGCTGCTGCTGGCGGCCGGCGTGCACGTGGTCGAGCATCTGACGCGCCTCGAGCAGCTGCCCCCGCGCGGCGCGCGCTTCACCGCAGCACCTCCAGCGGTCGAGGGCTTCGGCACGTTCCCGGTGCGGGCGTACGCGCTGCTGTCCTAGCGTGAGGGGATGATCCCCGCCGACTTCACGCCGCACCGCCGCGACGACGGCGAACTCGTCGGATGGATCCGGCCCGCCGGTGAGTTCTGGGTCGCCGTCGACCTGCTCGGCCGTGAGGCATCGTCTCCCGTGGAGTGGCTCGATGCGGAGGCGGTGCTCGAGGAGCGCGGGCTCGGCTGGCTGGCGGAGATCTGGATGCTGGAGGGCGTCACACCCGAGCCGTGGCGCGTCCGGCTCGTCGAGGTCACCCCTGGTGGTGTCGGCGAGCCGGGACGCGTGATCGTGCAGACCGACGACTTCGGCGCGATCGATGTGCCGGTGCAGCGGATGGTGCTGGCGTGGCCCGCGCCGTCGACCCTGCGTCCGAGGCGGCCGGACGAGTCCGGCGCGTCCCCGTTCGGCTGATTCCGGATCAGCGTGTATCTGCGGCGCATGTGCCCCCTCCTTCCTCGCGAAGGAGATCACCATGCGCATCTACGTCGACCGGCTCACCGCCGTCCTGCACCCCAGCCCGCGCTCCGCGCCGATGGCGCCGCGACGCGAGCGTCCTCGTCGGGCACGCGCGACCTTCGTGCCGCTGCGGCGTGAACTCGTGCCGGCGCGCTGAGGCGCGCGTACTCCCGCCGCGCGCTCTCATCCGCTCGGCCCGGCACGGTCCCACGCGTACCCTGAATGGATGACGGTCGTCCCGACCCGGGGAACCTGGAGGCGTCGCGTCGCGGCGCTCGTGGGAAGCGCGCTGATCCTCGCGCTCGCCGCGTGCGCGCCCGGCGCCGCACCGTCGCCGAGCGCCCCGACCGCCGGCGCGCTGCCCGAGGGCATCGAGGTGGAGCTCTACCAGCTGCGTTCCGATGTCGCCGAGCGCGGCGCTCAGGTGCGGGTGGTGAATGCGTCGGACGATGACCTCGTCATCACCCGGGTCACGTTCGACGACGACTGGTTCACAGGCCCGAGTGTGCGAGAGCGCGAGAGCGGGATCGCCGCGGGCCGCACCGTCGACCTGCGGATCGAGCTGCCCGAATCGGCGTGCGACGACGAGCCGGATGCCGCGGAGCGCACGAGCCGCGTCACCCTCGAGTTCGCCGTCGGAAACGACGATGCCGCCCGCACCGCCACCGTGGAGGTGGCCGACCCGCTCGGCTTCACCGAGCTCGTGCACGAGAAGGAGTGCCTGCGGCACGACCTCGCCCAGCTCGCGACCCTCGAGTGGACCTCGTTCACTCCGAGTGCGGCGCCGTCGCCTGCCCAGCTCGTCCTGTCGATCACGCCGGGGAGCGCCACCGCCGCGGCCACGGGCGAACTGGTGCAGATCGAGACGACGAACCTGCTGCAGTTCGCCGACCTGCCGACGCCATTCCCGCTCGCAATCGCCCTGCCGCTCGCACTCGCCCCCGGAACCGCCGTGCGCGAGGTCGAAGTCCCCCTGGTGCCGCTCCGCTGCGATCCGCACGCGGTCATGGAGGACAAGCGCGGCACGGTCTTCAACCTCGGCGTCCAGGTCGACGGCGCCGTCGGGGTGGTCGAGGTCGCGGCATCCGAGCGACTCCGCGGGGACATCCTCCGCTGGGTCTCGGACTGGTGCGGCTTCGGCCCGGGGCAGGGCTGAACGGGCTCGGTCAGACCAGCAGTCGGTAGAAGCGGAACGCCGCGAACCCGTCGATCGGGAGCACCTCGGTCCCGGAGAATCCGGCCGCGCGCGCATACGCGTCGAGCGTCGCCGGCCGCATCACCGTGCCGGTGGCCACGGACTCCGGCGTCGACATGCTGTCGGGCAGGCAGATGAACAGGCTGTAGGCGTACATGATCCGGTCGATCTCGTCGCCGTCGGGCGCGAACCGGTCGGCGACCGCCTCGTCCATCACGACCACGACCCCGTCGTCCTTGACGGCGTCGCGGATCGCGCGCAGCACGCCGACCGGATCCGGCATGTCGTGGAGGGCTTCGAAGATGAACGCCGCGTCCAGGCGGCCGTTCTGACGCGTGCCGGCCAGATCCGCCAGGTCCTCGCCGGCCGCCAGCCGGAACGACACCGCCGGCATCCCGGCGGCATGCAGGCGAGCGGCCTGAAGCGACGGGGCGTCGACGTCGACTCCGAGCACCTCGGCCCCGGGGTAGGCGCGCGCCAGCGCGATCGTCGACCATCCGTGCCCGCAGCCCACGTCGGCGAGCCGCGCTCCCGCGCGGGAGAGCACCTCGTGAACGGCCGGAACCCCCGCCAAGGCCGCGCCCAGCGCGCGCTCGAACCACGGCCGGTTCATGTCGCCCTGCGCATCGCGCGCATCCGCCCCGAACTGCTCCCAGGAGACGCCGCCCCCGCCGCGGTACGCCTCCAGGAGCTCGGGAAGACGGGATGCCGCGGCCACCAGCATCCGCGCCGCCGGCGAGGTGTACGCGAGCGATCGCTCGTCGGCGAGCACCTCGGCATGCGCCCCGGGAAGACGGAAGCGCACGACGTCGCCGTCGTCCTGCGCGGTGAGGATGCCGCTCACGGCCTGCTGCTCCAGCCACTCGCGGGCGTAGCGCGGGTGCATGCCGGTGCGTCGGGCGAACTCGTCGATCGACAGCGCGTCGCCGCTGGCCAGCACGCGGTACAGCCCGAGCCGGTCGCCGACGTACACGGCGAGGGCCTCCATGCCGTCGAGCACCTGCTGGAAGATCCGCGCTGCGAAGGCGTCGACCTCCGCGGCGTCGCCGACCCCGGCGGCCGCGGCCGCCTCGTCCGGTGCAGCGCTCATGCGCCGAATGGTAGTCCTGCGCCGGGAGCCCCGCGACGGGGACAGGAGAACACGCCGGAACAGGACGATGCGTGCCGGATCGTCCTGTCCCGGTGGGATCACCTGATCTCGCGCGGCCGCGGCGACCGGCCGCACGGCATCGCCGACCTCCCCCGCGAGGCGCTTCGCGCGGTCTGACGCCGTGTCTTCGCCGAGACTCATCCGCGCCCGATGGCGCCGCGCCGTACGCTGGTCCCATGGCACCCGGCTCATGGCGAACCGCCGCCCGCAGTGATTCTCCGCTACCGACGGGGAGCGCGCTCCGGCCGCGCCGGCTGCTCGCCCTCGCCGCGCTGCTCACCGGTGCCGCGGTCGCGCTGACGGGCTGCTTCGGCGGAGGCGGCGGCAACGGGGCCGACGGCGGAACGGGTGACTTCATCGACGACGGCTGCACGCACATCGTCGTGGCGACATCGTCCGAGAAGGTCAACATGCTCGACGCGCTCGCCGACGCCTTCAAGGAGTCACCGGAGCACGACGGACTCGACACCTGCGCGACCGTTCGCCCGATCAACGTCTCTTCCGGAGACGCAACCCGCTTCCTGACGGCGAGTCAGGACAGCTGGCCGAACGAGAACACCGAGCTGTGGCCCACGCTGTGGTCGCCGGCATCCACCGTGTGGACCGAGCGCGTGGCGGCCGCAGGCTCCCCGGCACTCGTCGGCGAGCCCGAGTCGTTCACGCGGACGCCGGTCGTGTTCGGGATGCCGGAGGCCATGGCGCGCGCCCTCGGCTACCCGGCTTCGCCGGTGAGCATCACCGACCTCGAGCAGCTGTGCTCGAACCCGCGGGGCTGGGCGAGCGTCGGCAAGGACGTGTGGGGATCGTTCAAGATCTCCAAGACCAACCCGAACACCTCGACCACGGGCCTGTCGGCGATCCTGATGCAGTCGTACGAGGCATCCGGGAAGACCTCCGACCTGACCTCGGCCGATGTGGCTGCCGCCGCTGACTTCTCCCGCGTCTTCGAGGAGTGCGTCATCCACTACGGCGACACCACGGGCAAGGTGCTGAACACCCTGTACGACGAGACGCAGAACGGTGCCGGCGGGTCGGGCTACGTCTCGGCGGTCGCGCTCGAGGAGACCTCGCTGCTCAACTACAACCAGGGCAACCCCGACTCGCACACCGTGCAGCCCGGCGAGACGCTGAAGCCGCCGAAGGAGAAGCTCGTCGCGATCTACCCCGAGGGCGGATCGATGTGGTCGGACAACCCGATCACCGTGCTCGGCGCGGACTGGGTCACGCCGGAGCAGACCGAAGCCGGCAACGCGTTCGCCGCCTTCCTGCAGACCACCGCCGCGCAGCGCATCCTGCCCGAGTACGGCTTCCGGCCGCTGGACGAGTCGGTGCCGCTCGGCGATCTGTTCACGGGCGAGTACGGGGTGGATGCCGCGGGCCCGGCGATCACGCTCCCTCGCCCGAGCGTCGATGTCGTCTCGGCCGCGATCGACCAGTGGACGCAGATCCGCAAGCCGTCGTCGGTGCTCGAGCTCATCGACATCTCCGGATCGATGGACGACCCGATCGGCGACGGACGGTCCAAGCTCGACGGCGCGATCGAGGGTGCCCAGTCCACGCTCAGCCACTTCCGCTCCAGCGACGAGGTCGGCGTCTGGGCGTTCACGACCGATATCGAGTCCGAAGCCGGCAAGGGCATCGCGGTGCTCCGTGACGTCGAGCCCCTCGGATCGGACCGCGAGTCGCTGGACACCTCGCTCGATGACCTGCACTACGCCACGCGTCAGGGCACCCCGCTCTACGATTCCATCGCGCTCGCGTACGACAACATGGTGGCGCGGGCCGAACCCGGACGCATCAACGCGATCGTCGTACTCTCGGACGGGCAGGACACCGACTCCTCGATCTCGCTGGATTCGCTGATCGCCAAGATCTCGCAGGCCTCGCGCGAGGGCGGCGACGACGCTCCGGTGCGCATCTTCCCGATCGCCTACGGCGAGGGAGCAGACAGCTCGGCGCTGCAGCGCATCGCCGAGGCCACCGGGGGCCAGTGGTTCGATGCGTCCGACGCCGCGAAGATCGATCTCGTGTTCGCCTCGGTCATCAACAACTTCTAGGCAGCGACGATGACCCTGATCCTCACCGCCGCCGACGGGTACATCGACGAGGCGGCCGATGCTCTGGCCGCCAGCAACGTCTTCGTCTCGTCGGAAGTGAGCGGCGCGGGTGCCCTTCGCGACACGCTGCAGCAGCAGGTATCGGGCGATTCGATCGCGATCGCGGTGTTCTCGGACAACGCAGCGCTGGAGGCATCCGGTCCCGACATCGTCTCCGCGCTGGCAGGGAAGACCACCTACGACACGATCATCGTGGCCGTGGGCGACGACCTCTCCGCAGGGTCACGGGTCCTCGAGTCCGGGCGGGCGATGCAGATCGCCAACGAGGCAGAGGGCTCGGCCGGCAGCCTGACCGATGCGCTGACCGAGACGGTGATCGGCGTGCAGACCGCCGGCGACCAGAATGTGGCCATCCCCGAGGCGGGATCGGACGGCGGAGCGATCGTCGGCATCGTGCTCGCGAGCGCTGCGGTGATCGCGGCGATCAGCGTCGCTATCGGGCTGCTGGTGAGTTCGCGTCGCCGGCGGCGTGCACGCGCGGACGAGAAGCTGCCCGAGGGCGTCGAGAACCAGCTCGTCGTGCTGCGATCGCTGATCCCCGAGTACGCCGACCTCGCGGCATCCGGCGACGCGGTCGCCGCGCGAACGCGCGACGACCTCGACGCCATCGTCACCAACACGACCGAGCTGTTCTCGCGCATCGATCGGCGCAGCGCCGAAGGCCAGCTGAGCATCGCCGCCGTCGAGTACGACGACAAGCTGCGCAAGCTGACGGCCGCGGTCGGGCGCGACTATCTGCTGGACATCCTCACCCACCAGGGCCTCTGGGAAGACCCCGACGATCGCGTGCGCGAGGTGAGCGGCGCGGTCACCGCCGTCTCGGAGGAGCTCGTCGAGAACATCAAGCAGGTCAATGCGCGCAGGGGCCTGCACTTCCAGGTGTCGCTGGACGGTCTGATCGGCAAGCGCAAGGAACTGCAGGACTGGGAGCGCGAGTTCAACAGCGCGACCGGTGAGCCGGATCGCCCGCAGACGGGTGCGTAGCCGCGGATAGGATTGATGGATGCCGCGCCCTGCGCGGCGCCGCGAATCCGCACCCTCACCCGACCATTGGAGCCACCGTGGCCGAGCAGTCCCGCCTCGACAAAGTCATCGCCCTCGCCCGTCACCGCGGGTTCGTGTTCCAGGCCGGTGAGATCTACGGCGGATCCCGCTCGGCGTGGGACTACGGCCCCCTCGGCACGGAGCTGAAGGAGAACATCCGGCGCCAGTGGTGGCAGACGTTCGTCCGGGGCCGCGGCGACATGGTCGGCCTCGACTCCTCGGTCATCCTGCCCAAGCGCGTGTGGGAGGCATCCGGTCATGTCGCGACCTTCACCGACCCGCTCGTGGAGTGCCTCAGCTGCCATCGCCGCTTCCGCGCCGACAACCTGATCGAGGACTACGAGGCCCGCAAGGGGCGCCCCGCCGAGAACGGGCTGGCCGATGCGCCGTGCCCGAACTGCGGCACCCGCGGCCAGTACACCGAGCCGAAGGCGTTCTCGGGTCTGATGAAGACCTACCTCGGCGTCGTCGACGACGAGTCGGGCCTGCACTACCTGCGCCCCGAAACGGCCCAGGGCATCTTCGTGAACTTCGGCAACGTCGTGACCGCGTCGCGCAAGAAGCCGCCGTTCGGCGTCGGTCAGGTCGGAAAAGCCTTCCGCAACGAGATCACGCCCGGAAACTTCATCTTCCGCACGCGCGAGTTCGAGCAGATGGAGATCGAGTTCTTCGTGCCCCCCGCCGAGGCCCAGGAGTGGTTCGAGCACTGGGTCGAGGCGTGCTGGAACTGGTTCGTCGATCTGGGCATCGACCCCGCGCACATGCGCCGGTTCGACGTGCCCGCCGAAGACCGCGCGCACTACTCGGCCGGCACGATCGACGTCGAGTACGAGTTCGGCTTCGCCGGCAAGCAGTGGGGCGAGCTGATGGGTGTCGCCAACCGCACCGATTACGACCTGAAGAGCCACTCCGAGGCATCCGGTCAGTCGCTCACCTACTTCGATCAGGCCAGCGGCGAGCGCTACACCCCCTACGTCATCGAGCCCTCGTTCGGCCTCACCCGCGCCATGATGGCGTTCCTGGTCGATTCGTACTTCGAGGAGGAGGTGCCCAACGCCAAGGGCGGCACCGACACCCGCACGGTGCTCAAGCTCGACCCGCGCCTGGCGCCGGTCAAGGCCGCAGTGCTGCCGCTCTCGCGCAACGAGCAGCTCTCGCCGATCGCCCGCGAAGTGGCCGCCGACCTGCGCGGCGAGTGGAACGTCGACTTCGACGACGCCGGTGCGATCGGTCGCCGCTACCGCCGTCAGGACGAGATCGGCACGCCGTTCTGCATCACCGTCGACTTCGATTCGCTCGAGGACCGCGCGGTCACCGTGCGCGACCGCGACACGATGGCGCAGGAGCGCGTGCCGCTCGAGACGCTGCACGCGTATCTCGCCGAACGGCTGCGAGGCGCCTGACCTCCGGGTGACGGGTCGGCCCCACTCGCGCCACTAGACTGACCGGATGCGGAGGCGACGGGCGTCGCTGCGGACTTCGGGTGGGGGCCTCATGAACGTTCGACGGCATCGCGTTCTCGCGGGAGCGCTGGGCGCCACGGCGCTCGCGGCACTCCTCGTCGGCTGCGGACCCGCTCCCTGGGACGCGCCGGGCGCGAGCAGCAGCCCGAAGCCGAGCAAGAGCGCCACCGTGGCGGCGCCGGTGCCCAACGACCTGTCCAGCGGCTCCACGCAGCGCGCCCTGCAGACCGGTGCCGTCGCGGCCACCGTCGACTACTGGTCGGATCTGACGATGGACAAGTGGACGGCGTCGGCGGTCAAGCCCGTCAGCCTGTCGATGGTGACCACCATCACCCCGAACGACGGTCAGAAGGTGTACCTGCAGCGGGCCACGATGGTCGCCGTCCCGGGCACCGCGACAGAAGATCTCGACGCCCTGTCGGCGCAGACCGATCAGGCCACGGTGAGCCCCGGCTACCTGGTGCTCTCGCCCTACAGCTACTCGCAGACCTTCAACGTCGGGCCGGTTCCCGCCGAGGCGACGCACGTCACGCTGCAGTTCACCTACGACTTCCTCGTGCAGACGACGCCGACCTCCACCGAGTACGCGAAGCAGACCGCGACCGACACGCTGACCGTCGCGATCGCCGCCACCGACTGAGTTTCCGGCGCCGTCCGGCGGTTTTCTTGCGCGAATCTTGCGCATCCTGAGGTTCCGGCGCTTTCTTCGCACGATCCCGTGCAGAACTGCGGGCTGAGCGCTGGCTGTGTTCTGCGCTCCTCGCGGTCGATCTCCGATGCTTGAACCAACGCCGAGGGCTGCAGCTCAGCCCGGCAACGGACTTCATCCTGATCCACCGACTCCCACGAAGGCTTTGACATGACTGACCTCGCCCGCCGCAACATCTCGGCCGCCGACCTCGTGGTCGTCGAGGACAACACGCACGGCTTCCCCGACGACTTCGACGAGGTGCTCGACGGCTCGTCTGTGCACCGCTCGACCATCGGCTGCGTCATCCCCGCATACAACGAGGAGGAGTCGATCGCCCAGGTGATCGAGTCGCTGCTCAGCCAGACCCGCGTTCCCGACGTGATCCACGTGGTCGTCAACAACACCACCGACGCGACGGTGAAGATCGCCTCGCAGTACGCCGGCCCGCACGAGATGGTCACCGAGCTCGGCGAGCAGTTCACCGAGCTCTTCGTGCACGACATCGGCAAGAACCCCGACAAGAAGGTCGGCGCGCTCAACTACGGCTACGCGCTCGTCGAGGGCTACGACTACCTGCTGGGCGTCGACGGCGACACGGTCGCGGACTCGAAGGCGATCGAGCTGCTGGAGACCGAGGCGATCTCGGACACCCGCATCGGCGGCATCTCGGCGATCTACTCGATCGACGACAAGCCGATCAAGGGCTTCATCGCGAAGTTCCTCATCACGGGTCAGCGTTCGCAGTTCGCGGCCTTCAACCTGCAGAACCTGCTGCGCGGCCGCAACATGGCCGTCCTCGGCGGGCAGTTCTCGATCTTCTCGACGCAGGCACTGCGTGACGTGATGAAGCAGAACCACCAGAGCGCGCCGTGGGTCAAGGACAGCGAGGTCGAGGACTCGCTGCTGTCGCTGCAGATCAAGAGCGCCGGGTACCTCACCAAGATCAGCCCCTTCGCCCGCGCCGACGTCGGCGGCATGACCACCCTCCGCGCCCTGGACGCGCAGCAGGTCAAGTGGACCTACGGCGCGATCGAGCTCATGTGGCCCGGCCAGCGCGGCGACACGAAGGGTCAGCCGTTCCACCCGAACCTGCGCGTGCGGTGGCTGGAGAACTTCGGCATGCTCACGAACCTGTTCGTGCGGGTCGCGTTCATCACGCTGCTGGCCGCCTCGCTCTCGATCGGCGCCTTCGTCTTCTCCCCGTGGTGGCTCATCCCGGTGGGCATGGCCCTCGCGCTGAACCTGCGCATGGCGATGACCATGAAGAACCACGACTCGCGCGACATCCTGTTCGCCGTCCTGTTCTTCCCGGCGGAGATCTACATGTGGATCCGGCTGGCGCACTTCCTGCGCTCCTGGACCCGGTTCCTCTCCCGCAAGAAGGTCGACAACTGGGCGATGCAGGCCAAGGCCGAGAAGGGCGCGGGCCTCGGGCACTGGACGCCGCTCATCGTCGTCTTCGCGGTCGTCATCGCCCTCGCCTTCATCTGGACGCTCCTGGGCACGGTCGCCCAGTCGACCATCCTCTGGATCGGCTGGCCGATCGTCGGCGTCGTCACCGTCCTGCAGACGCTCATGATGTTCCTGCGCCTGGTCCGTCGTCAGCACGGCTTCAAGGTCTGACATCGCACAGCGGAATGCCCCGGCTCGATTCGAGCCGGGGCATTCGCGCGTCCGCCGAGCGCGACGCGGTCGTCGGTGTCAGGCGATGCGGTCGGAGGTCAGCCGGTAGCCGACGCCGCGCACCGTCTCGATGTAGCGCGGATTCGACGGATTGTCGTTCAGCTTGCGGCGCAGGTTGGTCATGTGCGCCTCGATGGCACGCTTGTCGGCGTCGCCGACGAAGTAACTCGTCACGTAGGACTCGCCGCGCAGCAGCAGCGTGAGGTCGGCCTTGCTGCGCACGCGTCGCTTGGATTCCAGGAGCGCGGCGAGCAGGTCGAACTCGGTGCGGGTGAGCTCGAGCTCGGTGTTGCCGAGGATCACGATCCGCGAATCCGGGTCGAGCCGGAGGTCGCGGTGCTCGAGCCAGGTGCCGTCGTCGGCCACGGCGATCACGGTCGAGTCCGCGCCGGTCGTGGCGAGGGCGGTGCCGGATGCCTCTGCCAGAACGACCACGTCATCGGATGCCGCGGCGTCGCCGGCTGCCGGAACGACGGGGATCGCCGTGGCGGCGGGTCGTCCGGCGGGGAACGAGGGCCCCACGCTCTCGCGGCCCGGTGCGGCGCTGGGCGGGGTGGCGGTCCCGGTGTTGCGCGGGCGGCGCAGCATCGCCTCGATGCGGGCGCGCAGTTCGCGCGGGCGGAACGGCTTGACGATGTACTCGTCGGCCCCGGCGCTCAGGCCCAGGATCACGTCGGTCTCGTCGCTCTGACCGGTGAGCAGGATGATGTAGGTGTCGGACTGCGCGCGGATCCGTCGCGTCGCCTCGAACCCGTCGATCCCAGGCAGGTTGACGTCCAGCGTCGTGATGAGGGGCTGGTACGTGAGCACGGCGCGAACGCCGTCCAGGCCGTTGCCGACCGAGACGGTCGAGAATCCTGCGGCCTCGAGCACCTCGGCGAGGATGTGCCGGATGTCGGCGTCGTCCTCGATGATGACTGCGGTCTTGGGCACCTCGGCGGCGTTGTTCATGCGCAAATCACTCTCTGCTCGCGTGGGGCGGCGTCGCACCCGGGGAGCGGAACGCCATCGGTCGGATGCACTCGCGAGTGTGAGGTGCTACCGATGCTACACAGACGCGGACGTGCGCTGCGTCATCAGCGCACGTCGCGGGTGAGCTCGATCGCTGCCTTCGACCACCAGGCGCCCGCCGCCGGGCCCCCGTTGCACGAGCCGTCGCTCTCGCCGGGAACCTTGATCCACAGGTTCGTATCGACCACGTCATCGCCGATCGAGCCGCCCGGCTCGCCGATCAGACGGCCGGACGGATTGCACCACTCGCCGTTCGAGCCGGCACCGTTGCGCGATGTATCGATGACGGCGTGGAGGCCACCGCCGAGGGCATCGGCCAGACGGTGCGCGTAGTCGACCTCCTCGTCGGTCGCGTTGTAATTGGACACGTTGGTGGCGAACCCGCGCACGCGACCGAGGTCGCCCACCTGCGAGATGAGCGATGCCATCTCGGTGACCGGGAGCCACTGCGAGTGGCCTGCATCCAGATAGATCCAGGAGTCGCCGGCCCGCAGCGCGTCGATCGCCTTGCTCAGCTGGTCGGCGCGGTCCTCGATGTTGCCGCATTCCGGCGCGAGCGCCAGGCTGTCCGGCTCGAGGACGAGGATGGAGCGGACCTCGGATGCCTCGCGCAGCGCGCCGCCGATCTCCGCGGTCCACGTCTCGTAGTCGGCGGATTCCAGACCGCCCGCCGAGAACTGCCCGCAGTCGCGTTCCGGCAGGCCGTAGATGACCAGCGCCAGCGCGGCGTTCTGCGATCGCGCCTCGGCGGCGAGCTCGGCCACGCGGTCGCCGACCTGGCCGATCGGCTCCGCTTCGGGGGTGAGCCAGACGGCCGTGGGCTGCTCGCCGAGATACTCCGCCGCGGCGTGCGCCGGCGTGCCCGCCTTGGACGTACCGGCGGCGACGAGGGCCTTCGAGTCGGTGGAGGTCACGATCGTGGTGCCCGGGCCGGGCGGCGACGGCGGTCGCGGGATCAGCGCCACGATCACGACGATCGCGACGACGACGGCAGCGACGCCGGCGATGCCGGCGATGATGGTGCGCGCGAGCGTGCGCTTCTTCCCGCGTCCGGGCGGGGGTGAGGGAAACCGGGACGACGCACGGGTGCCGCTCACCGGCGGCCGCTGCCGTCGCCGGCCGGTGTGCCGAAGTCAGTCGCGGTGACGGTGCGGACCGAGGCGCGGACGATCTCCTCCAGCACGGCGGTGTCGACGTCGTCGAGGTTCTTCAGGTACAGGCATCCGGCACCCGTGGTGTGCGGACCGAGGGCGGCCAGCTCCTCCGCATGCGCCTCGACACCGTCGGGCAGGTAGAGCGTGATGGCGGTCTTGCGGGGAGCGAAGGATGCGACCGGTGCATCGCCCTCGGTGCCGGTGGGGTAGCGGTAATGGTACGAGCCGAAGCCGACGATCGAGCCCCACATCGCAGGCTCCTCGCCGGTGATTCGCGTCATCAGCCTCGACAGCGCGTGTGCGTCGCGCTGCCGCACGGCAGGCGTCACCGCCGCGAGGTACTCGTCCGGGTCGGCGCCGGTCGGCTTCATGAGATCTCCTTCGGGGCGATCTTGCCGCCGGACTTCATCGCCCGCTTGTATTCACGCACCTTGGTCAGCGACTCGGGCGAGACGATGTCGGCGACACTTCGGAACGATCCCTCGTCGCCGTAGTCGCCGGCGGCGGCGCGCCAGCCTTCGCCGGTGAAGCCGTACTGCTTGCCTAGCAGGGCAAGGAAGATCTTCGCCTTCTGCTCGCCGAAGCCGGGCAGCGCCTTCAGGCGCCGGAGCACCTCGGCCCCGTCGGGCTCGCCGCGCGTCCAGATCGCCGCGGCATCCCCATCCCAGTCCGAGACGATCGCCCGGCACAGCGCCTGCACGCGAGCCGCCATGGATCCGGGGTAGCGGTGGACGGCGGGCGTCCTGCGGAACGCTTCGACGAGCGCGTCGGGGTCGGAGTCCGCGAGGGTCGCGGCATCCAGCGATCCGGTCCGCTCGCGGATCTTCAGCGGTCCTGAGAAGGCGGTCTCCATCGCGACCTGCTGATCCAGCAGCATGCCGATCAACAGCGCGAGCGGCTCATCGGTGAGCAGCCGATCGGCCGCCTCGTCGTCGGTGATGTGCAGGCTCATGCGGCAAGTCTGGCATCCTCTCCGCGTCCGCGGTCTCCTCGATTAGGTTGGCAGGATCGCGCCGGCGCACCTCGGCGCCGACGAGCCTCGGAGGAATCAGCCCCATGCCCGACGGTCGTGCGCTGTCGACGGCGAGTCTGCTGACGGCCCGCGCGATGGCCCGGCGTGGCCTGCTGGCGAGCGCGACGGCCACGGTCGCGGTGGCCGTGGCGACGGTGTGCGCGGTGCTCGGGTGGCTCTCGATCGCGGTGGATGGAGCGGCGGATGCCTCAGCGCCGGGGGTTCCCGCGGCCGAGACCGCTGCGCGGGTCGACGCAGGTGTCGGTGCCCTGGTGTCGGCGGCACCGGCGCTGATCCTGCTGGTCGGCATCCTCGCGGCGACCGCGGCGGCGCAACTGGCTCGACTGCTCGCCGCCGCCCGCGAGCAGGAGCGCTCCAACGCCCGTGCGCGAGGTCTCTCGCACGCGCAGGCGGTGCGTGCCGACGCCATCGAGGCCGCGGCGGTCGCCGCGACAGGCGGTCTGACAGGCCTCGTGGTGGCGGTCGTGCTCGCCGTCGTGGGAAGCGCGCAGGACGGGGCCGGCACCTGGCTCGATGCCGCCGCTGTCGCTCTGGGCTTCTGGTGGGTCGCCGTCGTCACGTCATCGGCCCTCGGGCTCGTGCTCGTCCTCGCCGCCATGAGCGGCATCCGCCCGACCCGGCGCGGCGCCCGGGCGGCGACGACGACCCTTCTGGTGCTGGCGATCGCGGCGGCCGCGTTCGTCACCTGGCAGGTGCGCTACGCGCGGCCGACCGGCTTCGATCCGATCGTGGCGCTCGCGCCGACGCTCGTCCTGGGGGCCGGGGCGATCCTCGTCCTCGGGGTCTTCAGCGCAGGCGCTCTGGCCTGGGCGCGGATGGCGGCCGCGCGCCGCGGGCTCGCACCGGCTTACCCGGCGCGTCAGGTGGTGCGCCGCCTGCCGATCTACGCGGTCGCGGTGCTCCTGGTCGGACTCACCTCGGCCCAGATCGTGTTCGCCGCCGCCTACGCCGCGACCTGGACGAGCATGGCGACGGACTCCGCCGCCCTCCGCGCGGGGACCGATCTGCGGGTCGACCTCGAGCCGCAGGCGGCGACGCCCGGGACCGTCGCCACGACGGCGGGCGTCGCCGGAGTGGATGCGGCGGCACCGGCGCTCGCAACGGGGATCGAGATCGGCGACGGAAAGGCCGAACTGATCGCGGTGCCCACGGATGCCGTGGCGACGGTCGTCACATCGGCGGGCGGAATCGTGGATGCCAACGAGCTGCTGTCCGGCCTCGCCCCGGCCGCGGAGACGGTGGTCGCCGAGCCTGTCGCGCTCGGCGCGGATGCGACGGGAATCCAGGCCACCGCGACGGTGCAGACCACCAGAGCAGGCGGGGCGGCGGGCCTGCAGCTGGCCGCGATCGTCGTGGATGCGACCGGCGCGAGCGCTCAGGTGCGCCTCAGCGGTGACGCCGCGGGCATGGACGAGGGATCCTCGGCGAGGATCACCGGCTCCGGCACGCTGCCGGAAGGGACTGCGCCGTGGTCGCTCGTGGCGGTCACCGCCGCCATGCAGGCGAATTTCGGCAGCACCACGGCGGTCGTCACCCTCGAGGAGGTCAGCGCCGTGGCCGGATCGGTGCTGCCCGTCCAGGGCCGAGCGGAGCTCAGTGAGACCGCACGCGAGCAGGTGCTGTGGCTCGGTGACGCCGACGATGACAGCACCGAGCCGCGGCCCGTGCGGGCGGCGCTGACCACCGAGCTCGCGGCCCGGCTCGGGATGGAGATCGGCGACTCGTTCGAGTTCCGCTACGCCGGCAGCGGGCGCCGCGGTCAGGTCGAGGTCGGTGCGGTCATCCCGGCGGTTCCGGGTGCTGCGTCCTCACTCGCACTCTTCGCGCCCCTCGATGTCCTGCAGGTCTCGCAGCTGCAGCGCGGTGCCACGTTCGTTGCGGGATCATCGGTGTGGGCCTCGGGTGATCCGTCGGCCGATGTCGCCCTCAGCGCCGCGCTGGAGGATCGCCCGGTGGCCACCTCCGCGCCGGGTGTGACCGACGCCGTGGTCGGCGCCCTGGTCCCGGGCTGGTGGATCGCGACGGCTGGGTCCGTCGTCCTCTCGCTCATCGCCGTGTTCGCGATCGTGCAGACCCTCGCACTCGCCCGGCGCCGCGAGCTCGGCGTCCTTCGCGCACTGGGAGTGACGCGCAGTGCCCAGGCGCGCACCCGGGCCGCCGAACTCGGCGGCGTGATCGCGACGGCCGTGGTCGTCGGCGCAGCCGCAGGCGTGCTCGTCGGTGTGCTGATCGTGCCCGACCTCGTCCGGGCGACGACCCCCGGCATCCTGGCCCTCGGCACCGGCATCGGGATCGCCTGGGTTCCGCTCGGGGTCGCACTCGGCGCATTCGTGCTCGGACTCGCCGCGATCGTCGGGAGCGCCGCTGTCGGTGTGCGCCGCGCTGCGGCCGCCTCGACCGTGGGGGAGGAGTCGCGATGAGTCGTCGTGTCGGGACGCTGCCGCTTCTCGCCCACCACCTCGGGTCGCGCTCCGGCGGCGCCGTCACGGTGGCCGTGCTGATCCTGGTGCTGAGCCTGCTCGCGACGGCGACGCCGCTCGCGCTGAGCGCGCTGGCCGACGCTGCGCTGCGCGATCGTGTGGCGTCCCTGGGTGCGCTCGAGCGCGACGTCGAGACGACGCAGGCGGGTCTGCCGCAGGTGGACCGCGCGACACCGACGGCGGATGCGACGACCGACCGCGTGTGGGGCGGCTTCACCGACGCCGTCGAGCGCATCCGCGGCGAGGCCGGACCGGCGTTGATGCCGCTGCTCGGTGCGGCGCGGACGGTCGCCGTCGTGACGGACAACGCGGTGCTGGAGGACCCGCGGACGCTCGGGCTGAGCGTCGCGTTCGACCCCGCATTCGCTGAGCAGATCGAGATGGCGGGGGGCCGGATGCCGGAGCCGGCGACCGCCGGCACCGATGGCGGCTCGGCAGGCGTGCGGGTGGAGATCGTGCTGTCCACCGACACCGCCGACCAGATGGGGTGGACGGTGGGCGAGTCCCGCACGATCGGGGTCGCAGACGCACTCACCGAGACCGTGCTCACCGGCACCTTCACGGCGGCCGACCCCGACGATGAGTACTGGCAGCACGTGACCTCGGTGCTCGACCCGAACATCTTCGACGACGGCAATGCTCCGCGTCGCGTCACCGGCACGGGATTCGCGCACCCCGCCTCACTGCCCTCCGCGTACGGGTTGGCCGGGCAGCCGTCGACCACCGTGTGGTACCCGTTCGATACCGGCGGTGTCGAGGCGGCGACCGCGGAGAAGACCGCCTCGGCGCTGCGCGCATTCACGGCCGTCTCCCATACGGTCGGGACGACCGCGCAGGGGGTCGGCATCCTCAGCCTGCGCTTCAGCGCCGACGCGACCGCGACGATCGAGCTGGCGCTCGCGCAGGAGGCGGCGACCGCGAGCGTGATCGCGATGGTGGTTGCCGGACCCGTCGGCGTGGCCGCCGCCGTCCTGGTCCTCGGCTGCCGGCTCATCCTGGAACGACGACGATCGGGTCTGCGACTCCTCTCGGCACGGGGAGCGTCCTCGGCGCAGCTGCGCGGCCTCCTCGGGATCGAGGGGGCGATCGTCGGGGTGCTCCCCGCCGCGCTCGGCGCGGCCGTTGCGATCACCGGCGGGATGCTGCTGTTCGACGCGGCCGCGAACCTGCCCGCCGACCTCGTGGCTGCCGCGATCCTGGCGCTCGCCCCGCTCGGCATCCTCGTCGCGCTCGCCGGGTCGACGGCCGAGCGCGCGGAGCGCGCCGATCTCGGACGCCGGTCCTCCCGCGCCCGTCTCATCCTCGAGGGCGCCACGCTCGCGGTCGCCTCCGTGGCCGTTGCCCTCCTGTTCCTCCGTGGGTACGGCTCCTCGGCCGGCATCGACCCCCTGCAGGCGGCGACCCCGCTGCTGCTGGCGCTCGTCGCCTGCCTGGTGACGTTGCGGGTCTACCCGGTGCCGCTGCGGGCGGTTCTGGCGCGGGCACGACGATCGCGGGGTCTGAACGGCTTCCTCGGCGCGGCACGGGCGCTCCGCGAGCCCTCGATCGGGCTGACGCCCGTGCTCGCGCTCGTGGTCGGGGTGTCGGTCGCGGTCTCCTCGGGTGTCCTGCTGTCGTCGCTGCAGGGCGGGGTGGAGCAGGCGGCCCAGGGCCAGGTGGGCGCGGACCTGCGTGTCACGGGCGGCACGTTCACGGCCGAGCAGCTCGATCAGGTCCGCGCACTCGACGGGGTCCGCGATGCCACCGGCATCTCGGGTGCGGAGGTGGCCACCGTCGACACCGGGCAGAGGCGCCCGACATCCGTCTTCGTGGTGGATGCCGCCGATCTGCGAGCGGTGCAGGGCGAGCGCCCCGGACTGCTCCCGAGCGGCGTCTCGCTCGAGCCGGCAGGCGGTCCGATGCCGATCGTGGTGGCCGCCGCCACGGCGGCGTTCATCGGCGCGTCCGACGATGTGCGCATCGACGCCGTTCCCGCCGAGATCGTCGGGATCTCGGCCGGCCCGAGTCCGATCGGGTCACGGGAGAACTGGGTGGCGATCGACTCGTCCTACGCTGAGGAGGTGCTCGGACGCGATCCAGCGGACCGCACGCTGCTGGTCGGCCTCGCCGACCCGGGATCGGACGCCGGCGCCGGTGTCGCGCAAGCCCTGCGGGACACGCTGGGAGGCGGCATCCGCATCTCCTCCGCGGACGAGATCGTCGCCGGCATCCAGTCCGGTCCGTCCGTGCAGGGGGTGCGCTGGGCGCTCGTCGCCGCGACCGGCCTGGCCGCCCTGCTCAGCGCGCTGGCGATCGTGATGACGCTCACCCTCGCCGCAGGTGCGCGCGGGCGGGTCCTCGCGCTGCTGCGCACGCTCGGAGCGCCCCCGCGCACGTCGGTCTCGCTCGCGCTGTGGGAGATCGGGCCGCCGGTGATCGCGGCGGTCATCGCCGGAACCGTCTTCGGCGCGCTCGTGCCGGTCGTGGTGCTGGCGGGCGTCGACCTTCGTTCGTTCACCGGATCCAGCATCCAGCCGGCGTACTCCGCGGACCCCGGCACGCTGGCGCTCACCCTCGGCGTGTTCCTCGCCCTGGCCGCACTGTTCACCGCGGTCGCACTGCTGATCTCGCGGCGCGTGCGCGCCGCGTCCGCGCTGCGCACCGTCGAGGAAGGATAGGACCCATGGCATTCGCCTCCGCAACGGCCGCCGACAGCGCCGACATCCTCTGCGTCGACCTGGTGCGCATCTTCCGTGTGCTCGCCGGCGACGGGCAGGGGGTCGAGGTCCAAGCGCTGCAGGGTCTCAACCTGCGGGTGGATCCGGGCGAGCTGGTCGCCGTGGTCGGAGCATCCGGATCCGGGAAGTCGACGCTGCTGTCGATCCTCTCCAGCCTTGATCAGCCCACGGCCGGTGTGGCGTGGGTGGCCGGACACGATCTGCTCACGATGAAGGAGAAGGAGCGCGTGCAGTTCCGCCGCCGGAGCGTGGGGTTCGTCTGGCAGCAGACGTCGCGCAACCTGCTGCCGTATCTGACGGCGGGGGAGAACGTCGCCGCGGCGCTCGCGATCGCCGGGGACCGCCAGGGAGCGAGCGCTCGACGGACGCGCGTGGCAGAGCTGCTCGACCTGCTCGAGGTCTCGCACTGCGCCGAGCGGCGGCCGGCGGAGATGTCCGGCGGCGAGCAGCAGCGCGCGGCCATCGCCGTGGGCATCGCAAACAGTCCGCGCGTGCTGCTGGCCGACGAGCCGACGGGCGAGCTCGATGACGCCACGAGCTCGCACGTGCTGGAGGCCATGCGTACGGTCAACCGTGAACTCGGCGTCACGACGCTGATCGTCACCCACGACCCCAGCGTGTCCGAGCACGTCGCGCGGACGGTCCAGATCCGCGACGGACGCACCTCGACCGAGGTGCTGCGCTCGACTCGCGTCGACGAGCACGGGACAGAGGAGCACGTCGCGGAGGAGTACGCGGTCGTGGACCGGGTCGGCCGGCTGCAGCTGCCCGACGAGTTCGTCACCGCCCTCGACCTGCGCGAGCGGGTGCGACTGGCGCTGGAGCCGGATCACGTCGGGGTATGGCCGGGAAGGGCGGATGCGGCTGACCGGGGTGCGTCGCCCGTTCAGGCGGGCGGTGAGCCCGTTCGGGCGGGCGGTGAGCCCGTTCGGGCGGGCGGTGAGCCCGTTCGGGCGGGCGGTGAGCCCGTCGAAGCGTCGGACGGCTCGACGACGAGGGAGGCCCCGTGAGCACCGCGATCCGCGCCGAGGGGCTCACCCGCACCTTCCGATCCGCCGCGGGCGAGGTGCACGCGTGCGTCGATGTCGACCTGACCGTGAACCCGGGGGAGCTCGTCGTCGTGCGGGGGGCGTCCGGCGCCGGGAAGACGACGTTGCTCAACCTGCTCGGCGGCCTCGATCAGCCGACCTCGGGTCGCGTCTGGATCGGTGACGTCGAACTCACAGCCCTCGGCGAGGACGATCTCGCGCGCATCCGTCGCGAGAACCTCGGCTTCGTGTTCCAGTCCTTCGGACTGATCCCGGTGCTCTCCGCGGCCGAGAATGTGGAGCTGCCCCTGCGGATCGCCGGGGACGATCCGACTGACCGAAACGCGCGTGTCGCCGAGGCGCTGCACCTGGTCGGGCTGGCCGATCACGCCGCGCAGCGGCCCGGGGAGCTCTCCGGAGGTCAGCAGCAACGGGTCGGCATCGCCCGCGCGATCGTCGCGCGGCCGCGGGTGCTGATCGCCGACGAGCCGACCGGTCAGCTGGACTCGCGCACCGCCGCGAGTGTCATGGATCTGCTCGTCGACCTCGTGCACACCCGGCAGATCGCCGCGATCGTCTCGACCCACGATCCTTTGCTCGTGCGCCGCGCGGATCGCGTCATCGAAATCCACGACGGTCGCGTCGCGCCTGCGCTCGCGCCCGCCGCCGACGTCGCCACTCCTGCAGCCGCCCCTCCTGACGCCGCTGGTGCCGGCTCCGCCGCCGCGCCTGCCGCCGCCGCTCCGCGCACCCGCGCCGAGGCGCGTTCGCGCCGCGGTGCGAGGATGGACGGGTGACCGAGCCCGACACCTTCGACCAACTGGTCGCGCACGCCCACGAGACGCACGTCGTCGTCGTCGGCGCCGGGATCGCCGGGCTGGTCGCTGCGTACGAATGCGCGAAGGTCGGGATGCCGGTCACGGTGGTCGAGGCATCCGATCGGCTCGGCGGCGTGATCGAGACCATCGACCTCGCCGGTCTGCGTGTCGACGTCGGCGCGCAGGGATACGCCACTCACGGCGGCTCCGTGCGTTCGCTCGTCGACGATCTGGGACTCGGAGACCGCACCCGCCAGACTGCGCGACGGGCGCTGTGGCTGTCGGGGCTGACGGGCGGTCCGACGCCCCTTCCCCCGGGCGGAGTCCTGGGCATCCCCGACAACCCGTGGGATGAGCGCGTCCGCCGCATCATCGGCTGGCGCGGCGCCTGGCGCGCCTACCTCGACCGGCTGCGCCCGCCGCTGACGATCGGCCAGGAGCGCAGCCTCGGCCGGCTGGTCCGCACCCGGATGGGCGCGCGCGTCCTCGATCGCCTGGTCGCGCCGGCCGGCATCGGCGCGTTCGCCATCCACCCCGACGACGTCGACGTCGAGATCGCCGCGCCGGGCTTGAGCGCCGCACTCACCCGGACGGGCTCGTTGTCAGGGGCCGTCGCGCAGGTGCGCGGTGAGCAGACCCCCGACGCCGGACCCGGGTTCGAGGGCGTCCAGGGCGGAATGTCGGTGCTCATCGACGCGCTGCGGGATCGGCTGCTCGAGCTCGGCGCCGCGATCCGCACTGGCGAGGCCGTCGCTGCGCTGCAACGACGCGGCGATGGGCGCTGGGAGGTCCTGACGATGAGAGCGGATGCCTCACCCGCCGCCCCGGATGACTCACCGATCGAGCCAGCTCACACGGTGATCCTTGCTGGCCCGGAGTCGGAAGCGCGCCGTCTGCTGTCTGGAGTCGTTCCGTCGCTCGAGCTCGCGGCATCCGCTCATGCCGACCTGGACGTGGTCACGCTGGTCATCGACAGCCCCGAACTGGCCGCTGCGCCGCCCCGCACCGAGGTGTACGCGATCCCGGGGTCGTCGCCCGCGACGGCGGTCGCCGATCTGACCGCGCAGTGGCCGGATCTCGCGCGGGACGCCGCCGGTCTGCGCGTCCTGCGGGTGACGTTCCCGGGCGCCGCCGCCGCCGCGGCTGCCGAAACCCGGCCTGGACCGCGAGACCCGGGCGCGCAGCCCCCGGTTTCGCCGCCGAACCCCGGTCTCGCCGGTAGCGGTCCCGACGTCGGCGCCGACGACGACACCGCCGCCTCCGCGGCCACCGCGGTGGCGGTGGCCGCGGCATCCGCGCTCCTGGGGGTCCCGCTCGAGATCGGTCAGGTCCGCGCGACGCACCGGCAGCGCTACGCGCAGCCCCGGCCTGTGTCGGCGCTGGGCCAGGCGGCGGCAGCCGCACAGGCGCGCGCGGCGATCGGGTCCGTCCCTGGTCTGGCCGCCGTCGGAGCGTGGCTGTCGGGGACGGGACTGGCCCAGGTCGTGCCGGATGCGATGGAGGAAGCGGAGCGCGTGCGCCGGAAGGCGCTGTGGAACCCGGCCACCTAGCACAGGCCCTCCCCGGAGGCCAGTGGATGCCGGAATCGGAATACGGGTCTACCCTGGGACCAGACCGGAAGTACACCCCGAGCACTTTCAGACACATCCAGCGTGAGGAGACCCCATGAGGGGCAAAGTCGGACTCGTCATCGGCCTCGCCGCAGGCTACGTCCTCGGTACGCGCGCGGGCCGTGAGCGTTACGAGCAGATCAAGGCTCAGGCCGAGAAGGTATGGAACCTCGACCCCGTCCAGGAGCAGGTCGGCAAGGTGAAGGACCTCGCCAAGACGAGCGTCATGGCACTGCCGAACGCCCTGTGGGACGGCGCCGTGAAGGTCACGAAGGCCGTCTCCTCGAAGGGCTCGACGCCCGGACAGAAGCTGGATGCCGCCCTCAAGACCAGCAAGAACGAGGCAGAGGACATCAGCGCCGCCGCCGAGAAGTCCGCGCGAGCCGCGAAGGCCGCCGCGGACGACGCGGTCGATGACATCGCCACGGCCGGGCGAGACCGCAACGGAGCCTGACATGACGACACCTCGCGGATTCCGCGATCGGTCGGACGACAGCCTCTTCACCCTCATCGGCGAGATCCCGGAGCTCATCCGCAATCTCGTCGTCGCTGAGATCGACTCCGCCAAGGGCTGGGTCAAGCGCACGGCGAAGGATGCGGGAATCGGGGCGGGCTGGATCGTCGCCGCGCTGTTCTTCCTCTTCTGGTCCGTCGCCGCCTTCGGCGCCTTCGTGATCATCGGGCTCTCGTCCTGGTGGCCGGCGTGGCTGTCGGCCCTGGTCGTCTTCGTCGGACTGGTGCTGATCGCCCTGGTGCTGGCACTGCTCGGCGTGCTGCGCTTCCGGAAGGTCGCACGCACGCAGAACCCCGCCCAGTCGATCGCCCTGGATGTCAAGGAGGTGCGTGATGAGCTCTAACTCTCCCGTTCCCGTCTCCCGCACCCCCGTGCCGGTGCCGCGCACCGCGGTGCCGATCGGCATCAGCGACCCGGTCGAGCAGGCTCGCACCGAGCTGAAGGCCGCCCTGGCCGCCATCGAGCTCAAGGCGAACGTGCCCAAGCGCGTCGCCGAGGCGACCGACCGCGAGGTGAGCCGCGCGCGCGGCTTCGCGCGGCGGAACCCGGGTGCGACGACCGCGATCGTCGCGGCCGCGGCCGCGGCGGTCGGCACGATCGTGTGGGCCGCAGTCCGCGCCTACACGCGCTGATCCCACGTCACACCCGCGCCGACCGCGTGAAGCGCCGGTCGCGCGCTGCGGGGTATGCTCGGAAACAGGCAGTGCAATGGTGCGAACGCTGCCGATGGCGCGAACCGGTCCCGTTCGGTTCGAAGTCGCTCGTCGGCTGCTCGAACGACCTGGGGCGGCTGACCGGTACCACGAGAGTCAACCCCCAATGAATCAACCCTCACAGCAGCAGCCCAGACCCCTCGCGGGCTGGCGCGTGCTCGTGCCGCGAGGCGGGCCCTGGGGTGACGGTGTGGCAGCGACGCTGCGCAACAAGGGAGCCGTTCCGGTCGTTGCCCCCCTGATCAACTTCGCGCCCACCAACGACCAGGCCGCCCTCGATCAGGCCCTGGCGGATCTGGCCGCCGGTGCCTTCGACTGGCTGACCGTGACGAGCGCCACGACGGTCGACGTCCTGTTCGCCCACCGCGCCGTGATCCCGGCGAACACGAAGGTCGCGGCGGTCGGCGAGACGACGGCCGCAGCCCTGCAGGCCGTCGGCTACCGGGTCGACCTGGTGCCTGATCGCGACAACTCCGCGGCCGGCATGGCGGAGCAGATGATCGGGCTCGAGCCTTCGCCGCGCGACATCCTCACGCTGCGCAGCGAGATCGCCAAGCCCGTCCTCACCCGGCTGCTCATCGAGGCGGGACACCGCGTCCGCAGCGTCGTCGCCTATCGCACCGTCGGCGTGCCTGTCACCGACCGGATCGCCGAAGACGTGCGCAACGGCCGTATCAACGCGATCCTGGTGACCAGCGGCTCGGTCGCCGAGCAGGTGCAGCAGCAGTTCCCGGTGATCCCCGAGGCCACCGTCATCGCGGCGATCGGGCCCCGCACGGCGAAGGACGCCAAGCGCGCGGGCCTCTCGGTCGATGTGGTGGCGGAGTCGCAGACCGTTGACGCGCTGATCGATGCGGTGGCCGGCTTCCAGCTCCCGCACGCCGCTGACGAGTTCGCGCCCTGATGCGCGAAGCCCCCCGCGTCGTCGTCCTGGCCGGCGGCGTCGGCGGTTCGAAGTTCACGCTCGGCGTGCGTGCGGCGCTCGCCCGGAGCGGCGCGCCGGAGGCGACGGTCATCGTCAACACCGGCGATGACCTCTGGCTCTCCGGCGTCCGGCTGCAGCCCGACGTCGATTCGATCGTGTACGCGCTCGCGGGTGTGAACGACACCGTGCGCGGCTGGGGCCGCGCCGATGACAGCGAGCGGGTGAACGCCGAACTGCAGCAGTGGGATGCCGGGTGGCCGTGGTTCACCCTCGGCGACCTCGACCTCGGTACCCACCTCGCGCGCACCGGCTGGCTGCGCGAGGGACTGACTCCGACGCAGGTGCTGGAGCGGATGTCGCGCCGTTGGCCGCTCGGAGCGCGACTGCTCCCCATGACCGACGCCGAGGTCGACACGCAGGTCGCCCTGCGCGACGGAACCTCGATGCACTTCCAGGAGTGGTGGACCCGACACCGCGCGGCGCTGGAGCCGGAGCGTTTCGACAACCCCGGCATCGACGTCGCGACGGCGGCGCCGGGAGTGCGGGAGGCGATCGCCGCCGCCGACGTGGTGCTGATCGCCCCCTCCAACCCGGTCGTCTCGATCGGCCCGATCCTCGCGGTGCCCGGCATCCGCGACGTGCTGCGCAGCGCGCCGGGCCGTGTCGTCGGGATCTCGCCGATCATCGGCGGCCGGGTGGTGCGCGGAATGGCGGACGTCTGCCTCACCGCGATCGGCGTGCAGACCTCCTCGACGGGGGTGGCGCAGCACTACGGCGCACGATCGGGCGGCGGCATCCTGGATTCATGGCTGATCGCCGAGGAGGATGCCGCGCACGCCGGCAGCATCGAAGCCCTCGGCGTCACGCCTGTCGTCGCACCGCTGTGGATGAGCGATGTCGATGCCACCGCCGCCATGGCAGATGCCGCGCTCGCCGCGGCTCGGAACTGACGGGCCGGCTCCGACGTGGTGGAGCTGACGGCGCTCGCGTGGGCGCTCCTGGCCGTCGCCGCGCTCATCACCGGACTCTCCAAGACCGCGCTGCCCGGTGCCGGAACACTTTCGGTCGCGATCTTCGCGGCCGTGCTGCCGGCGAAGCAGTCCACCGGCACGCTGCTGCTCCTCCTGATCGTCGCCGACGTGTTCGCCGTCGTCGCCTACCGGCGCGACACGAACTGGCGTGCGCTCCTGCGGCTGGCCCCGGCCGTCGTCGTCGGGCTCGGTCTCGGCGTGGTCTTCCTCGCGCTCGCCGATGACGCGTGGGTGCGCAAGGTCATCGGTGTGATCCTGCTCGCCGTCATCGTGGTCACCCTCATCCGGCGCAGGATGGTCGCCACCGTCGCCGGGAGCGGCTCGCACCGGATCGCCGCGGCGACGTACGGGACGCTCGGGGGATTCACCACGATGGTGGCCAACGCGGCCGGCCCGGTGATGTCGATGTACTTCCTGGCGGCTCGGTTCTCGGTCAAGGAGTTCCTGGGGACGGCGGCGTGGTTCTTCGCGCTGGTGAACCTCTCGAAGGTCCCGTTCTCGGTCGGCCTCGGCCTGATCACCGTGCCGGGTCTGCTCATCGACCTCGTGCTGGTGCCCGCGGTGGTCATCGGCGCGTTGTCCGGTCGGTGGCTGGCGGATCGCCTCGATCAGCGCCTGTTCGAGCGCCTCGTCATCGTCTTCACCGTGATCGGCGCGCTCTACCTGCTGCTGTTCTGAACGGAACGCGACTCGCTCGCGGCACCGGCGAGCACCGCACGCGTGCGCCGCCCGACACCGAGTCCGGCGGCCGAGTGCAGCTGGTCGGCGGTGTCCACGTCGCGACGCAGACTCGAGTCCGGCGCCACGTTCAGCGCAACGCAGCCGAGATCGAGGTGACGCGCGAACGAGCCGTCGCCGAAGGAGGTCCGCAGCGCCATACCGGCACCGGCCGTCACCAGCGTGGTCCCGGTTCCCTCGGCGTCGGCGACCACCGTGCGCGCCAGCGCGGAGGCGGTCGACAGCGCAGCCGACAGATCCTGAGGCCGCAGGGCGGGGAGGTCGCCGAGCAGCGCGGCGCGCGGCATCCGCTCTCCGGCCGCCTCCGCGCCCGTCGCGACGGCCGCGTCGATGCCGCGCGCATCGCCCTCGGGCACGAAGCGCAGGCCGGGGATGTCGAAGGCGAGGGTGATCAGGGCGGCGTCCTCGGTCACCACGAAGACCTGCCCCACCGCGTCGCAGTCGGCTGCGGCCTCGATGGTATCCAGCGCGATCGCGCGGGCGAGGCTGACGCGCTCGATGCCCGCGACGGCCAGCCGCGACTTGCCCAGCGCCGTCGGCTTGACCGGAATGATCACGGCCCAGCGGTCGCGCCCGGCCGGAGCGCCGTCGGTCACTCCGCGAACCGCGCGCGGAGCCTCGGCAGGATCTCGGCGCCGTACATGCGCAGGAACTCCTCCTGATCGTGTCCCGGATCGTGGAACACCAGGTGCCGGAAGCCGAGATCGACGTACTCGGCGATCTTCTCGACGTGCTCCTCGGGGTCGGTGGAGACGATGAAGCGGGATGCCGCGCGCTCGATCGGCAGCTCGGCCGCACGGCGCTGCATCTCCAGCGGATCGTGGATGTCGCGCTTCTCCTCGGGGCTGAGGGCCAGCGGCGCCCAGAAGCGGGTCTTCTCCATCGCCGTGTCGTGGTCGGGGTGGTACGACACCTTGACCTCGATGAGCGTGTCGATCGCGTCATCGGCGCGCCCGGCCTTCTCGAGGCCCTCGCGGAGGGCGGGCAGCAGGGTGTCGGTGTACAGCTCCGCCGCCTTGCCGGAGGTGGTGATGTAGCCGTCCGCGATGCGGCCGGCCAGCCGGGTCGCGGCCGGACCGGAGGCGCCGATGTAGATCGGCACCTTCTCGTCCTCCGATGGGCGATCGTAGATCGTCGCGTCCTTCGTCGAGTAGTACGTGCCCTCGAACGTGACCCGCTCGTCGTCCCAGAGCTTCTCGATGAGGGTGATCGCCTCCTTCAGGCGCTGGAAGCGCTCCGGCGGGTCGGGCCACTCGAGCCCGAGCGTCACTTCGTTGAGCGCCTCGCCGGTGCCGAGGCCCAGGATGATGCGGCCCGGGTACAGCACGCCCAGCGTCGCGAACATCTGCGCGACCACGCCGGGGTGGTAGCGGAAGGTCGGAGTGAGCACCGAGGTCCCCAGGAGCACCCGCGAGGTGCGCGCGCCGACCGCGCCGAGCCACGGCACGGCCGCAGGAGCGTGGCCGCCGTCGTGCATCCACGGCTGGAGGTGGTCCGAGACGAAGACCGAATCGAACCCCATCTCCTCGGCGAGCACGGCGAAGTCGGCCAGCTCCCGCGGACCGAACTGCTCGGCGGAGGCTTTGTAGCCGAATCTCAGCGGAATGGTCATGCTGCTCCTGTTCGTGCGTCCTCGGCGGCGGCCGGGAGGAATTCGGATCCGTCGGCGCGGGAGAGTCGGCGGCGGAAGGCGTCGACTGTTCCCGGCCACAGCAGGGTGAGGCGCCCTGAGCGCTCGTCGACGTACCAGTTGCGGCATCCGCCGGTCAGCCACGGCGTGTGCTCGGCAGCCGCGGCGATCTCGGCGGTGTAGGCGCGCTCGGCCTCCGGCGAGACCCGCAGCACTCCGCGCGCGTGGCGCCGGCTCAGGCTCTCCACGACGTAGTCGGCCTGCTCCTCGATCATGAGGACCGAGGAGTTGTGTCCGAGCGAGGCGTTCGGGCCGTTGAGGACGAAGAGGTTCGGGAATCCCGCGACGACGGTGGAGCCGAACGAGGTCATGCCGTTCGACCAGTGCTCGTCGAGGCTCTGCCCGTCCTCGCCGCGAACGAGTTGCGCGTACGGCTGGCGGGTCGAGGCGAACCCGGTCGCCAGGACGACCGCATCGACCTCGTGCACGGTCCCGTCCGCGGCGATGAGGGTGTTCCCGTCCACCGATGCCAGTGCCGAGGCGACCAGCCTCACCCGCTCACCCGAGAGCGCGGGGTAGAACTCGTCGGAGAGCAGCACGCGCTTGCACCCGAAGGCGTAGTCCGGAGTGAGCACGGCGCGCAGGGCCGGATCCGGGACCTGCGCGCGGAGGTGGTCGAGCGCGATGGTGCGGGCGGCGGCGGATGCTGCGGCATCGCCCGACCGGGAGGCGAAGCGCGCCTCGCCCTCGTCCAAGAGCTCGGCGCGCAGGCGCGCGAGCTCGTCCGGGTGCTCGGCGAACCGGCGCCGGTCATCGGGCGTGAACGCGTGCGCGTCGCGCGGGACGATCCAGGCAGGCGTCCGCTGGAAGAGCGTGACCTGTGCGGCGAGCGCGGCCAGCTCGGGCACCAGCTGGACGGCGCTGGCGCCGGTGCCGACCACGGCGACGCGCAGTCCTGTGAGGTCGGCGTCGTGATCCCAGCGGGCGGAGTGGAACAGCGGGCCGGGGAAGGTCTCGAGTCCGGCGATGTCTGGGATCTCGGGCTCGGTGAGGCGACCGCAGGCCAGGACGAGCGCGTCCGCGAGGATCACGTCCGCCCCGCCGGCGCCGCCGGTGCGGATGCGCCACGCCGACTCCTCGGCGTCCCAGTCGGCCGAGATCAGCGGCGTCTGCAGTCGCAGCCGGTCGCCGAGCTGCTCGCGCCGGGCCACGTCTTCGAGGTAGTCGCGGATCTCCTCGCCGCGAGCGAAGGTCCCCGACCAGTTCGGGTTCGGGTACGCGGCGAACCCGTACAGGTGCGACGGCACGTCGCACGCGACGCCGGGGTAGGTGTTGTCGCGCCAGGTGCCGCCGACGGAGTCCGCGCGCTCGAGGACGACGAAATCGTCTCGACCTGCTCGTCGCAGCGCCATCGCCATGCCGAGTCCGGCGAAGCCGGCGCCGACGATCGCGATCTCCACGCGCGTCATACGGGCGTGCCCGTCGAACGCACCGCGGTCATCCCGTCCCGCCGAGCGGGCGGTTCGCGGTAATCCGTGGTGCGGAGTCGGAACGGCCGGAACAGGCGCGCGGCGATGCGCGCGGCATCCTCCGCCGGCAGTTCCTGTCCGTACTCGATTCCGGCCTCCGGCAGCACTCGGCCGTCGAGGAGGGTGCCGCCCAGGTCATCGCCGCCGGACTGGAGCAGCACAGCGGCGTCGCTGCGCCCGACTCGCGTCCACGGGATCTGGATGTGCGGGATGCTCCCGGACAGCAGAAGTCGCGAGACGGCGACCATCGCCCGATGCTCGTCGATCGGCGCGCGGCCCGCGACGAGCGGAACGCCGCCGGAGGGCCCGGGCAGGGGGATCGGGACGAACTCCGTGAACCCGCCGCCGGGGAGTGCGCCTCTCGAGGCGCTCTGCAGCTCGCGGAGGCGGCGCAGATGGGCGACGCGCTCGGCGGCGGTCTCCACATGCCCGTAGAACAGCACGGACGTCGAGCGGAAGCCCGCGGCATGGGCGGCGGTGATGCCGGTCTCCCATCGGTCGATCTCGAGGTCGTCGGGCGCGACCAGCGAGCGGACGCGCTCGCTGAGGACCTTGACGCCCGTTCCGGGCACCGTATCGATGCCGGCCGCACGCATGGCCTCGAGGGCGCCCCCAAGGCCGAGTCCGCCGCGCTCGGCCAGATCCCAGACGTCCTGCGGGCGATACGCGTGCAGGTGCATCGAGGGGGTCGCCGTCTTGATCGCACGAGCGATGGCGAGGTAGGCGGCCGGATCCTCGGATGCCGGAAGCCGGCCCTGCACGCAGATCTCCGTCGCCCCGAGGTCCCAGGCATCCCTCGCTACGGCGGCCGCATCGTCGAGCGTGAACGTGCCGGGTTCTCCCGACGGGACGCTGCGGTACCCCGATGATGTGAGGTTGCGGTTGACGACGAGGCTGACGGCCTCGCCGACGGTGTAGCGGCGGAGTGCATCCGCGGTCGAGGCGAGGGCGTCCAGATCGTCGCCGGTGGCGTGCAGCAGCGCGACCCATTCGGCGTCGTCGAGGGTCAGCGGGTCGGCGGCGGCTCGCTCGGCGAGGTGCTGCACGCCGCGTGCGGTCTCGCTGCGCCCGCTCGACGATCTGTCACCGTGCGGGCGAGCGTCGGCGACCGAGGCGGAACGGGCCGAGCCGGCGGGATCCGCCAGCCCAGAGGTCCCGTCCGCGAGCACGGCGACCGCGGCGTGCAGTGCGGGATCGATCCACTCGTCGCGGTCGAGGATGAACTCCGGCTGAGCGGTGAGGCGCTCGCGCAGCGTGAAGCCGAGAGCGGCGGTGCGCTCGGCCAGCTCGTCCAGGTGCGGCCACGGGCGCTCGGGATTCACATGATCAGCCGTGAGCGGTGAGACGCCGCCCCAGTCGTCGGCGCCGGCGCGAACGAGCAGATCGAACTCGGCCGGGTCTGACAGGTTCGGCGGGACCTGGATCCGCATGCTCGGGCCGAGAACGAGCCGCGCGACCGCGACCGCCGCGACGTACTCGAGCACCGAGGCATCCGGAACGCTCTGCATCGCCGTGCGGGGCTTCGCGCGGAAGTTCTGCACGATGACCTCCTGCACGTGACCGTGCCGCTCGTGCGCCTCGCGCAGGGCGATGAGGGAGTCGGCGCGATCGCGCAGCGTCTCGCCGATGCCGACCAGGATGCCGGTGGTGAAGGGGACGCGCGCACGACCGGCGTCCTCGATCACCGCGAGGCGGAGGTCTGGGTCCTTGTCCGGCGAGCCGAAATGCACCTGCCCCGGCTCCTCGTACAGCCGCCGCGACGTGGTCTCGAGCATCATCCCCATCGACGGGGCCGTCGGTCGCAGCGTCTGCAGCTCGTCGAGGGCCATCACGCCGGGATTCAGGTGGGCGAGCAGGCCGGTCTCGGCGGTGATCAGGCGAGCCATCGCGCCCACGTAGTCCAGGGTCGAGGTGTAGCCGTGCTCATCGAGCCATGCACGCGCTTCGGGCCAGCGGTCCTCCGGGCGGTCGCCGAGCGTGAGGAGGGCCTCTTTGCAGCCCATCGCGGCGCCCTGACGTGCGACCGTCAGCACCTGCTCGGCCGACATGTACGTCGGCTTGTGCATCTTCAGCAGCTGCGCGGGGGTGTCGACGAAGATGCAGTAGTGGCAGCGGTCGCGGCAGAGGGTCGTCAGCGGGATGAACACCTTGCGCGAGTAGGTGATGATGCCGGGGCGACCGGATGCCGCGAGCCCGGCGTCGCGCGCGGCGGCGGCGAGCCGGAGCATCCGCTGGAAGGACTCCCCCTCAGCACTGAGCAGTGCTTCCGCATCATCCGCGTCCAGGCGCTCGCCGGAGGCCGCACGGTTCAGCGCGTCGTCGATGCGGACGACCGCGGCATCCGCGGCGGAACGCGTCGGATCGAGCAGGGTCACCGTCCCAGTCTTGCACCGCCCGCGGCGAACCGGCCGCGGGATCGTTGCCGGTCCGTAAGCAAAACGCCCGTTTCCGACCCGCCGCCGCTGGCAGACTGGAGGGATGGTGACCCTGCTGCTCGACTCGACTCAGCTCGAGATCGTGCTGACCGGCGCCGAACGGGCCTTCGCATTCCATAAGGGGAATGTGGTCGTCGAGCGATCGACCATCGCCAAGGTGCAGCTCACCGAAGACGCATGGACCTGGCTGCGCGGAGTTCCCAGCCCCGGCACCCACATCCGCGGAGTCCTCGCGATGGGCACCTGGAAATCGGCTGGCGCCAACGACTTCGCGATCGTGCGCCGTCACCGGCCGAGCGTCGTGATCGATCTGGACGGGCATCCCGAGTACGAGCGCATCGTGCTGACGACGCGTCACGGGCTCGACCTCGTGACGGCCCTCCGCCTGGACGTGGACAGCGATGAGGCGCCGGCCGACGTCGTGGACCTCGCGACGGGGACGATCCCGGTTCAGGACTAGCTGACCTCCGGTGTCCGATGCGTGTCAGCTCGCTGACGTCCGGTGTCCGGTGCGTGTCAGCTAGCTGACGTCGCGGCGCCAGCTCGTGAGGCGCCCGAGCAGCACGAGCACGACGCCGTAGGCCAGCAGGACGAGTCCGCCCGCCCACCACGCGAGCGGATCCGCACCGCTCCCGCTCACTGCGGGGGCATTGAACAGGCTCGCCCCGACCAGCGCGTCGCTGGCGGCGCCCGGAAGGAAACGCGTCGCATTCGAGAGCCCCTCGACGAACGCCGCGGCCGCGCGGCCGACCGGCTCGAGGAACTGCGTGAACACGAGGACGCCCACGATCGCGCCGACCTGGTTGCGCACCAGCGCACCGACCCCGATACCGATGATCACCCAGAGGACGAAGGCCAGCAGCATCCGGCCGAACAAAGCCCACGTGTCGCTCGAGCCGAAATCGGTCTCCAGGCCGTAGCCGACCAGGAGCGCCGCTGACGGCACGACGGAGGCGAGGATGCCGATCACGCCGAACAGCACCCCCATCCCGATGCCGACGAGGATCTTCGCCGACAGCACGATCCCCCGCCGCGGAGTGGCCAGGAACGTCGGGGTGAGCGTCTTGTGGCGGAATTCGCTGGTCACCATCAACGTGCCGATGAGCAGGGGGAAGACGTACCCCACCGACGTCGCCGAGCTGTACAGCGTGGCCGAGAGCCCCTCGGCGGGAAGCGGCGGCGCCTGATCGCCGAGCGATCCGGACGCCGCGGCGGAGAACACGAACGCGAGCACCGTCGCAGTGAAGCCGACGTAGGCGACGAGGACGATCGCGAGGATCCACCACATCGAGGTGGAGAACTGCTTCGTGACCTCGGAACGGCCGGCGGCGGAGAGGCTCATCGCTGCTCACCTCCCCGCTCATCGGCGTGCTGGTCGGGCTCGTCGGGCTGCTCGAGCACATCGGGGTGGTCGGCGTCGTCCGGCGCCGCCGCCTGGTCGCCGCCCGCGGGCGCGGACTCGTCGAGATCGACGTCTTCATCGTCATCGTCGTCCGCGAACGCGGCGAAGAACGCGTCGGCTTCGTCGTCGGCCTCGGTCCGCACGTACTGCTCCCACGGCCGGTCGTCCGATCCCTGCGGCTGCGCCGACGAGTCGGGCTCGTCGGAGGACGCGTCGCCGGCGTCGGACAGTTCCGCGTCGATCTCGCCGAGCGCTTCGACATCGGGGTCGCCGTCGAGGTCGAGATCGCCGTCCAGGGCTGGACCCGGTTCCGGGCCCGGGTCGTCGTCGGCAGCCGCGGGGGTCGACCCCGGTGCGGACGCAGCAGCCGCTGCCGACGCAGCAGCCGCTGCCGCTGCCGCTGCCGGGACGATGTCGATCACGCCGGTGCTCGCGACGGCGAAGCCGGCCGTGGACGGCGCTGCCGACTCGCGGACGTACTCCGACTGGTCGGCCGCCACGAGCGTCGCGACGGCGGCGCCCGGAGGCTGGCCGGCTGCGGCATCCAGTTCTGCGGCGACGGCCGCCGATTCCGCGTCATCGACCTCGGGAGGCGCGGAGGCTTCCGAGACGTCGGCAGCACCTGCCGCACCGATCGCGGCAGCATCCGCCACCGGCGCACCATCCGCGACTGGCGCGAGCGCACCAGCCGCACCGGGCGCCGCGCCGCCCGCCGTCGCGTGCACGCGGGCTCCGCTGATCAGCTCGAGGAACACTTCCTCCAGCGCCGGCCCGCGACGCTGCAGGGCGGAGAGGGCGAGCCCGGCGGATGCAGCGATCGCACCGACCTCGACCGGATCGAGCCCCCGCACCGTGAGACCGGAACGCAGCAGCTCGAACGAGACGTCGGATGCGGTCAGCGCCGCGCTGAGCGCCGCCCGGTCGGGGGAGTCGACGACGGTGACGTATTCGGAGGGGTCTGCCAGATCCTCGAGCCCGCCCTGATAGACCAGGCGGCCGGCCGAGACGATGACGAGCGAATCGACGGTCTGCTGCACCTCGGAGAGCATGTGCGAAGAGACCAGCACCGTGCGTCCCTGACGGGCGAGGTCGCGCAGGAACACCCGCATCCACTTGATGCCCTCGGGGTCCAGCCCGTTCGCCGGTTCGTCCAGGACCAGCACGCCCGGATCGCCGAGCAGCGCGTACGCGAGGCCCAGCCGCTGGCGCATGCCGAGCGAGAAGCCGCCCACCTTGCGTCCGCCGACATCGGCGAGGCCCACGAGGCCGAGCACCTCATCGACACGCGAGATCGGCAGCGACGCCGCCTGCGCGTAGACCTTGAGGTGGTTCGCCGCGGTGCGGCCGGGATGGAAGCTGGATGCCTCGAGCACGGCGCCGACGGTCTGCAGCGGGTGGCGAAGCGAGGCGTAGCGCTCGCCGCCGATCGTGGCAGAGCCCTCAGTCGCGCGGACGAGCCCGAGGAGGATCCGAAGCGTGGTCGTCTTGCCCGCGCCGTTCGGCCCGAGGAAGCCGGTCACCCGCCCGGGTTCGACCCGTGCTGTCAGCCCCGAGACTGCGGTCACCGCGCCGAATCGCTTGGTGACACCGGAGAACTCCAGCACCTGTCCTTCGGGCATGCCGAACCTCTCGTCGTTGCGGTGTGTTCCCCCAATCTTGGCGGAAACGTCTCCGCGGCGCAGGATTCCCGTCATCCCGAGGCACCGCCACTTGACCCGATCGGCCCCTTCCCGCGGACGGGAGTGGGCCGATTGGGTCAAGTGGGACGGTGCGCGGCGCCGAGACCGGCCGGTAACGTTGCGACCGTGAACGCAGCGCCCGAACCGACGGAATCGCGCGTGCTGGTGCGCACCGAGGGCGGTCTGGGCCGCCTCACCCTCAATCGTCCCCGGGCGCTGAACGCCCTCGACCTGGGCATGATCCTCGAACTCTCCGCCGCGCTGGACGCCTGGGAGAACGACCCCGACATCGACATCGTCCTGCTCGACGGTGCGGGGGAGCGCGGACTGTGCGCCGGCGGCGACGTGCGTGGGCTCTACGAGCAGATCCGCGCCGGCGATGCCGAGGCCACCGGCGAGTTCTTCCGCGCCGAGTACGCGCTCAACGCCAGGATCGCCGAGTACCCCGCGCAGTTCGTCGTCTTCGCCGACGGCATCACGATGGGCGGCGGGATCGGCCTCGCCGGGCACGCGGCTGTCCGCGTCGTGACCGAGCGCTCCGCCCTGGCGATGCCCGAGACGAGGATCGGCTTCACCCCAGACGTGGGCGGCACGTGGCTGCTCGCGCACGCCCCCGGCCGGCTGGGCGAGTACTTCGCTCTGACGGGTGCATCGATGGATGCCGGTGATGCGATCTACGCCGGACTCGCCGACCATCTCGTGCCATCCGACCGCCTCGACGACCTGCGCGATGCGCTGGTGACGCGCGCCGACCCGGCGACACCGACCGAGCTCGTGCTGCTGTTCGACGAGACGCCGCCGCCGTCGCGTGCGGCCGCCGCCCGCGAATGGATCGACGACGCGTTCGCCGCCGAGACTGTCGCCGAGATCGTCGAACGGCTGCGTGGGCGCGGCGAGCCCGAGGCATCCGCCACCGCCGACGTCCTGGGCGAGCTGTCGCCGACCGCACTGACCGTGACTCTCGAGGCCGTCCGCCGGGCTCGCGGGCTGCCCGACCTGCGCAGCGCCCTGGCCCAGGAATACGGTCTGGTGCTGTGGTTCGCCACGACCCAGCCCGACCTGCCGGAGGGCATCCGCGCACAGCTCGTCGACAAGGACCGGTCGCCGCGCTGGCAGCCGGCGGCGCTCGCCGATGTCGGTGGGGATGCCGCGGCGTCCGCCCTCGCATACGTTCCGCCGGTCCCCCTCTGGACGTGAGGTCATGAGCGAACGATCGCGGGAGCGGCGCTATTCGATCGGCATCGTGATCGACTGGTTCTTCTTCGTCTTCGCCGGTCTGTCCGCGATCTGGCTCGCCTACCTGAGCTTCACCGAGTCGTTCCGGGTCGGCTGGTGGGGCATCCTGTTCGCCGTCGCGTTCTGGGTCCTGCTCGCGTACCTGGTGCTGCCGCGTCTGCATCGGATCCTCACCACGATCTACGTGCCCGACTACTTCATCGGCCGGGCGCGCACGAGCGACGGACTGCTGGGCGACCCCGTGAACCTCGCCCTGCGCGGCAGCGGCGATCAGATCGAGCAGGCGCTGCGCAGTGCCGGCTGGACGAAGGCGGATCCGGTCACCCTCGCATCGTCGTGGCGGATCATCACCTCGACGCTGACCCGCCGCAGCTACGACGACGCGCCCGTCAGCCCCCTCTTTCTGTTCGGCAAGCAGCAGGACTTCGCCTACCAGCAGGAGGTGAGCGGCAACCCCGCGCAGCGCCACCACGTGCGGTTCTGGAAATGCCCGGACGAGTGGATGCTGCCCGGTGGCACCCGCGTGGACTGGGTGGCCGCCGGCACCTTCGACACGCGCGTCGGGCTGTCGCTGTTCACGCTGCAGGTCACCCACAAGATCGACGCCGACACCGACGTCGAGCGCGACCACATCGTCTCCACGCTCACCGCGGGTGATCCGCATGTTCGGGTGGGCGTGATCGCCGACTTCTCCACCGGCTACCACGCCAGAAACGGCGGAGGGGACTCGATCCGCACGGACGGCGACCTGCCGATCATCGATGTGAGCGGAGTCTCCGTCGGCGCGGCGACCGCGATCGCCGGGGAGGCGGAGCGATGAGCGCACCGGAGACGCCACCGATCCCGTCCGCCCCGATGCCCGTCAAGCGCCCGGCGTACGAGCCGGCTGCCCGACTGCTGCGCCCGACCGGATACGACCCCGACATGGCGCGCCCGATCACGACGGTGGCAGGAGCCGTGCTGATCCTGCTGCGCGTGCTGGCCGGCATCCTGGTCCTGGTCGCCCTGGCCTCGGGCTGGGACTCGCTGGCGCTCGATCTCGAACTCGGCGCCGACGGCTCGCAGCTTACGCCGGAGATCCGCCGGTTCACGCTGGTCGTCGTGCTGATCATCGGTGCGATCGTGCTCCTCGCCGACCTGCTGCTGGCCGTGTTCACCCTGCGCGGCCACAACTGGTCGCGGGTCATCGTCATGATCATCTCGGTCTTCTCGATCTCGACGTCGTTCACGGCGTGGTGGGTGCAGGGGCAGGAGATCACCCTCGACAGCACATACCTCTCGCTGAGCCTGGACATCCTGATCCTGCTGGCGCTGTCCAGCCGCAGCGCGGCCGCGTACGCGCGGCGGAAGGAACGGCGCTGAGCCCGGTGCCGTTGGTTTAGCCTGAAATCCGCCGCGTTCCACGGTCGGCGTCGTCAGGGAGGCGAGCGTGTTCGACAGCCCGCTGTCCGCATCGGCATACGAGGTGCTCGAGGTCGATCCGGCGACCGACGACGAGACGCTGCGCAAGGCCTACCGGCTGCGACTGCGCCAGACGCATCCGGACACCGGGGGTGACGCGGTCCAGTTCGTGCAGGTGCAGCGGGCGTGGGAGCTGGTGGGGACCCCCGAGGCGCGCGCCGCCTACGACCGTGGGCACGGGTTCGGCGAGGCGGCCGCACCCGAGTTCGGCCCGTCGACGGGCTCGGCGGGGTGGCGTGCGCCGGCCCGGCCGGCGGACACGCGCCCCAAGGCCCGGTCCTACGGCCAGCCCGGCGGCTGGCGCCGCGAGCGGTACCTCGACCTCATTCGCGAGTGGGTGGGACGGGGCGTCACGGTCGACGACCCGTACGATCCGGCGCTGGTGCGCACGGCCCCGAGGGAATTGCGACGGATGCTCGCGGACGCGCTCGCCGAGGAGGCCACCGCCCGGGTGGTGTCGGACCTCGGCATGGGATACACGGTGTGGCACGACGTCGCCGCGCCGGTCCGCGGCGGTGGCGGCGACGACAAGGTGGATCACATCGTGCTCAGCCCGTCCGGGCTGTACGCCGTGCTGTCGGAGGACTTCGGCGGCCCGGTGGGTGTGCGCCGCGGTGAGATCACCGGCGACGGCGTGGACGGCACCCCGGTCGCCGACCTGCTCGCCCGCACCCGGGTGGTCGCCCGCTCCGCCGGTGTGCGGTTCGGCGGGGCGATCGTGGTGCTGCCGGACGACGACCTCGTGCAGGCGGTGACGCCCCTGGGCAAGGTGCGCGGCGTGCCGGTCGTGCTGGTCGCCCGCGGTGCCCTCGCCAACGTGCTGCGCCAGGGCGTGCCCGGTGCAAGATCGATCGGCGGCAACGAGATCTTCGACGTCCGGACGCGTCTGCAGCGCGCCGTTCGCTTCGTCTGACCCCGCATTCGATCTTCCGAACGCACACGGCGCTCGATACGTTGGACGGGTGGGCGGCAGCCCGCGATCCCCACGATCGAAAGGCCGCACCGTGCCACGAGAATTCCAGGGAAAGATCGAGCTCGACGTCCGCGACTCGGTCGCCGACTGGGACGCGTTCCTTCCCACCAAGCCCCCGGCGGGCTCCCCGAACGTCCTGGTCGTCCTCTACGACGACACCGGCACCGCGGCGTGGTCGCCCTACGGCGGACGCATCAACATGCCGACCATGGACCGTCTCGCCGCCGGCGGACTGACATACAGCCAGTGGCACACCACAGCACTGTGCTCGCCGACCCGCTCCACCTTCCTGACCGGGCGCAACCACCATCAGAACGGGTTCGCGACGATCTCGGAGTCCTCGACCGGGTTCCCCGGTTACAACTCCCACATCCCGCCCAGCAACGCGACGATGGCGAACGTGCTGCGGGATGCCGGGTGGGCGACGTTCTGGGTCGGCAAGAACCACAACGTGCCCATCGACGAGTGGACCGCGGGCGCCTCGAAGAAGAACTGGCCGCTCGCGCAGGGCTACGACCGCTTCTACGGCTTCATCGGCGGCGAGACGAACAACTGGTACCCGTCGCTGGCAGAAGACAACCACTACATCGACCAGCCCTACCTGCCCGAAGACGGCTACCACCTGTCGAAGGATCTCGCCGATCAGGCGCTGAAGATGATCCGCGACGTGAAGCAGACCGAGCCGGACAAGCCCTGGTACCTGTGGTTCTGCCCCGGAGCCAACCACGCTCCCCATCACGCGCCGGAGGAGTACATCGCCAAGTACAAGGGCATGTTCGACGACGGCTACGAGGCATACCGCGAGTGGGTGCTGCCGCGCATGATCGAGCGCGGCATCCTGCCGCCCGAGACCGACCTCACCGAGGTCAACCCGATGCCCGACGGCACATTCACGCAGACCGACGAGGTGCGTCCCTGGGCCGAGCTCAACGAGGACGAGAAGGCCATGTTCTGCCGCATGGCGGAGGTGTTCGCCGGCTTCTCGGAGTACACCGACGCGCAGGTCGGCCGGATCGTGGACTACCTCGAGGAGTCGGGCCAGCTGGAGAACACGCTGATCCTGTACTGCGCCGACAACGGCGCGTCCGGTGAGGGTAGCCCCAACGGATCGGTCAACGAGGGGAAGATCTTCGGCGGCTATCCCGATGACGAGGCCGAGAACCTCACCATGGTCGACAAGCTCGGCAGCCCCGACACGTACAACCACTACCCGACCGGGTGGGCGATGGCATTCTCGACGCCGTACCGCATGTTCAAGCGGTACTCGTACCAGGGCGGCGTCTGCGACCCGCTGGTGATCCATTGGCCCGCCGGTTTCCAGGCGAGGGGAGAGGTGCGCTCGCAGTACCACCACTCGACCGACATCGTGCCCACGATCCTGGAGGCGTGCGGCGTCGAGATGCCGGACACGTACGCCGGCGTCGAGCAGACGCCGCTCGCGGGCGTCCCCATGAACTACTCGTTCGCGGCGGAGGGACCCACCACCAAGAAGACGCAGTACTACGAGATGCTCGGCAGTCGCGGAATCTGGCATGAGGGCTGGAAGGCGGTCACGGTGCACGGGCCGATGGCCGGGATGAGCGGCTTCGAGGACGACACGTGGCAGCTCTTCCACACCGACCTCGACCGCGCGGAGGCGCACGACCTGGCCGGAGAGCATCCGGAGAAGCTCGAAGAGCTCAAAGCCCTGTGGCTCGAGGAGGCCAAGGCGAACGACGTCCTGCCGCTCAACGACCTGCAGATCATCGGCAACGCGAAAGACTTCGAGACCTTCGTGGCGATGGAATTCCACCAGCCGGCGCCTCCCAGCGGGCAGTTCATCTACTACCCGGGTACGACAGACGTGCCCGAGCGGTCCGCAGCGAACGTGCACGGCGTCTCGTACAAGATCGCCGCGGAGGTCGACCTGGTTGCGGACTCGGAGGGCGTGATCTTCGCGCATGGCTCGCGATTCGGCGGCCATTCGCTGTTCGTCAAGGACGGCACGGTGACCTACGCGTACAACTTCCTCGGCATCCCACCGGAGGATCACATCCAGGCCGCGCTCCCGTTGCCGGGCAAGCACATCATCGGCGTCGAGTTCACGAAGGAGCGGATGGGCGAATACCGCGAGGCTATCGGACCGCTCAAGCTCTACATCGACGACCAGCTGATCGCGCAGCAGGAGATCAGGACGGTGCTCGGACACTTCTCGCTCTGCGGCGAGGGCCTCACGATCGGACGCGACAGCGCCGACCCCGTGTCCTCGCTGTACGAGTACGGCTTCGACTGGAAGGGTGGCGAGATCGAGCGCGTCGTCTTCGACGTCAGTGATGACGCCTACGTCGACCTCGAGGCCCACCTCGCCGCCGCGATGTCCCGCGACTGAGGTCGAGGAGATGCTCGCTCCGCGACCGGACCATCGCCGGGGTGTGGCACCGCATCGCGGGGTTTCGCCCTGAGCGGACGGGCGGACATTGAGGTCGTCCCGTGTCCGCGGTTCGTGGCACCCTGGATCGTCGACGCATTCGTCGCATTCTTCGAACTCTCTTCTCGGGAGATGCCGTGCTCGGAAAACTCCTCATCCGCTATCTCAAGACCTATCGCTGGCTGCTGGTGGCCCTGCTGGTCTTCCAGATCATCTCGGCGGTGGCCACCCTCTACCTGCCGAGGCTGAACGCCGACATCATCGATCAGGGCGTCTCGAAGGGCGATGTCGGGTACATCTGGTCCACCGGCGCGCTCATGCTCGCGATCTCGCTGGGTCAGATCGTCGCGGCCATCATCGCCACCTACTTCGCCGCGAAGGCGTCGATGGCGGCCGGTCGCGACATGCGCCGCGACATCTACGAGAAGGTGAGCGCGTTCTCGGAGCGCGAGGTCTCGGCATTCGGTCCGGGCTCGCTCATCACCCGCAACACCAACGACGTGCAGCAGGTGCAGATGCTCGCGATGATGGGCTCGACGATGCTCATCACCGCGCCGCTGCTCGCGATCGGCGGGGTGATCATGGCGCTGAGCGCCGACCTGGGGCTCGGCTGGCTGATCGCGGTCGCCGTCCCGCTGCTGCTGGTGTTCGTCCTGCTGATCGTCAGCCGGATGGTGCCGCTGTTCCGGCAGTTCCAGAAGAAGCTCGATGCCGTCAATCGCACGCTGCGCGAGCAGCTCACCGGCGTGCGCGTCGTGCGGGCGTTCGTCCGCGAGGACATCGAGGAGGAGCGCTTCGGCGTCGCCAACACCGACATCATGGTGGTCGGGCGCAAGGTCGGATCCCTCTTCGTGCTGCTGTTCCCCGTTGCCATGCTGGTGCTGAACGTCACGATCGTCGGCGTCATCTGGTTCGGTGGCATCGAAGTCGACAACGGCAGCATCGAGATCGGCACCCTGTTCGCGTTCATGCAGTACATCGCCCAGATCCTCATGGGCGTGCTCATGGCGAGCTTCATGGTGATCATGATCCCGAGGGCAGCCGTCTCGGCCGAGCGCATCAGCGAGGTGCTGGCCAGCGAGTCCACCCTGACGCGTGCGGAGAACGCGGTCACCGCATTCCCGTCGCGCGGCGCAGTGCAGTTCCGCGATGTGGAGTTCACCTATCCGGGTGCCGAGACACCGGTGCTGCAGGGCATCACCTTCGACGCCGCGCCCGGCGAGACGATCGCGGTGGTCGGTTCGACCGGTGCCGGCAAGACCACGCTCGTCTCGCTGATCCCGCGCCTTTTCGACGTCACGGGCGGCGCGGTCCTCGTCGGCGGCGTGGACGTGCGCCAGGCCGACCTCGACGTGCTGTGGAAGGGCATCGGCCTGGTTCCGCAGCGACCCTTCCTGTTCACCGGAACCGTCGCGTCCAATCTTCGGTTCGGGCGCGAGGACGCCACCGACGAGGAGCTGTGGGCTGCGCTGGAGATCGCTCAGGGCCGCGACTTCGTCGAGGAGATGGACGGCAAGCTGAATGCGCGCATCGCCCAGGGCGGCACCAACGTCTCGGGCGGCCAGCGGCAGCGGCTGGCCATCGCGCGGGCGATCGTGCATCAGCCCGACATCCTCGTCTTCGACGACTCCTTCTCGGCGCTGGACCTCACCACCGACGCCCGTCTGCGCCAGGCGCTCTGGCGCGAACTGCCGCACGTGACCAAGATCGTCGTCGCACAGCGGGTCTCCACGATCACCGAAGCCGATCGCATCATCGTCCTCGAGGACGGCCGCATGGCCGGAATCGGAACCCACGAGGAGCTGATCCAGTCCAGTCCCACCTACCGGGAGATCGTCGATTCGCAGCTGGCGGTGCAGGCATGAGTACTCCCGACACCCTCTCCGAGGAAGAGCAGCTCGAACTCGAGCTCGCCGAGCAGGCCCGCCAGAACTCGGGCGACTGGGACAGCGTGAAGCCCGGGAAGGCGACCGATTTCGGCAAGAGCTTCGGCCGGCTCATCGGCCTCCTGCGACCCCACGCCGTGTCCTTCACGATCGTGTCGATCCTCGGCGCGATCGGGGTCGTCCTCGCCGTCATCGCCCCGAAGATCCTCGGCGAGGCGACGAACATCATCTTCGAGGGCGCCGTGTCTGTCGGACTGGCCGGAACGTTCCCCGAGGGCACGTCGCAGGCCGACGTCGTCGCCGGACTGCAGGCGGCGGGACAGACCGACTTCGCCAACATCGTCGGCGCGATGAACGACTTCTCCGTCGGCACGGGAGTGGATTTCGACGCACTCCGCATGGTGATCGTCGCGGTGCTCGCGATCTACGTCGTCTCGTCGTTCCTGAGCTGGATCCAGGGCTACGTCATCAACGTCATCATGGTGCGGACCATGTGGCGCCTGCGTCAGGACGTCGAGGTCAAGATCAACCGGCTGCCCCTGTCGTACTTCGACAAAGTGCAGCGCGGCGATCTGATCTCGCGCGTGACCAACGACATCGACAACATCACCCAGACGATGCAGCAGTCCCTCTCCTCAGCTCTGACCTCGGTGCTGACCGTCATCGGCGTGATGTTCATGATGTTCTCGATCTCGTGGCAGCTCGCCCTCGTGGCCCTGATCTCGCTGCCGCTGATGGGCGTGATCTTCGGCGTCATCGGGCCCAAGTCGCAGAAGGCGTTCGGCATCCAGTGGCGCAAGGTCGGCCTGCTCAACGCCCGTGTCGAGGAGTCGTTCTCCGGTCACGCACTCGTGAAGGTGTACGGCCGGGAAAAGGACTCGCGGGAGAAGTTCGAGATCGAGAACGAGGAGCTCTACCAGGCCAGCTTCCGCGCGCAGTTCCTCTCGAACGTGATCATGCCCGGCATGACCTTCATCGGAAACCTGACGTACGTCGGCATCGCGGTGCTCGGCGGCGTCATGGTCGCCGGCGGGCAGCTCCGCCTCGGCGACGTGCAGGCCTTCATCCAGTACTCGCAGCAGTTCACGCAGCCGCTGTCGCAGCTGGGCGGGATGGCGGCCGTCGTCCAGTCCGGCGTAGCTTCGGCCGAGCGGGTCTTCGAGCTGCTGGACGCCGAGGAGCAGGAGCCGGACTCCCCCGACGCGCCGGAACCGGTCGACGGCGAGGGCGTCATCGAGTTCGACCACGTGAAGTTCGCCTACACGCCCGATCGCCCGCTGATCACCGACCTGTCCTTCCGGGTGGAGCCGGGCCAGACCGTCGCGATCGTGGGTCCGACGGGCGCCGGCAAGACGACGCTGGTCAACCTGATCATGCGGTTCTACGAGCTGGACGGCGGGCGCATCCTGCTGGACGGGCAGAACATCGCAGAACTCACTCGCGATGACGTCCGCTCCCGCACCGGCATGGTGCTGCAGGACCCCTGGCTGTTCGCCGGGACGATCCGCGACAACATCCGCTACGGGCGCGAGTCGGCCACCGACGAGGAGATCATCGCAGCCGCGACGGCCACGCGCGTGGACCGCTTCGTCCACTCGCTTCCGGAAGGTTATGACACCGTCCTCGACGAAGACGCCTCGAACGTGTCAGCGGGCGAGAAGCAGCTCATCACCATCGCCCGGGCCTTCATTGCCCAGCCGTCGGTGCTCATCCTCGACGAGGCGACGTCCTCGGTCGACACGAGAACGGAGCTGCTGCTCCAGCAGGCGATGAACCTGCTGCGCGAGGGACGCACATCGTTCGTCATCGCGCACCGGCTGTCGACCATCCGCGACGCAGACCTCATCCTCGTGATGGAGCACGGCGACATCGTGGAGAAGGGCAACCACGAGGAACTCATCGCCGCGCGCGGCGCCTACTGGCGCCTGTATCAGTCGCAGTTCGAGCAGGCGGCAACCGATCTTGACTTCGTCGCAGCCGAGACCGGCACGCTCGAGACGGTGCCGGATGCCGCGGGTGCCGGCTACGGGCAGGGCGTGAGCGAGGCGTGAGAGAGCGGTGATCCCGTGACGACCGAGCCGCTCGGCTCGTGGCGCGATGACACCGGTCGAGGGGATGCTCCGTACGACAAGGGGGCCCAGGACGCGCTGGATGCCGCGGTCGACGGTTCGATCGTCGTGGTCAGCGTGAAGGACGACTGGACCGACGTGTTCCCGCCTCTGCCGGATGCCTGAGCGCCGCGTCGATAGTCTTCGGGAGTGACGACACCACCGGCCGGCGCACCGACCCGCCCCCGCGCGTCCTGGCTGCTGCCGACTTTCGCCGGATACCGGCGGGCGTGGCTGACTCCCGACATCATCGGCGGCGTCTCGGCCGGCGCGGTCGTCGTGCCGCAGGCGATGGCGTACGCCACGATCGCGAACCTGCCGGTGCAGGTCGGCCTGTACACGTGCATCGTGCCGATGTTCATCTATGCGATGCTCGGCGGCTCGCGCGCGATGAGTGTGTCGACGACGTCGACGATCGCGACCCTCACCGCCACAACACTGGTCTCGGCGGGGGTGGCCGGCAGCGCATCCAGCACCGGTGACGCCCTCGGGTCGCTGACGACGCTGACGCTGCTGGTCGGGCTCATCCTGCTGCTGGCTCGGCTGTTCCGGCTCGGCTCCCTCGTGGAGAACATCAGCGGCGCGACGGTTCTCGGTCTGAAGATCGGTGTCGGGGCGACCGTCGCGGTCGGACAGCTGCCGAAGCTGCTGGGCGAGACCTACAACTTCTCCGGTCACGGCTTCCTTCGTTCGCTCCTCGCGATCGGCGAGGCGTTCGACAGTGTGAACTGGCCGACCCTCGCCCTGTCGGCGGGATCGATCGCAGTGCTCGTGCTTCTCAAGCGGTTCGCCCCGAAGGTGCCCGGCAGCCTGATCGTCGTCGTCGCCGGCATCCTGCTCGTCGCCTTCGCGGGTGTCGCGGAACGCGGCGTCGACCTGATCGAACCGGTGCCCGGAGGGCTGCCGGTGCCGGGGTTGCCGGACGTCGGGCAGATCCCGGCTCTGGTACCCGGCGCCCTCGCGATCGCGGTGATGGCGTTCCTCGAGTCCGCAGCCGTGGCGCGCGGCATCCGCAGAGCCACCGAGCCCCAGATCGACAGCGATCAGGAGCTGCTGGCCACCGGCGCCGCCAACGTCGCCGGAGCATTCTTCACCACCATGCCGGCTGCCGGAGGGTTCTCGCAGAGCGCGGTGAACCAGAGCGCGGGCGCACGGACGCAACTGTCCACATTCGTGACGGTCGCGCTGGCGATCCTCGTGGCCCTCTTCCTCGGCCCGGTGCTGAGCCTGCTCCCCGAAGCGACGCTGGCCGCGATGGTCTTCGTCGCTGTGATCGGGCTGATCGACATCCGGCAGCTGGCCCGCTGGGCCCGGATCAGCCCGACCGACTTCTGGATCGCCCTCGTCGTCGCCCTCATCGGCCTCACCGCGGGGCTGCTCGCCGCCGTCGCGGTCGGTGTCGTCGTCACGCTGGTCCTGGTGCTGCGCGAACTCAACATCCCTCGGCTGTCGATCGTGGCCCGCCGCGAAGGAATCATCGCCGTCCACCTCGGGCGGGGACTCTACACGGCCAACGCGCTGGCCAACGAGCGGGCCATCATCGCGCTGGCGCGGGCACAGGACCCGCCGGTCACAGCAGTCGTGCTCGACCTGGAGCGCATGGACGTCATCACGATCACGGTGCTGGACGCACTGGCCGATCTCGATCGCGAGTTGTCGCAGCTCGGGATCACGCTGTTCCTGGTCGCGCTGCCCGAGCGTGCCGAGCGTGTCGCGACGAAGGTGGACTGGTATCGCCGGCTTGCGTCCGTCGGTCGAGTGCACGCCACCGTCGAGGGCGGCCTGACCGCGGCATCCGGTCCGCCCGCCTGAGCGCCGGATCTCGCGCGCGGACTGGGGCCGGGGCGGTGGCGTGGAATCGGACGGCGGCAGCGGCGGCGGCGTCGCGCGGCTGGCGCGCTGCTGGTGGATCTCCCGACCCAGCTGGATGCCGCCGAGCACCATCGTGACCAGCCCCAGTGCCAGCGTGCCGGCTGTGACCCACCAGGGCGATCCGGGGAGGAACAACGCCGGCGCGGCGACGATGAACATGGCACCGACGGTGCCCACTGAGAACTGCCACCCAGCCGTCCGCGCCGGTGTTGCGGGACGGGAACGCACCCCCCACGAATCGGCCATGAGCCGCCCGCCCAGACGCTCCTGGTCGCCCCCAGGCGAAGCGGGCCGCACCGGGGACCTCCAGAGGATCAGCCCAGCAGCTTCGCCTTCGCGGCGGCGAACTCCGCGTCGCTGAGCACGCCGGCATCCTTGAGGGAGGCGAGCTTCTGCAGCTCGCCGACCAGGTCGAGGCCGCCGGCTGGTGCCGGGGGCGCGGCCGGTGCGGCGTACTGCGCGGCTGCGGCCTGCGCGGCAGCATCGATCTGGGCCTGCTGCTGCGATGCTTCGTACTGCTGCTGCTCGTACTGGTTCTGCGCCTTCTCCTGCTGGTGGCGCTGCATGCCGCCGCTGACGGCCGTGGCGGTGCCGGCCACGACAGCGGTGCGTGCGGCAAGCCCCAGAAGGCCCGGGCGTCCGAATCGTCGGATCATGCTGATTCCTCCTCCTGCGCGGCCTCGACCAGCGCGTTCACGATGGGTGCCGGGATGCGCTCGCTGCGCAGCATCGACCCGCCGGATGCGGCGAAGCTCTCCGCGAGCCGCTTCGCCCAGACCAGCTCGTAGGCGACGATCGCCGCGGACGCGCCGGGCGGGATCAGCTCGGCGAGCTCCTCGATGTCTTCTTCCCCGGTGATGCCGATCTCGGCGAGCTCGACCGAGCCGAAGCCGTAGCGATCGGTCTCGTCCTCGATCTCGAGGGCGGTGACCGTGCCGTCCTCGGCCTTCGAGACGATCACGAAGTCGAGGAGGCGCACGATGTCGGCTTCGATGAGCTCGACGATGGCGGCGATCACGCCGGGGTCGGGACGGTCGCCCTCGAACCCGACGAGGTGCAACTCGACGGGACCGTATTGGAATTCAGCCATGGTGTTCCTTTCGATGCGGGTGGATTCGGACGGGTTCAGAAGCCGGCGATGCCCTTGCCGATCAGCACCACGCCGATCACGAGCAGCAGCACCGCCATCACGGTCGCGTTGTTGTGCACGAGCCAGGTCCGCAGCGACTCGAGCGGGCCGGCCATCCGCCTCGACGCGATGAGGTACCCGAGGACGGGAACGGCGACCGACGCCGCGGCGATGACCGTGAAGATCGCGATGACCACGACCGTCTCTCCGACATCGAGACCGGCGCCGCCGATCGTCGTGCCGGCACCCGCGCCCATCAGGAGGTTCTTCGGGTTGACGGCGGCCAGCAGGAACCCGAGCCCGAGGCCCTTCGCCGCGTTCATCGTGTCGATGGCCGACATCCACTTCGGCAGCGCCGCGGTCTGCCCGGCCTTCGGCCGCGACCGCCACTGCCGGAGAGCCAGGAAGAGCAGCAGCGCGCCCAGCACGATCTGGATCGTGCCGTGGACGGGCTTCGGGCCGTCCGAGTCGCTGTCAGGCAGGATGGAGGCCAGCAGGGTGAACACCGTGACCGCCGCGACGATGCCGACGATCCAGCCCAGGAGGAAGCCCGCGCTCGTCCCCTTCGCCTTCGGCGAGAGCAGCATGAGGATCGCCGCGATGATCGGGATCGGACTGATCGCGATGCCGATCGCGAGGGGGAGGACTGCTCCGATGACGGCGCCCATGCGGATCCTGTCTAGTTGCTGCTTCGGGTGATGGAGAGGGACTCGCGGAGCTTCTGCGGCCAGCCCATGTGCGGAGTGAGCGCCGCCACGGCCGCGCGGTTGGTCGGATAGACCGTCTCGTCGACGAGGATGCCGAACCGGGTCAAGCGCCTGCGGGCGTCCGGTCGGACGCGGCTGAAGGCGAGGGTGACCTCGTTCGAGGCGAGCCAATCCCGCAGGCCCCCGAACGCCTCGGCGCCGGTGACATCGACGTCGGTGACGGCTTCCATGTCGATCACCAGATGGTGCACGCGGTCCTCGCAGGCGGCGACGACGGCGCCTTTGACCGCCTCGGCGAACACGCTGCCGTTGGCGAAGAACAGGGGTGCCGCCATCCGGACGACGATCACGCCCGGTGCGGTCACCGACCCTGATGGGGCGTCGTCCAGCAGCGAGTCGGTCGGGCTGTCATTCGCGGCGAGCACGTCGATGGCGGGGTTGGCCGCGCGCTTGGCCATGTTGATCAGGGCCAGGACGAACGCGACGAGGATGCCGGGGATCGCGCCGACGAAGAGGGTGACGAGGAAGCACACGGCGCCGACGAGGAACTCGAAGCGATCCAGCCGCCAGAGGTCGATGAATTCGCGGATGCCCAGCAGCGGCAGGATCGCGACCGCGACCACTGCTCCGATGGCGGGCGAGGGGATGTCGGCGAGCACGGCCGTGCCGAACAGGAGCAGCAGCAGGGTGCCGACAGCCAGGATGAGCGAGGGCAGCTGGGTGCGGGAACCGGCTTGATCCATGGCCGCGGTGCGCGAGGTCGAGGATCCCATCGCGAAGCTGCTGCTGGCTCCGGCGGCGATGTTGCCCAGGCCGAAGGCGAGCAGGTCCCGGTTCGGTGAGGTCGGGTAGTGGCGCTTTTCGCCGTACGATCGCGAGACGAGCAGCCCTTCGGCCGTGGTCACGAGGGTGAGGGCCATCGCCGAGGGAATCAGGGCGAGCCACATCGTCCAGTCGATGACCGGCCAGCTCAGCGCCGGCGGGCCGGCCGGGACGGCGCCCAGCACGTCGACGCCGGCGTCGTCGAGGTCGGCGACCATGACGATGATGGTGCCCAGCACGAGGACCACCAGTGCCCATGGGATCGCGCCGAGGTAGCGCTTGCCCAGGAGCAGGATCGCGACGCTGACGATCGAGATCATCAGAGAGATCAGGTTCGTCGTGCCCAGCCCGACCGCGAGTCCGGAGACCTTCTCGACGAACTCGCCGCCGGAGTCGATCTTCACGCCGAGCATCTTCGCGATCTGGCTGACCAGGATGTCGAGGGCGAGGCCGCCGACGAATCCGACGAGGATCGGCTTGGAGAGGAAGTTCGCGAGGAACCCCAGTTTGAACACCGCGAGCAGGATGAACATGACGCCGCAGATGATCGCCTGCGCGAGCGCCAGCGTGGTGTAGTCGGCGGAGCCGGCGACGGCCAGTCCGCCCAGCGATGAGGCCACCAGGGCGGCGGCTGCGGCATCCGGTGATGCCACCAGCTGACGCGACGAGACGACGAGTGCGTAGATCACCGTCGGCACGACGAGGGCGTACAGCCCGGCCGTCGGCGGGAGCCCGGCGATCTGCGCGTAGCCGATGTTCAGCGGGATCGCGATCGCCAGCAGTGTGATGCCGGCGACCGACTCGCGGACCAGATTGTGGCGCGTGAGTCCGGCGAGGGGCTTCTGCATGCGTGCTCCGGGGACGGGTCGCACAATGTCGCGACATGCCGAACCTACTCCGGGGCGGCCGGGGGCGCATACTGTTGCGCCATGGGGGAGACCACGCCGAAGCACAGCCGCGCCACCGAGGTGCATGAACTGATCGCCGTGATCCTGCTTTCCTTGGTGGCGGTCATGACCGCCTGGTGCGGATTCCAGTCGGCGAAGTGGGGCGGCGACTCCTCCGTCGCCTTCAGCGAAGCATCCACCGCCCGTATCGAAGCCTCCGACTTCGACGCCCAGGCGCGGGACGCCCGCAGCGCCGATCTCGCGATCTACACGCAGTGGGTCCTGGCCGGCGCGAACGACGAGCCCGCACTGGCGGCGTACATCGAGGATCGCTTCTCGCCGGAGTTCGCAGTCGCCTTCGATGCCTGGCAGGCGGACGGCGAAACCGAGCGCGGGCCATTCGTGATGACGGAGTACGTCCCGGATGGGACCGCCGAGGCGAAAGCGGCCACGGCGAAGGCCGAGGCACTGCAGGCGACCGCGCTGGATTTCAACGACAAGGGCGACAACTACTCCCTGATGACCGTGCTCTTCGCGCTCGTGCTCTTCCTGGCGGCGATCGCGCAACGGGGGATCTCGCTGCTCGCATCACGGCTCGTACTGGGTCTGGCCGGCGTCATCGCCGCAGCGGGACTCGTGCTGCTGATCACCTTCCCGATCCGCTTCTGATCGTCAGAGCCCTTCGCGCGCCTCGAGGCGGCCGGAGGCGATCGCCGCGATGAACGAGGCGTAATCGGCGTCGTTCTGATCCGCGTAGGCCACCGAGAACTCGCTGATCGCCTCGTCGAACCTCGCCGACCGGCCGAGGTATGCGGCGATCTCCACCCGGTCGCCGGATCGCGCGTGCGCCCGGGCGAGCGTCTCTCCGCAGATCCGGGCGTAGAGCAGCGCGCCCCGCGGGATCATGACCTCGGGGTCGAACGAGCCCTTCCAGTCGTGCAGCTGCCGGACGTAGAAGTCGCGTTCGATGCCGCCGTCGCCGCGGACGCGCCGCCAGCCGAGGAAGATGTCGGTGGATGCCTGCATCCGGCGTTGGCCGCGGACCACGCGTTCGCCGTGGGAGGCGTATTCGCTCGGCTCCAGGAACCGCTCCAGCACCGATGCTCGCGCTTCCTTCGCCTGCAGGAACAGCGGGTCCGAGGCATCGCGTCCGGTGAGCAGCACGATCCACGCCCGCGTGCCGACGCTGCCGACGCCGACCACCTTCCTGGCCATGTGCACATACCTGTACTCCGCGAGCGGATGCCGCGCCACCAGCAGCGTCGAGCGGTAGGAGGCGAGGATGCCCCGCATCGTCGCCTCGGTGTTGCGGATCTCGTGCGCGTCGGTGACGACGTCCTCGACGGGGACGATGAGCGGCGGGTCCGCGATGATGCGCATCTCGCCGTCATCGTTGGTGACGAGCTTGGAGAACGCCCGCAGGCGGTCCTTCGTGCGTGCCTTGGCGACGATCGTCTCGACGGCCTTCACCTGTCGCTTGTCGGCCCGCGAGGCTGCACGTTCCGCCTTGACCCACGACTCCACTTGCTCCGCGTCGAGGTGATCGTACCAGGCATCCAGCACCGAGGACTCCGCGGCCTCGATCATGCGCTCGCGGTACCCGCGTGCGGCGGCCAGGCGGAGCTGCTGACGCTCCTCGTCGGTGAAGCCGCGATGCCGGCCGGCGATCTCGAAACTGGCCACGAGGCGCTTGAGGTCCCACTCGAAGGGCCCCGGATGCGTCTCGTCGAAGTCGTTGATGTCGAACAGCAGGCGCCGCTCCGGGCTGCCGAACAACCCGAAGTTGGACAGGTGCGCGTCGCCGCACAGCTGCACGGTCAGACCGCTCTTCGGCGTCCGCGCCAGGTCCGCCGCCATCAGCAGCGCCGCCCCCCGGTAGAACGTGAAGGGCGAGACCATCATCCGGCCGTGCCGGATCGGCACCAGCTCGGGAACGCGGGACTCGGCCTGCTCCTCCAGGAGGGCGATCGGATCGGCTCGGTCGGCGGGCGTCTCCCAGACGGCGTGACTGGTCCGCGGGGTACCGATGCGCCTCGCACGGCCGTACGCACGGCGACCCTCGAAGTCCGCGCGATCCGGCGTCGCCGGGATCGTCGCGGACGCGGTGTCAGAAGCAGTCGGAACCATGTCGAGCCTTCTTTCCACCTCACCGGCCCGCCACGAGCGTGGCGCGGCGCGTCGAAGTGCCCGGCGTCAGTCTGGCAGCGGCGCGCTTCCGGTGGCATCACTCTCCCGGGGTGATCGTGGCCGTTCGCTCTGTCGCGCCTCGGCGCAGGCGCATACGGTCGGGACGCGGCGTCCGGCCGCCGAACGGAGCGCCCCATGACCGAATCCGCGCAGGCCCCCCGGCCGCTGGCATCGCCGCGGGCGGCGGCCCTGGCCGGCGTCCTGTTCGCCGTGCTGTTCACCGTCGCCCTCGTGCTGCTGCGCTCCTCGCTTCCCGAGACCCTCACCGGCAACGACGACTGGCTGGAAGGCGGTGGCGCCACGCGGATCAGCATCGCCCTCGGGATGCTGCCGTTCGCCGGCATCGCGTTCCTGTGGTTCATGGGTGTCGTCCGCGACCGGTTCAAAGACGCCGAGGACCAGCTGTTCTCGTCGGTGTTCATCGGCAGCGGACTGCTGTTCCTGGCGATGCTCTTCGTCTCCGGCGCGATCGCCGGCGGAATCGTCGCGAGCATGCCGTTCGTGGCCGACGAGCAGAGTCGGGCAGAGGTGTCGAACTTCGGTCGGGCGGTGATGCTGCAGGTCAGCAACATCTACGCCCTGCGGATGGCCGGAGTGCTGCTGATCTGCCTCGCGACCATGTGGCTGCGCACGCGCGTGATGCCGCGCTGGCTCGCCTTCGTCACCTACGCCGTGGCGCTCGTGCTGCTGGTGGTCACCAGCGTCAGCCTGTGGGTGACGCTGATCTTCCCCGCGTGGGTGCTGGCGGTCAGCGTCCTGATCCTGGTCCAGAACTACCGGCGCGGGCACCCGGCCGCAGCGGGGATCAGCTGATGCCGAGCAGTTCGAGCGGATGGGTGAGGCGCCACCAGGCGCTGGGCGGTTCGACATCGTCGGCCAGTTCGAGCTCGACCGTCGTCGAATTCAGGGGTCCTTGCACCGCGAGGCTGCCCACGGTCTCGCCGGCGGACAACGCATCGCCCAGCGAGAAGGTGGTGGAGACCGCCCCTGAGCCGCCGTTGAAGAGGATCACGCTCGCGTCCGCCGCAGTGATCACGTCGACCTCCTCGCCCCAGGCCGTGGTGACGTGCCCGGTCACCGTCCCCTGAGGCACCGACGGCGCAGGCTGGAGTCCGAGTTCGACATCGGCGTACAGCTGACGCGATGCGGCGAGGCGGGTGTCGTCGTCGGGCTGTCCGAGCACGACCGCGTACACGCGCACCGTCGTCTCGCCGACCTGCACGTTCTTTCCGGACAGCAGCGTGTAGGCGTCGAGTGAGCCGGTCTTGATGCCGACGACGCCCGGATCCGCGAGCAGGCCGTTCGTGTTGGTCACCAGCCCCGCCCCCGGCAGGTCGACCGATTGCGTCCCGACGATCTCCGCGATCACCGGGTTGGCCATCGCGAGCTTGGCCAGCGACATCATCGATTCGGGCGTCGCGGTGTTGCGCGGGTCGAGACCGGTGGGCTCGACGACCGTGATGCCGTTGACGCCGTGCGCGGTGAGCCAGGTCGATGCCGCGGCCGCGTACACCGACTGCGACGGCCAGATGTTGTAGGCGAGCCGGTCCGCGTAGTTGCCGGCCGAGCCGATCAGCATGCCCTGCAGCAGCTGGTACTCGCTGAGGGTGCCGCCGACCGGGACGTCGAGGGCCGATTCGTTGTTCGAGAGGTAGTCCCAGTACTCGTCGCTGTCGCCCTGGGTGAAGCGGAACTCCGGGCCAGTCTCTCCCAGTGCGAGGGGCATCTCCTCCAGGACGAGCAGCGCGGTGATGACCTTCGTGATGCTCGCCATCTGGGACGGGTCGACCGCTGATGCGATGGGACCGCCGATCCCGTCGACCGCAACGGCGGCGCTGCCCGACGCGGGCCAGTTCAGCACGGCGGGCGGCGCGACCGCCGCCTGCACCTCGACCGCCTCGATGGCCGGGGGGATCGCGTGCAGCGGCCAGAGCAGCGTCGTGGCAGCGTAGGCGCCCGCCAGGGCGGCGATGATCAGGGTCGGCACGACCACGCCGGCGCGCAGCAGCGACCGGCGCGGGGGCACGGCGAGCAGGTCGGCCTGCGCGGGCAGGTAGGGCGACCCCGCCGCCTCGAGGGTGGGGGCGGCGCTGGGCGCCGAAGCGACCGCACGCTCGTCGACCCACGACAGCGCCGCTGGTCGCGCGGCTGCTGCCGCGATCACGGTCGAGGTCGTCGCTGCCGGGGCAGCGGTGAGTGTCGCCGCGGCGGAGTACACCGCGGTGGCATCCGCATCGGTCAGGGTCGCCGTGCTGCTCGCATCCCCGCCGGACTCGGGCGAGCGCTGCGTCTCGCGGAGCCGGCGACGCGTCTGCGCGGGCGGGTCCTCCGAGGTCATTCGCCTAAAGTACCTCGTCCGCGGCGGAGTACACTGATTGCCACAACCACGGGAGTCCGGTGAGCCGGGCTGAGAGGAAGCGAACCACGCTTCGACCGTCGAACCTGATCTGGATCATGCCAGCGCAGGGAGGAGCATCCATGCACGTCTCCACGTCCGCACCCGCACGAACCGGTGCCTCCGCACGCGTTCTCCGCTGGAGAGTCGTCGACATCGTCGTCGCCAGCGTGATCGGTGTCGCATCCGGCCTGATCTTCCTCCTCTGGAACATCGGCTACCTCGGCCCGAAAACGCTGCTGGAGCCGCTCCTGCCCGGACTCCAGGGGCTCCTGGACGGACCCTGGCTGTTCGCCGGCGTGCTCGGAGCCCTGATCATCCGCAAGCCGGGCGCCGCGATCTACACCGAGCTGCTGGCCGCGGTCGTCTCGGCCCTGGTGGGCAACGCGTGGGGCGGGTTCCTCACGATCGAGGCCGGCATCGTCCAGGGGCTGGGCGCCGAACTGATCTTCCTGATCTTCTTCTACCGCCGCTTCAGCCTGCCGGTCGCCATCCTCGCCGGCGCCGGCGCGGCCCTGGCCGGCGGCATCAACAACCTGATCCTCTGGTACCCGGGATCGGATGCCGCGTTCACGACGATCTACCTGGTCAGCACCGTGCTCTCGGGCGCCGTGATCGCCGGCGCGCTGTCGTGGGTGCTGGCGCGCGGACTCGCGGCGACCGGGGCGCTGGATCGCTTCGCTTCGGGCCGCGAGGCCCGCGCCCGCGTCTGACGATGACGCCTGCCGCGTCCTCGTCAGCGCGTGCGGTCCGTCCGGCGAGCGTCGAGGCACGCGGGTGGGGCTGGCGGCACGCGAGCCGGCACGCATGGGCGGTGACGAATGCCTCGTTCCGCATCGAACCGGGGGAGCGCGTGCTGCTGCTGGGCGCATCGGGGTCCGGCAAGTCCACGCTGTTGCACGGCCTGGCGGGCGTGCTCGGCGGGGGCGAGGAGGGCGAGCAGGTCGGCGAGCTGCTCGTCGACGGCGAACCCGCCGCCGCCGGCCGCGGTCGCTCGGGTCTGGTGCTGCAGGATCCCGACTCCCAGGTGATCCTCGCCCGCGTCGGCGACGATGTGGCCTTCGGCTGCGAGAACATCGGCGTCCCCCGCGACGAGATCTGGCATCGCGTCGACGCCGCGCTGGACGCGGTCGGCCTCGATGTCCCCCTCGACCGGGCGACCAAGGCGCTGTCCGGCGGGCAGAAGCAGCGGCTCGCGCTGGCCGGAGCGATCGCGATGCGTCCGGGGCTTCTGCTGCTGGACGAGCCCACCGCCAACCTCGACCCCGACGGTGTCGCGGGTGTGCGTGCAGCCGTGCGGCGCACGCTGGACGAGCACCCTGCGACGCTGGTGGTGATCGAACACCGGGTGGAGGTGTGGCTTCCGATCGTGACGCGCGTGATCGTGCTGGGTGACGGCGTCGTCATCGCCGACGGGAGGCCCGACGACGTGCTCGGTCGTGAAGGGGCGGCGCTGGCTCAGCGAGGGGTCTGGGTGCCCGGCATCCCTCCCGCCCTGCCGCCACCGCCGGCACACGAACCGGGGGAAGCGCTGCTCGCCGCTCGCGAACTCAGCGTGGCCCGGATCGCGAGACACCCCGTGGCGGGCGGACTCGCGCTCGAGGTCCGCGCAGGTTCGGCGCTGGCGATCACCGGTCCGAACGGAGCCGGGAAGTCCACGCTGGGGCTCACGATCGCGGGGCTCCTGCCACCCGAGTCCGGCACGCTCGCGGCGACGGACGCGCTCGCGGACGGCATCGGCGATGCGCCCATCCGCTGGCCGTCGCGCGCGCTGCTCACCCGCATCGGCACGGTGTTCCAGGATCCCGAGCATCAGCTGCTGACCACCACGGTCCGCGACGAACTCGAGGTGGGCCCCCGCGCCCTGGGGCTGGATCCCGACGAGACCGCCCGACGAGTGGAGGACCTGCTCGTGCGACTGCGGCTCGAGCCGCTCGCGCGCGCCAACCCGTACACGCTGTCCGGCGGCGAGAAGCGCAGGCTCACGGTGGCGGCGGCGCTCGCGACGCGACCCCGCGTCCTGGTCCTGGATGAGCCGACGTTCGGTCAGGACGCCCGCACCTGGGCCGAGCTCATCGCGCTGCTGGCCGGCCTCCGCGACGCGGGCTCGTCGATCGTCACGATCACGCACGACGCCGAGGTCGTGTGCGCGCTGGGCGCTGAGGAGTTCCGGATGCCGCGGGCCGAGGCATCCGCATGACCCTGCTGGATTCCCGGGCGCGCACCGGAGTCATCGCGCGGATCAACCCCGTCGCCAAGCTCGGTGCGAGCGCGCTGATCGCCCTGCCGCTCATCTTCACGCTCGATGTCGTCTCGGCCGCCGTCGCACTCGTCCTCGAGCTCCTGCTGCTGCCGTTCGCGGGCCTCGGCTGGCGGGAGTTCTGGCTGCGCACCTGGCCGGTGTGGCTCGCCGCGCCGCTGACCGCGCTCACGATCGCCCTCTACGGCGAGGCCTCCGGCACGGTGTACGTCGACTGGTTCCTGGTGCGCATCAGCGAGGGTTCGCTCGAGCTGGCGCTTGCGACCCTGCTGCGGGTGCTGGCGATCGCGCTGCCGTCGGTGGTGCTGTTCGTGACGGTGGATCCGACCGACCTCGCCGATGGGCTGGCCCAGGTGCTGCACCTGCCCGCGCGGTTCGTGCTGGGCGCGCTCGCCGGGTTGCGGATGGTGGGGCTGTTCCTGGACGACTGGCGGGCACTCGAGCTCGCGCGCCGCGCGCGAGGAGTCGCCGACCGTGGTCGCATCCGCCGCTTCCTGGGGATGGCCTTCGCGCTGCTTGTGCTCTCCATCCGGCGCGGATCGAAGCTGGCGACGGCGATGGAGGCGCGCGGGTTCGGCGCGCCCGTACGCCGAACCTGGGCTCGGGTGTCGCGGTTCGGATGGCGCGAATGGACGCTGATGGCGATCGGCGCGGCGATCTCGGCCGCCGCGGTCTGCGCGGCCGTGGTCGTCGGCACCTGGAACTTCATCCTGGGGCCGGGATGAGTCAGGTCGCGTTCCACAGTTCGCGGTAGTAGGCCAGGCGCGGGCGATCGGGCTCCACTCCGTACGCCTCGATGAGCGCGTCTTCCCAGCCGGGTCCGTAGTTCCACTCCGTCGACATCGACGCCACGGCGATATCGGCCCAGCGATCGCCCGTTCCCAGCTGCCCCAGGTCGACGTGCGCGAGCCAGCGTCCGTCGTCGCCGATCAGCGTGTTGGGGCAGCAGGCATCGCCATGACAGACGACGAGGCGATCGATCGGCGGCGGCTCGCGAAGTGTGTCGGGGACTCGGATGCCGCGGTCCGCCGCATTCTCGATGCGCGAGGCCACGCTCCACTCGAACGGACAGTCCAGAACCGGCAGGCGGTCGTGCATCGCACGCAGACCCTCGCCGACCGCGCGGACGGCGGTCGCAGCATCGGCGACCCAGTGCGGCGCCACCGCACTCTGGCCGGGCAGCGCCGCCGTCACCAGCCATTCATGGGTGTCGTCGCCGCCGTACTCGATCACCTCGGGGACGCGCAGGAAGGGGCCTGCCCAGCGCAGCCGGGTGACCTCATCGGCCAGCGAGCTCTCGTCGCCACGCGGCGCCCACTTGATGTACCGGTCGCCGCCCGCGCCGCAAGCCCGGAACGTGAGGCCGCCGAGGTTGTTGCGCCACACCGGCGTGAGCGCGGCGCCCGCGGCCAGCACCTGGACGCGCGCCGGCACGGCGATGGGCTCGAGCGGGATCGACATGACGTTCATCCTTCACGGATACGCTGTCCCGTGCGAGCGGCTCGCACTGGCGTGGAACTGGGTCCCACGTAAGCTGGGATGCGGTTGCACGAGTTCGAAGGAGAGCGAATGGACATCACGGGTGCATCAGCCCTCGTCACCGGCGGTGCGAGCGGACTGGGACTCGCCACCGCGCGCCGCCTCGCTGCGGCCGGGGCTCGAGTCACGATCGTGGACCTGGCCTCCTCCGTCGGAGCCGAGCTCGCCGCGGAACTCGGCGGATCGTTCGCCGCCGCCGATGTGACCAGCGTGGAGCAGGTCGCCGCAGCGGTCGAGATCGCGGCCGCCGCCGGTCCGCTGCGGGTCGTCGTGAACTGCGCCGGGATCGCCCCGCCCGCCAAAGTGCTCGATCGCGACGGCAGCCCATCGTCGCTCGCCGATTTCGAGCGGGTCATCAGCATCAACCTCGTGGGCACGTACAACGTCATCGGTCAGGCATCCGCCGTCATGGCACGCACCGAACCGGGCGACGATGCGGATCGCGGCGTCATCGTCAATACGGCCAGCGTGGCCGCGTTCGACGGGCAGATCGGCCAGCCGGCATACTCGGCGAGCAAGGGCGGCGTGCACGCGATGACGCTGCCGATCGCGCGCGAGTTGGCCCGTTACGGCATCCGGGTGCTCACGATCGCCCCCGGGATCATGGAGACGCCGATGCTCATGGGTCTGCCGCAGGCGGCGCAGGACTCACTCGGCCAGCAGGTGCCCTTCCCCGCGCGGCTCGGCCGGCCGGACGAGTACGCGCGCCTCGTGATGGCGATCATCGACAACGGATACCTGAACGGCGAGACGATCCGTCTGGACGGCAGCATCCGCATGGCGCCGAGATGACCCGCCGTTCGTCGAGATGACCCGTCGTTCCGCGAGATGACCCCCCGTTCGTCGAGATGACCCCCGATTCCCCGAAACACCCCCGCACACACAGGGAGCACCCATGACCGAACCCATCCTGTTCTCCGTCGATGACGGGCTCGCCCGCATCACGCTGAACCGTCCGACCCGGCTCAATGCGTTCGACGAGGCGACCTCGCGGGCGTGGGAGCGCATCACGGCCGAAGCTGTCTCGCGGGACGACGTCGGCGCGATCCTGATCGATGCGGAGGGCCCGTCCTTCTGCGCCGGTGGCGACGTGCTCTCGATGGCGGCCGGCGGCTTCTCGGCAGACAGCATCGCCGAGCTGGCCGGTGTGATCAACCGCGGCATCCTGTCGCTCGTCGAATCCTCCACACCGGTCGTGGCCGCCGCACAGGGCACGACCGCCGGCGGAGGCCTGGGGATCCTCCTCGCGTCCGACTACGCGGTGGTCGGCGAGGACTCCCGCATCGGCAGCCTCTACGCGAACATGGGCCTGACCCCCGACCTGTCGGTGACGGCCCACCTCGGCCGCGCGATCGGCCAGCGCCGCGCGCTGCAGCTTGTGCTGCAGGACCGGCTCCTGAGCGCCGCCGAGGCGGTCGAGTGGGGACTTGTGGCAGAGGCAGTCGCACCGGACCAGGTCCGCGCGCGCGCCGAGGCGGTGGCACGCTTCTGGCTCTCCGGGGCGGCTGCCGCCTACGGGCAGGCCAAGCGGCTCGTCCGCGCGGCGCCCGAGGTGAGCGTCGTGGACCAGCTCGGCGACGAGGCCCGCACGATCGGCGCCGCGTTGGCCACTCCCGAGGCCCAGACCCGCGTCGCGGCGTTCGCCGCGGCATCCGCTCGAAAGGCAGCCAAGTGAGCCTCGCCGGCAAGACCATCCTGATGTCCGGCGGCAGCCGTGGCATCGGCCTCGCGATCGCGCTGCGCGCGGCGGCCGACGGAGCGAACATCGCGCTGCTGGCCAAGACCGACACCCCGCACCCGAAGCTCGAGGGCACCGTGCACTCCGCCGCCGAGCAGATCCGCGCGGCCGGTGGCAACGCGCTGCCGATCGTCGGCGACGTGCGCAACGACGACGACATCACCGAGGCGGTGCTGAAGACCCAGGGCGAGTTCGGCGGCATCGACATCGTGATCAACAACGCCAGCGTGATCGACCTGTCGCGCTCGCTGGACCTCGCCGCGAAGAAGTACGACCTGATGCAGGACGTCAACGTGCGCGGCACGTTTCTGCTGTCGCGCGCCGCGGTGCCGATTCTGCGGGATGCCGCCAACCCGCACATCCTCTCGCTGTCGCCGCCCCTGAACATCGATCCGAAGTGGCTCGGCGCGCACACCGGGTACACGCTCGCCAAGTACGGCATGACGATGGTGACCCTCGGCCTCGCCGCCGAGTTCGCCGCCGACGGGATCGCCGCGAACACGCTGTGGCCGCGGACGACGATCGCGACCGCGGCGGTGCAGAACCTGCTCGGCGGCGATCTGGTGATGGCCGCCAGCCGGACGCCGGACATCTACGCCGATGCCGCGTACGAGGTGCTGATCCGGCCCGCGAAGGAGCTGACGGGGCAGACGCTGATCGTCGAGGACGTGCTGACGGATGCCGGAGTGACAGACTTCGCCCGCTACGCGGCGGTCCCCGGCACGCCGGACAGCCGGCTCTTCCCGGACATCTTCCTGTAGGCGCGGCGCGGGTCCGCGCGGCGCGGACCCGGGGATCGCGGCGCGACGCCGTGCGGGCCCGGGGATCGCGGCGCGGCGCCGTGCAGGCCCGATGTCGCCGAACCCGGGGTTTCCGCCGAGACCGGGGGTTACGGCCAGCGCACCGCCGTCCCGGCGGCTCCGATGTCGCCGAACCCGGGGTTTCCGCCGAGACCGGGGCGCGCGTCACCCGGTTTGGGCGGAATGCCCCGGTTTCGGCGGTGATCGGTCGGCGGTGGGGTTGATGGGCGGCGGAAAGCAGGATTGAGGCGCGCGCCGAAGTTGCCGAACCCGGGGTTTGCGCGAGACCGGGGGTTACGGCCAGCGCACCGCCGTCCCGGCGGCTCCGATGTCGCCGAACCCGGGGTTTCCGCCGAGACCGGGGCGCGCGTCACCCGGTTTGGGCGGAATGCCCCGGTTTCGGCGGTGATCGGTCGGCGGTGGGGTTGGTGGGCGGCGGAAAGCAGGATTGAGGCGCGCGCCGAAGTTGCCGAACCCGGGGTTTGCGCGAGACCGGGGGTTACGGCCAGCGCACCGCCGTCCCGGCGGCTCCGATGTCGCCGAACCCGGGGTTTCCGCCGAGACCGGGGCGCGCGTCACCGGGTTTCGGCGGAATGCCCCGGTTTCGGCGTAGTGCCGGGGTTTCGGCACTGAGCGGTCGGGCGGTCGGCGGGGCGGCGGACAGCGGCACAGTCGGCCCGGGTGGCGCGACGCATAACGGGCACTGGGCACTCGTTCATGGGTTACCCAGGCGCGTCGGCTTGACTTATGGGATGTCTTTCTCCGCTCACCGACCCGGCCGCATGGGCTCGAACGGCCGTATCGAGTTCGAAGTCGCGGACCAGGACGAGCCCCAGTACCTCAGTGATGTCGTGGCCGCACGCGCCGCTGATCCCGCTCCCGCATCACCGGAGCCAGACCGTGCGACCGTCGCTGCGCCTCTCCGCGCGGCGGAAACGCTGGCCGAGCCGGATCCTGAAGCGGACGAGGCGCCCGCGCTCCAGCCGGAGCCAGAACCGAGTCCGGAGCTGGAGCCATCGACGCCCGTGACCCCGGCCGAGCCGGAGCCCGTGACCCCGGCCGAGCCGGAGCCTGCAGCATCCGCCGAACCGGAGCCCGCAGCATCCGTGCCCGCCCCGCCGTCCCGATCGAAGCGCGGCACCGGGCGCTCGCGCCGGAGACTCCCGATCGCGACCCGCCTCGCCGTCCACGGTGGCGCCGACGCCGAGGTCCTCGAGGAGGTGCCAGAGGAGACCTCCCGCTTCGTGCAGATGTTCTTCGTGCTGGCCGGCACCGCCCTGGTCTCGGCGCTGTCGATGCTCTTCGCCCTGATCACCGGCGTGCGGATCTCCATCTGGCTCGCAGTGCCCCTCGCGCTCGTCTGGGCGCTGATCATCTTCAACCTCGACCGGTTCCTGACCTCGACGATGCGCTCGACGCGCAACGTGTGGAGGCTGATCGGCCTCGCGATCCCGCGTGTGATCATGGCCGCCCTGATCGGCATCGTGGTCGCCGAGCCGCTCGTGCTGCAGGCCTTCCAGAACGACATCGCGCGCGAGGTCAACTCCACGAACGTGGTGCAGGCGCAGGCGGATCAGGATGCCGTGACCACCGGTCCCGAGAAGCAGGCCCTCGACGCCGCGAGCGCACGCGTCGCGACCCTCGAGAACCAGGCGGCGACGGGAATCGTGGAGGGGACGTCGTCGACGTCCGCCGAGACGCTCGCCGCCCAGCAGACCGTCGATCAGCTCACCGCGCAGCTGGCCGCGCAGCAGTCCGTGATCGATTCCGCCCGCGCGCTGTACCAGTGCGAGCTCACCGGCGAAGGGGCGGGAACCGTGCCCGGCTGCACCGGCGTGCAGGGCGACGGCACCAGCTCGAGTGCCGCAGAGGCTCAGCTGACGCAGGCGCAGAGCTCCTACGACGCGCTGGCGACCCAGCTGCAGCAGGCGACGGCGACCCTCACCGCCGCCAACGAGGCGGGGACGGATGCCGCGGCCGTGTCGGCTGAGCAGAACAAGCAGCTCGCTGCCGACCAGCTGCCTGCCGCCCGCGCCCAGTACGACGCCGCGCTGGCCGCATACGATTCGCGCGCCGCGACCGTGGCAGGCGGGAACGCCGAGGCGATGGGGCTCCTGTCGCAGATGAGCGCCATGGAGCGGCTTGCCCAGCGCGAGCCCGCTCTCGCGTGGGCGCACTGGCTCATCGCGCTGCTGTTCTTCATGATCGAGCTCCTGCCGGTGCTCGTGAAGGTGCTGACCAGCTACGGGGACCCGTCACTGTACGAGAAGGCGGACGCGATGAAACGTCAGGTGGCCCTGGACCGGGTCACCGCCAGCACCTGGCGAGAACGCGCGGCGATCGTTCGCGGCTGAGCTCACGCACGCCGAGACCGGGGGACCCCACCGAGACCGGGGGATCACGCCGAGACCGGGGGATCACGCCGAGACCGGGGGATCACGCCGAGACCGGGGGACCCCACCGAAGCCGGGGGATCACGCCGAAACCGGTGCATCACGCCGAGACCGGGGCGCGCGCAACCCGGCCTCGGCGCGATACCCCGGTTTCGGTGACGCGCCCGGCGTCGTATCGTGGCGGCATGGGCGTTCGGACGCTGTTCCCCATCCTCAACTCGCGCGACCTGCCACGACTGGTGCGCTTCTACGAGGACGCGCTCGGCGCGACCGTGCAGTACCGGTTCGCTAGCGGCGAGGTCGACGACTACGTGTCGCTCGCCTTCGGCGGCGAGTCGCTGGGCATCGGACGGGTGCCGGATGCCCCGTCGACCGGTGACCGCATCGCGCTCTGGTTCTACGTGGACGACGTCGATGCGGCGTACGCCGCGTTCACGGCCGCGGGTGGCAGAGGCATTCAGTCGCCCGCCGACATGCCGTGGGGCGAGCGGGTGGCGCAGGCGCGCGATGCCGACGGCAACCTCGTGAACCTCGCCGCCCAGCCGCCGGAGGCCTCTAGCGGCTGAGGAGATCGTGCCGGCACGGCGCTGAGATGGAGCCGACGCGGCGCGGTGGCCGTGGCATCCGCTCCTCAGTGCTTGCTGCCGGTGAACAGCAGGATGCCGCCCAGACCGATCATGAGTCCGCCGCCGGTCGCGGTGAGCGTCTCGATGCGCTTCGGCGAGCGGCCGAACCAGGTGCGCGCACCGGCGGCCGCGAGCGCCCAGACGCCGTCGGAGACCAGCGCGAGCACGAAGAAGATGAGCCCGAGTTCCATCATCTGCAGCGGCACCGCGCCCGCGCCCACATCGACGAACTGGGGGAGCACGGCCACGAAGAACGCGATCGACTTCGGATTCGTGACGCCGACGAGGAAGCCCTCTCGAAGCTGACGCCACACCGAGCGCGGGGCCCCCGCGGTGGCGACGCGGGCCGACTCCGTGCGGTGGCGGATCGCCTGCACGCCGAGGTAGACGAGGTAGAGCGATCCGGCGACCTTCACGATCGTGAAGAGCACGGCCGATTCGGTGACGATCGCTCCGACGCCGAACGCGACGGCCGCGATCAGCGGCAGCTGCCCGAGCGCGTTGCCGAGCACGCTGAGGAGGCCTCCGGTGCGGCCGAGCGCCAACGCTCGTCCGATCGTGAAGAGCACACTCGGACCGGGGATCACGATGAGCACGAACGCCGCCAGGGTGAAGGCGAGTGCGTTCTGCGTCGGAACCATCCACACAGGGTAGTGTCCGCCGCGAGGCCCGCACGAGGGGCGGGATCAGAGCGTCTCGGGTGCTCTGACGACGACGGTGACGAAGCCGTTCTCACTCCATGTGAAGCGGACGCTCTGATCCGGCGTCATGCCCGTCGGGCGCCGCTCGGGCGCGATCCGGTCGAACGGCAGCGAGACGACCAACTCGCCCTGCGTGCGGGCATCCAGCGAGACGCAGCGGCCTCGCGTGCGCTCCCCGTCGGTCAGCAGCAGGCAGCTCTGGTCGCGCCGGCCGGCATCGGCCCCGCCGATCCACAGCGACCACCCGTAGTGCTCGCCGAGGGGCTGCGCCCACGACATGGCACCGCGGATCGGGAAGTCGGGTGCCGACTCGATCGTGGACAGGTCCACGTACCCGCCGGTGGAGGCCATGATCATCACCGGCACGTGGATCTCCGCCGCATCGAGTGCCGATCCCGCCTGCGGCGACGCGACGCCGCCGCTCGTGAGGAATCCGGCGACCATCAGTGTCGCCACGCCTGCCGCCACCACCCCGGCGATACCCCATCTGCCGGGCGGAATCCGCCTGCGGCTGCCCGCGACCGGCGTGCTGCCCGCGACCGGCGCGACCTCCGCGACCGGCGTGACTCCCGCGACCGGCGCGACCTCCGCGACCGGCGCGCCCGACACCCGCGACGTCTCCGGCTCCGAAACAGCCACCGCTCGCGCCGATTCCTCCGGCTCGGGCACGGCGGAGGTCTGCTCGGGGCGCGCGGGCAGCGCGAGGTCCTCCAGCTCGGTCAGTCGCGCCAACGCCTCAGGGTCCGCGTCGATATCCGGCGCGGGACCGTAGGCACGTCGACGCAGCTCGGTCAGTTCATCGCGAGTTGCGGCATCCATCATCCCCGTCCACTTCCCTGTGGAACGATTCCAGTCTGCTCCTTTCCGGGCGCGCTGGGGCGGAATCCGCTCAGCGCTCCCGCAGGCGTGGTCCTCTACCCTGAGAACATGATCACCACCCCCGAGGGCACGCCCGTCCGCCAGGTGCGCCCGAAGACCGAGGGATGGTCGCAGAAGAAGGATGCCGAGGGCCGGCCGCTCCTGCAGTTCGCCAGCCCCAAGCGGGGCAAGCCTCCGCTGCACCTCGCCGACCTGACGCCCGACGAGCGGATCGCCAAGGTCAAAGAACTCGGTCTGCCGGGCTTCCGCGCCAATCAGCTCGAGAAGCACTACTTCACGCACTACACGCACGACCCCGCCGCCATGACCGACCTTCCGGCCGAGAGCCGGGAGGAGTTCGTGCACGGGATGCTGCCGCCCCTGCTCACGGAGGTGCGACGCCTCGAGACCGACCGTGGCGACACCATCAAGTTCCTCTGGAAGCTGCACGACGGCGCACTGGTGGAGTCGGTGCTGATGCGCTATCCCGGCCGGATCACGCTGTGCGTCTCGTCGCAGGCCGGCTGCGGGATGAACTGCCCGTTCTGTGCGACCGGGCAGGCCGGCCTCACCCGCAACATGTCCGCCGGCGAGATCATCGAGCAGATCGTGCGCGCCAACCGGCTGATCGCGGACGGCGGGCTCGGCGGGAAGAAACGCGACGACCACTCGGCCGACCGTGTCAGCAACATCGTCTTCATGGGGATGGGCGAGCCGCTGGCCAACTACGCCCGCGTGATGCAGGCCGTGCGTGTGATGGTCGATAAGGATCACGGACTCGGCATGAGCGCCCGCGGCATCACCGTCTCGACGGTCGGACTCGTGCCGGCGATCAAGAAGCTCGCCGACGAGAACATCCCGGTGACCTTCGCGCTGTCGCTGCACGCGCCGGACGATCACCTGCGTAACGAGCTGATCCCGGTCAACTCGCGCTGGAAGGTCGACGAGGCACTGGATGCCGCCCGCGAGTACTTCGACAAGACCGGCCGACGCGTCTCGATCGAATACGCGCTGATCAAGGACATGAACGACCACGGGTGGCGCGCCGACCTGCTTGCGGACAAGCTCAACGAGCGCGGCCGCGGCTGGGTGCACGTCAACCCGATCCCGCTGAACCCGACGCCCGGCTCGATCTGGACGGCGTCCGAGGTGAGCGTGCAGAACGAGTTCGTGCGCCGTCTGAACGACGCAGGCATCCCGACCACGCTCCGCGACACGCGCGGCAAGGAGATCGACGGTGCGTGCGGTCAGCTGGTGGCCACCGAGGCCGACATCGCCGATGCCGCAGTGACCCCCGCCGAACTCTGACGACCTGACAGAATCGGCGCATGCCGAACTGGATCATCGTCGGGCTCGTCGCGCTCGCGTTCGCCCTGGCCAGCGCATGGGTCGCGCGGCGTCTGCTGGACACCGATGTCGGGTGGGTCCGGGCCGCCGTCACGGCACTCGTCGTCTTCGTCCTGTCCCTGCCGCTGGTGATCTGGACGCTCACCGAGGCGGACGTCTACGAGAGCGGCCGCATCGTCGTGGACGATCCGATCGCGGTCCTGTTCCTCGCGATCATCCTCGGCTGGATGTTCGCCGCCGCGATGGTCGTCATCGTGACGCTGGAGTTCTTCTGGCCCTCGCACGGCATGGCCAATCCGGTCACGGTCGTCCGCGAGGCGCTGCGCCGACGCGACCGCGCGCGGCGGTACGCGCAGATCGTCGCCATCGGATCGCGCCGTGGACTCGGCTTCTACGAGGGTCGGAGGCGCGGCACGGCCGACCTGCCGACCGCACTGGTGGCGGCCATGAACGACGCGGGCGTGACCTTCGTCAAGCTCGGTCAGGTGCTCTCCTCCCGCGAGGACGTGCTGCCGCGCGATCTGATCGATGCGCTGTCCACCCTCCAGATGGACTCGACGCCGATCCCGTGGCCGGAGGCCGAAGCCGCCATCACCGCACAGCTGCGGCGTCCGATCCCCGAGGTGTTCGCAGAGATCGACCCGGAGCCGCTGGCCGCAGCATCCGTCGCCCAGGTGCATGCCGCACGGCTGCTCACCGGCGATCCGGTCGTGGTGAAGATCCAGCGCCCGCGTGCCAGGGCGCAGGTCACCACCGACCTGGATATCCTCGATCGCCTCGCCACCGAGGCGGAGCGGCGCACCGGGTGGGCCAAGGAGTACGGCATGCGGGCGCTGGCGACGGAGTTCGCCCGCGCGCTGCGTGAAGAACTGGACTACCGGATCGAGGCGGCCAACACCGAGATGCTGCGCGGCGCCATCGCCAAATCGCCCTCCATCCTTCGGGTGCCGCGGGTGTACGCCGAGCTCACGACGGCGCAGATGCTCGTGCAGGAGCGGGCCTCAGGCATCCCGTTGAGTCGTCTCGAGCCGGATGCGCTGCCGGCGGAGCAGGCCACGGAGATCGCGAACGCCCTGCTCGATGCCGTCGTCGATCAGATCGCCATCCGCGGGGTGTTCCACGCGGACCTGCATCCCGGCAACGTCATCCTGGGCGAGGACGGCACCCTGACCCTGATCGATTTCGGCGCGGTCGGAGTGGTCGAGCACAGCATGCGCCGGATGCTGATCCCACTGCTCATCGGAATGTCCAACGATGACGATGTCGCCGTGACGGACGTCGTGCTGCTGCTGTGCACGCCGATGCCCGGTGCGACCTTCGACACCGTCGCCCTGCAGCACGACATCGGCGTCATCCTCACCCGCATCCACAACAGCGGCGCCGACGAGAACATCTTCCGGCTCCTCGTCGACGTGCTGCGGCGCAACCGGCTCGCCATCCCGCCGTCCCTGCTGCTGGTCTTCCGGACGCTGGCCTCGCTGGAGGGGACGCTGCGCAAGCTGGATCCTGGCTACGACATGGTGGGACGGGCGCTCGAGGTCGTCCCCGGCATGGCGCTGAACCTCCTCTCGCCGCGCCAGGCGATGCTGAGCACCCAGACGTGGTCCGCGCTCCTCGGCGAGCAGCTGAGACGGATGCCGCGCCGCGTCGAGACGATCACCGGGTCGCTGGCCGACGGCACGCTGTCTGTTCGCCTGCGCTCCCTCGAGAGCGACGGCGAGCGCAACTGGGTCGAGACCCTCTTCGGCCGCCTCACCACGATGGTGGTGGGGATCACGCTCATCGTCACCGGGATCATGCTCGGCGTCGCCGATGGTGGTCCGATGCTCACGGGCGACGTGCCGGCCTTCGCGTTCCTCGGCAGCGTCATGGGCCTGGGCGGACTGCTCCTGCTACTCCGGAGCCTGCGGACGGCATTGCGCCGCCGGTCCTGATCAGCGCTGTGCGGCGGTGTGGGCGGCCAGGCGGCGCAGTCCCTCGTCGATCGAGACGCTCGGCGCCCACGCGAGGGTGCGTCGCGTCTCGCGCTGGTCGAACCAGTGCGCGGTGGAGAGCTGTTCGGCAAGGAACCGCGTCATCGGCGGTTCATCCTGGCCCGGCCGCAGCGCCCACGCGCGCTCGATGACCGATCCGGCCGCACGGGCGGCGCCGGCGGGCACGCTCCACCGCGGAGGACGAACGCCGGAGGCGATGCAGATGCCGGCCAGCAGCTCGCCGACGGGCCGCGGCTCGCCGTTGGTGATCACGAACGCGCGGCCGTGCGCCTCGTCGGTGCGGTGGAGCGCGGCGACGATGCCCGTCGCGGCGTTGTCGATGTAGGTGGAGTCGATGAGCGCCCGCCCACCGTCGAGCAGGGGCAGCCGGCCGCGGCGGGCGCGCTCCACGATGCGACCGACCAGCTGCGTGTCGCCCGGCCCCCACACGAGGTGCGGGCGCACCGCGACGACCCGCAGCCTCATCGAGTCCTCGGCGAGCGCGAGCTGCTCGGCCTCCGCCTTCGTGCGCGCGTACTCCCCGCGCGCGTTCGCGGGCGATGCGGGTTCAGCCGCGACCCCGGCGAGGGCGGAGCCCGCGTGCGCGACCGAGGGCGAGGAGACCTGGACGAATCGGGATGCTCCGGCCCGCCGCGCCTGCGTGAGCAATGCCCGGGTGCCCTCCACGTTGACGGCGCGGAACTGGGCGGGGTCCCCGGCCAGCGACACCTTCGCCGCGAGGTGCACGATGCCCTCGGCGCCGTCCACCGCGCGCGCGACAGTCGCGGGATCGGTGACCGAGCCGAGGATGTCCTGCACGCCCTCGACGCCGCTGGGTCGCCGCTGGAGGGTGCGCACGTCGTGACCGGCGGCGGCGAGCTCCGCGGCGACCGCACGCCCCAGGTATCCGGACGCGCCGGTGGCCAGCACGATCACAGGCGATCCATCCGCCCGCCGGCGAGGGTCCGCTCGGCCCAGCGCGACACCCGGGTCCGATCGATCTTGGAGTTGTGGCGGATGTCGGTGGGCAGGCGCGGCACCACGAGCACGGCGGCCAGCGGCACATCGCAGTGCCCGCGGACCGCGGTGGTCAGCTCGGGAGAGGCGAGGCCAGGCGCGGAGGCGTCTGGGATCGTCTCCACCACGGCGACGGCCTGCCGGAGGCGGTGCGGACCGACGCCCACGACTGCCGCCCGGCGGACTCCGTCCGCCGCCTCGATCCGCTGCTCGGGCCCGACCGGTGCGAGCGGCCCGTCCGCGGTCACCAGGACATGCGGCAGTCGCCCTTCGATCCAGAGTCGGCCGTCCGCGTCGAGGTGGCCGACGTCGCCCGTGCGGTGCCAGCGCCCGTCGGGAGTCCCCTGCACCGAGCCCCGATCGGTCAGCCACAGGCGGTCGTAGGACGCTTTGAGGTGCGGCGCCGAGATCACGACCTCGCCGAGCACGCCCGCGGAATCGCTTGTGATGCCGGTGGCCAGGCCGTCCGCATCCAGGGCGCTGATCAGCACGCGGTTGGTCCCGATCGGCATCCCGACGCACACGCCGCGATCCGCGGCAGAGGCCACCGCCCGGATGCCGTCGAGGGTGGTGTCGGTGACCAGGAGGCACTCGGTCATGCCGTACGGGGTGTGGGCGACCGCGTTCGGCATGAGCGCGGCCGCCGCCGCCAGGAGCGGCTCGCCGACGGGCGCTCCGGTGGAGAGGAACGTGCGGACACCCGCGAGGGCACGGCGGTCCTGCTCGGTCAAGGCGTCCGCGGTCGCGACCACGTTCAGGATCGCGGCCGGCGAGAGGAAGACGATCTGCGCGTCCGACTCCCGGACGGCGACTGCGACGCTCGTCGCGGTCAGCGTTCGCGGAGCCGACACGTCCATGTCGGGCGTGGCCGAGCGGGTGCCCAGCGCCGGGCCGAGGAGTGCGAACGGGGCGAAGCCGGTCACCAGCCCCGTGTCAGCCGTCACGCCGAAGTGGGCGGCGAGCACGTCCCGCAGCGCGGACAGCTGACGGTGCGTGTAGGCGACGCCCTTCGCCGGACCGGTCGAGCCGGAGGTGAACAGGATCGCGGCGGGGTCGTCGGGTTCCGGCTCGATCGGGAGCGCCGCAGCGGCGCCCGCGCCGGCGATCGAGGAGAGGTCGGCGGTGACGCCCAGTGCCCGCGCGGCTGCTCGAGGAAGGCGGGGGACGGAGATGCGGATGCCGGGCCAGCCCAGCGCGCGGGCGGCGGCCAGCCCGGGGAGCTCGCCGATGACCACGTCCGGCCATGCGCCACGGACGGCGCGGGAGAGCCCGCGCACGCCGAGTCCGGCGTCGGCGACGACGATCACCGCCCCGATGCGCAGGCACGCGTACACCACGGCGGTCAACGTGGGTCCCGGCGGCACGAGCACCGACACGCGCTGGCCCTTGCGCACCCCGATGGCGGCGAGCCCGGCCGCGAGCCCGCGCACGCGATCATCGAGCTGCCGCCAGGTGACGCGCCGGGCGGGCGCGCCGCGCGTCGACATGTCGAGCACCGCGACATCCTCGTCGGTGCGCCGGGCATCCAGCGCCGCCCAGAGCGGGGTGTACCCGCCGGACATCGGGTGTCCGGCGGTCGCCGGTGCGACGATGGGCCGGACTTCGGATGCTGCGATCTCGCCCAGCCAGCTGAGGACCGCATCCGCGTACGGCCGGTCCTCGGCGATCAGATGGCCGGCGCCCTCGAACCGGTGCACATCGGCGTGCGGAAGCCGGTCGACGAGGTCATCGAGGTAGCGATCACTGAAGATCGGATCCGCGGGTCCCCACAGGAGCAGTGCCGGCACGCGCAGGTCCGCGACGCCGGCGGCGATCCGCTCCAGCGCCTGGAAGCTCGGGTGCCCGGCATCCACCGGGATGTCGGCGACGAACCCGCCGATCCCGCCGCGTCGCGCGGCGGAGCGATACGGCGCACGGTAGGCGTCCTTCACGTCGCTCCGCAGCGGCGGGTGGGCCAGGGCCAGCGTGGTCTCCAGGAACGCGGTCGTGCCCACCGTCGAGGCTGCCAGGACGCCCCGCAGACCCGCCACGCGCAGGGGCGCTGGGATCGGAACGCCTTGCGGATGGTGGACTGCCGTGTTGAGGGCGATCACTCCTGCCAGCAGCTCAGGGTGCTCGACCGCCCAACCGAGCGAGATCACTCCGCCCCAGTCGTGGCCGAGCGTGACGACGGGACCCGTCAGCGCGAGTGCGCTGGTGAAGTCGTCGAGGTCGGCGACGCGGCGCGCCAGCGGCCTTGCGGAACCGGTCCGCGTGGAGAACCCCATGTCGAGTTGATCCACCGCGATCACGCGCCAGGCCGGCGCGCCCGCCTCGGCGGCCCGCAGCGAGGCCGACACGACATCGCGCCACAGGTACGACCAGGTCGGGTTGCCGTGCACTGCGAGGATCGTGCCGACGGGGCTCACGCCGAGGCGATCCAGCTCGTCGGCGGTGTCGAGGAAATGCCATTCGTGGACCGCATCCGACCCGCTCTCGGGAACCCTCCGGGTGCGACTGCAGCGCGCATCGAGACCGGGCAGCTCTGCGAGCGCCCGGATCATCGCGTCGGTCACCAGGCGAGCTCCATCATGGCGGTGTTCAGCCCCGACCCGACACCCATCAGCAGCACACGGTCGCCGCGGCGCAGGCCCGCCTGCTCCCGGTCGAGCGTGATCGGGACCGATGCCGGGCCGATGTTGCCCAGGTGCGGGAACGTGGTGGGCACTGAGGAGCGATCGAGGTCGACCGCCTTGACGATCGCGTCGGTGTGGATCGAGGAGACCTGGTGCGTGATGTAGCGGTTCATGGACTTCCAGTCCCACTCGCCACTGGCCTCTTTCCACGCCGAGACCACGAGGTTGAGGCCGCCCTTCAGGAGTGCCTTGGCGTCGGTGAACATGCCGTCGACGCTGCCGACGCACAGGCGATGGAACTCCGTGGCCGCCCGCGTCACGCCGCCGAGGATGCGGTGTCCCTCGGGGTGGTCGTCCGTGCGGCCGAGGACCGCGGCCGCCGAGCCCGACCCGAGTGTGAGCGAGGCGAATTCGCTCATGAAGCCCTCGCGGTCGCTGTCCGACCGCAGCAGCCGGTCGATCGTGTTGACCTGGATCTCGTCCGCGTCTTCGCCGGCCACGACCATCGCGTAGCGGATCTGACCGGATTCGATCATGGTGGCCGCCAGCGACATCCCGTTGATGAAGCCGAGGCAGGCGTTGGCGATGTCGAAGTTCACGGCCGAGCTGGGCAGGCCCAGCCCGTGATGCAGCGCCACGGCAACGGACGGTTCGAGGTTCGTCCGGGTGACCGACGTGTTGATCAGCAGGCCCACCTCCGAGGCCGGGACGCCGGCTTCGGCGAGGGCTCGCTCGCCCGCCGCGATCGTCGCGGCGTCGGCTGACTCGCCCTCGGCCCAATTGCGCCGTTCCAACACGCCGGCGACACGTCTGAGCAGGCCGGAGCGCAGCTTCAGGCGGGTCAGCGACGGGGCGAGACGGGACTCGATGTCTTCCGATGTCGTGACACGGCTGGGCAGCACGCTGGCGACGGACAGCAGCGAGACATTGGAAAAACGGGCGACGGCGTTACCTGGCACGGGGGACCTCCATTAGGAGGTCGATACTTCCTCCCTATCGGTTGTACATCACCAAGCCTGTGCAAATGCGGGGTTGCGCCGTTTCCGCTGACCTGCATTTCGGATGTCGCGACCGACGGAGCCCGTGCGCGGTCACGGTCCTAGGGTGGATGAGTGCGTCCCGCACGCCCCTGGAAGGAACGCGATGAAGACGATCTCCCTCGGTGGAACGCCGGTCCCCAATGTCGTGCTGGGCCTGATGCGCATCGCCGACAAGAGCGATGACGAGATCCGCACGCTGGTGCGGACCGCGCGGGATTCCGGGATCGACTTCTTCGATCACGCCGACGTCTACGGCGGCGCGCTGCATGTCTGCGAGTCCCGGTTCGCCGAGGCGCTGCAGCTGAGCGCCTCGGAACGCGGCGGGATCACGATCCAGACCAAGGCCGGCATCGTCGGCGACGGACCCTACTTCGATTTCTCCTACGAGCACCTGATCGAATCCGTCGAGGGGTCCCTCCGCGCACTGCGGACCGACTACATCGACATCCTGCTGCTGCACCGCCCGGACGCCCTCGTCGAGCCCGCGGAGGTGGCGCGCGCATTCGACGAGCTCGAGGCATCCGGGAAGGTACGCGCCTTCGGCGTCTCCAATCACACGCCGCGGCAGATCGATCTCCTGGGGACCGCGGTGAGCCAGCCCCTCGTGGCCAACCAGCTGCAGCTGTCCATCACGCATGCGCCGATCATCGCCCAGGGCGTCGCGGGCAACATGGCCGGTCTGGAGCAATCGCTCACGATCGACGGTGGCGGCATCCTGGATTACTGCCGCATCCACGGGATCACCGTTCAGGCGTGGTCGCCGTTCCAGTCCGGCTTCTTCACCGGCACCTTCCTCGGCTCGGCGGAGCACCCGGAGCTGAACGAGGTGATCGACCGGTTGGCCGAGAAGTACGACGTGCCGCCGATCGCCATCGCGACCGCCTGGATCACCCGGCACCCCGCCGACATGCAGGTGGTTCTGGGCACCACCACGCCGGAACGCGTCGCCGGTGCCGCACTCGGATCCGACATCCCCCTCACCCGTCCCGAGTGGTATGAGCTGTTCCGCACCGCCGGCTACCGCGTGCCCTGACCGGCCCGCCCGACGCTTCCCCAACCGAAGGAGAACCATGGTCAACTATCGCTACCTCGGCAACAGCGGTCTCAAAGTCTCGGAGATCACCTACGGGAACTGGGTGACCCACGGCTCGCAGGTCGATGATTCGGCCGCCATCGCGACGGTGCACGCGGCACTGGACGCCGGGATCACGACATTCGACACCGCCGACACGTACGCCAACACGGCCGCCGAGACGGTCCTCGGGAAGGCGATCGCCGGTCAGCGCCGCGAGTCGCTGGAGATCTTCACCAAGGTGTACTGGCCGACCGGGCCGAAGGGGCCAAACGACGGGGGTCTCAGCCGCAAGCACATCCTCGAGGCCATCGACGGCTCGCTCCAGCGCCTCGGCACCGACCACGTCGATCTGTACCAGGCGCACCGGTACGACTACGAGACCCCGATCGAGGAGACGTTCCAGGCGTTCGCCGACGTCGTGCGCTCCGGCAAGGCGCTGTACATCGGCGTCTCGGAATGGACCGCAGAGCAGCTGCGCGAAGGCGCAGCACTCGCGAAGGAGCTGAAGATCCAGCTCATCTCGAACCAGCCGCAGTACTCGCTCCTGTGGCGCGTCATCGAGGAGAAGGTCGTCCCCGCCTCGGAGGAGCTCGGCATCTCGCAGATCGTCTGGTCGCCGATGGCCCAGGGCGTGCTGAGCGGCAAATACCTGCCGGGCCAGCCGGCTCCGGAGGGCTCGCGGGCCACCGACGAGAAGAGCGGCGCGAACTTCATCAAGCGGTTCATGGACGACGACGTGCTCACGGCGGTCCAGCGTCTGAAGCCGGTCGCAGAACAGGCCGGGCTCACGATGCCGCAGCTCGCGATCGCGTGGGTGCTGCAGAACCCGAACGTCGCAGCGGCTCTGGTGGGCGCATCGCGTCCCGAGCAGATCGCCTCGAACGTCGCAGCCTCCGGCGTCACGCTGGATGCGGACACGATGGCCGCGATCGATGCCGCGGTCGGCGGCGTCGCGGTGACCGACGGCGCAGAGACATACTCGGTCTCGCCGAAGACGCGCCCCTGGTGATCGGGCCCGCTCCATGGCGGTGACCAGCGCCGGGATCCTCCTCTACCGGCTGGCGGAGGAGGGTCCCGAGGTGCTCATCGCCCACATGGGCGGTCCGTTCTGGGCATCGAAGGATGCCGGGGCATGGTCGATCCCGAAGGGCGAGTACGACCCCGAGTCCGAATCAGCGCTGGATGCCGCGCATCGGGAGTTCGAGGAGGAGCTCGGTGTCCCGGCGCCGCGCGACGAGACGCCGTACGCGGAGCTCGGCACCTTCGCGTACTCGTCCGGCAAGCGGGTGACCGTCTTCGTCGCCGATGGCGGCGGCTTCGAGGCATCCGACCTCGTCTTCGGCACGTTCGAGGTGGAGTGGCCGCCCCGATCCGGCCGGATGCAGTCCTTCCCCGAGGTCGACCGGGCCGAATGGGTGGCGCTGAGTCGGGCGCAGGAGCTGCTCGTGAAAGGTCAGCGACCCGCCGTCGACGCGCTGGCAACGCACTTGGCGGCCGCGGGCGGGTGATCGATGGGCAATTGTCCCCATCGTGCCCGACAAAGGCGTTTTCGTATGCTGGTCTCCGACGACACGGGAAGGCAGTCGCATGACGGATGGCGTGGAGATCCCCCTCGAATCGATGAGGGCCCTCAGCGACGCGCTCCGCGACATCATCGCCGAGTTCGAGACCGCCGGCTCGCGCACCGGATCCCTCGTGGCAGCCATCGGCAGCCCGCAGGACGACAGCCGCCTCGCCCGCGCCGCCGAGGACTTCGAGTCGGAGTGGAATGACAAGCGCGAGACCCAGCGTCGCAACCTCGAGGAGATGAAGAAGCGCCTCGACGACGCGCACGAGGGGTGGACCGAGGCCGACCTCGAACTCGCGGCGAGCATGGAGGCGTCCCAGTGACGGAGAACTCGTACGTCTACTCGCGAGAGGACATGCCACGCACCGACGGTGGCCGTCGCGTCCGCCACATCGACGGGGACCCCGGGGTCATCACCACCGAAGCCGGCGAGATCGAGTCGCTCGGCGAGAAGATGGCCCGCGCCGCCGCGACCCTCCAGCTCTTCGCCGACGGCACCGTCGGAAAGGGCGCGTCCTTCGACGCCATCCGCGAGCAGGCCAAGGAGGTCTACGAGGACCTCGATGTCGCCTCGCGCCGCTACCGCCCGAGCGGCGCGGCGCTGGGTCGCTACGCGACCGCCCTCAGCGCGGTGCAATCCTCCACCGACTGGCGGGTGGACGGCGCCCACCGCACCTGGCCCGACGTGCGCGACGCCTCCTGGGCGCTGAGCTCCGCGGAGGGCGATCAGCGGGAGTTCGACCGCAACGAGGACCACGACATCGAGCAGACCGGCACCCGGCCCTCCACCGCCGGTGAGCAGGGCGCGTTCGACTCGGCCGTGGAGACCTGGGAGATGTACTGGAGCGGGTACGACGCTCCGGTGGAGACCTGGGAGGCGGCGTACGAGACCGCCTGCTCGAGCCTCGAGCGCACCAACGCGAACGGCGTCAGCGATGGCTTCTGGGACAACGCGATGCCGTTCGTCGAGGTCATGCTCGAGATCCTGTTCTACGTGGGCATCGCTCTGCTGATCGTCGCGTTCTTCGTGACCGGTCCGCTGGCACTCCTGGCCGCCGTGCTCGCAGCCGTCGTCGGGGTCCTCTCGCTGCTCGGCGAGATCGCGAAGCTGAACGCGGGGCGCGGGGACTGGCAGAGCGTCGCCCTCGCCGCCGTGGGGATCATCCCGTTCGGCAAGCTCGCGAAGCTCGGCAGGCTCGCCGACTTCGCCGACGTGGGGGCGAGATTCCCCCGGCTCTCCGGCGCGCTGCGGCTCGGCGGCGACGAGTTCCTGCAGTACGGCCGGGCGCTGGACGACTTCGTCGGCGCGAGGATTCCGGGCCTGTTCGACGTCGGCGGTCCGCACGGACTGAACTCGCAGAACCTGATGCGGATGCTGCATACGCCCGCGTTCCTCGCGGACGGCAACTCCGTCATCACCAGCGTCGCTCAAGGCTGGCGCAACCTCGCGGGCAACCCGGCGAATGCGCTCGAGGCCGTCGGCGGATCCATCGACGCCTACTTCCAGGTCATGGACAGTCTCGTGGGCGCCGGCGATCGGCTGAGCTGACCCGACGTTAGGCTGGATGCACCGTACGAGAGGGCTGGTCGATGTCGTTGCGCGCCGAATTGATCGGAGCCACGGAGACGGATCCGGCATTCGCCGTTCTGCTTCCCGATGGCTGGGAGGGCGATGATGCCGGCTTCGGTGAGATGGACGCACGCCTCGATGCCGCGCTGGCGCAGCTGCCCATCGCCTCGCGCGGCGCTGCACGCGCGCGGATGCGCGACATCCTCGCGACCGCACGGACCGAGGCTGCTCGCGCTGACGTGATCCGCGTGTTCACACCGTCTCGGTCAACGGGTGAGGAGCCGCCGCCGGTGACCCTCGTGGCCTCATGGGTCACCGCGCCGGCCGGAGCGACCGTCGCCGCGATGGGTGCCGATCTGATCCGCCGTCGGGATGCCCGGCCGCTGGACCCCGGGCAGACGATCATCACGTGGTCGACCGACTCGAGCTCGGAGAGCGACGGCACCGTCGTCGACGTCGCCGGTTCCGGGTATCTGCTGCGGGTCCCCGGCAGCACCCGCAAGGCGCTGGTGTTCCGCTCGACGATGCTTCGGGCGGTCGGTGAGACCACCATCGCCGACGAGGGGATCGCCGCGATGTCGCTGCTGTGCGATGCCATCGTGGCCAGCGTCCGGTGGCGGCACGATGCCTGATCTCGTGCTGAACGCCGATCCGGAGATCTGGAGCCTCGTCCCCGGCTGGCAGCAGGCGCTCGCGTGGCGCGAGCAGCGAACGGCCACGACGGAGGCGGAGCGGCGAGCCGACGTCTTCGAGGCGGCCACCCTCGCATTGCGGACCCGTGCGGAAGTGGACGCCACGCACGTGCTGTTCCTCGACGCCGTCGGGCACCGGCTGCTCGGAGCGCTTGCGGTGTTCGCCTACGACGACGTCCCGGCGGCGTCGAGCCGGACCCAGGCTGAGGAGATCGCCCGAGCCATGGTGCCTTCGGCGTGGGAGGTGCACAGCATCGTGGCCGACCTCGGCGGAGGACCCGGGTGGCGTGTCACGGTGATCGATGCCCCGCTGACGGACGACGGAGCGCAGGTCGCGCTCGTCGAGGCCGTCTGGACCGTGTACGTGCTCGAGGTGGCCGGAAGGCTCGTCGTCGCTCTCCTGTCCGCGATGTCGCCGCCCAACGCCGCACTGGCGCAGGTGCACGCGGAACGCGTCCTCGTCACGATGAACGTGGTCCAGGAATGATCCCCGCTTCCGACGAGCAGATCGAGACGCTCGCACGCCAGGCCCGGGAGAAGATCGGCGCGTCGGCGACCCATCACACGTTCGCGCCGCGGGACGCGGAGCGCATCGTCTTCGAGGTGGTCGGCGAGAACGAGTCGGCGACGAGAACCTGGCAGAACGCCCGCTCCATCGGCGACGACGCGAAGAAGCACGCCAAGGCGGCATTGCACCGCCAGTACGGTGGCCGCGCACCCAACGGGTGGATCGGATGGGTGCTGATCCTCGCCGCCGTCTGCGCGGCGCTGTCCGCCGCGCTCTCCAGCGGGTTCCGCGCCGCTCCAGAGGACCGCGAGGTCTTCGCGGCGGCGTTGGCGATCGGCGCGGGCGCGATCGTCCTCGCCGTCCTCGTCGCACTGAGATTCCGCCCGCTGGACCGGGCGAAGTGGCGTATCCAGGCTGTCGTCGCCCTGGGACTGATTCTGTCGGCGGTGTTCACCTTCACCCGCGGGGCCGTCGGTGCGGGCGCGGTCATCGCCGCTTCCGCAGGCATCGCGGTCGTCCTGCTCGTGAGCATGTTCGCGGTGCGTGCGACGCAGCCCGATGCGGCGGCGGACATCGACGGATCGACCGCTCGGGCGTTCCTCGCCGCGATCGACGGCGCCCGATCGGACGCGGTGGCGCTGCAGGCGCGAGTCGCTTCCGACCTCGGCCCCGACACCGCCCGGCTCATCGTCCAGGTCAGGACGCGGGCGTTCGCGAGCGCGCGGACTGCCGGTGGCGCCCGAGTGGATCTGTCGAGGTTCGACGATTCCGTACCCGCCGGTGGAGTGATCATCGGGGACTTCGCGGATCCGATGACGTGGCTGCCGAAGCACCTCGCGGAGAAGGCGTAGCCGACCGCGCGGACTAGTCGTCCAAGGGGAAGTTCCACGCGTCGGAGGGCTCGGCCACGACCGTGCCGCCCGGAAGCAGCGTGTACGAGATCGGCGCACCCGGCTCGAGGGCCGCTTCGGCGGCGGAATCGGCCACTCCGGCCGGCAGCACGATCGTCCTCGGGCTCGCATAGGCCTCGTCCACCGAGATGCACGCGATCTCGGGCAGCGGCTGCTCGACGATGATCATGCAGTATTCGCCGTCGATGGTGGAGCCCGCCCACACCGTGTGCCCGTAGAGACTGCCGTACGGGCGCAGATCCTTGCGGATCACTCGATCCGGCAGATCGCCCATTCCCTCGCCGGCGAGGAGTTCATCACGGAGGGAATCGAGGAAGCGGGTGTAGTCGGCGGCTGAGGATGCCGACCAGTGCCGGTCATCGGACGAGGACCAATCCTGATCCTCCACCACCGGGATCGGCTTCGCGGTGTCGGCGGGTGCCGGCTCGGCAGCATCGGGGCCTGCGGCCCCGGTCTGTCCGAACGGCGCCGCGCTCCAGGCGATCGCACCAAGGAGGAGTGCCGCGGTCGCCGTCGCCACCAGCAGAGCCGTGTGCGCACGTCGCGCGCGCGAGGGTGGCGTCGCCGCGACGGGAGAAGGAACGGATGCGTCGGCGACCGGCGCCGGCGCGGCTACCGAATCCGGAGATGTCGTCCGGGTGTCCTCCACCTCGACAGTCGACATCGCGAAGCGGGAGCGGACAACCGCTTCGAGTTCGTCCAGACGCGCCAGCGCGACCGGATCGTCCTGGATGTCCGGCTGCGGGCCGTACGCGCGACGACGCAACCGCGCCAGTTCGGCGTCGTCGCCCGTGTTCCCCTGCGCGTCATCTGCGCTCACCCCCTCAGGCTAAGCCCGCCGGCGCGGGTCGGCTCCGTGCCCGCAACGCTCAGCCGTCGGTTGCGAGCTCGCGTCGTCTCATCAGGAGGAGCGAGGCCGCGCTGCCGACCACGGTCGCCAGCAGGAGCCACCAGAGCCCCCGCAGGTCGACCCCGTCGGCCGTGACCTCCGGGGCGACCCCGACGGGTGCGAGGTGGATGAGCCAGTCCGGGAAACCGAACAGCGGCCCGAAGAGCCCGAGGATCATCCCGATGACCACGAGCGACCAGCCGACCACGAGCGTCGCGCGCGGAGCGAGCACGAAGACGAGCGAGGTCAGGACGAGGAAGACGGATGCCGCAGCCACCTGCCCACCGCCGGTCACGGCGACAACCTGCAGCAGCGACCAGTCGCCCCGCTGCGCGGCGATCCCGATCGCGGCGCCGACCGCACCGGCTGCGATCACCAGGACGATGCCGCCGAATCCGTCGAGAACATAGTCGCCCAGCCACCGCACGCGTCCGACGGGTGAAACCAGTACCGGCTCGGCGCGGTCCGCGGCCTCCTCCTGGCGCGCGCGGCAGATGACCTGCACGGCGCAGCACGCGGCGAGCACGCCGAGCATCGTGAAGAACACCGTCACCGTCGCCTGCGCCAGGTCGGCGCTGCCGCCGAGCGCGGTGAGCACCTGATCGATTGCGGGGTTGTCCGCGCTGACGGAGTCGACGACCGATGCCAGCGATGTCGAGAGCACTCCGGTGATGAGCCCCCCGATCGTCCACCCGACGACGGCACCGCGGGTCAGGCGCCACACCAAGGCGCCCGCGGTGCCCAGGGACGCGCGGGCCTCCGCCCGCCCGCGCCGTTCGGGGACGAGACCCTGATCGATGTCGCGGACGCTCTGAAGTGCCCATGCGAGCGCGATCAGCACCCCACCGGCACCGATGCACAGCAGGATCGGCGTCGGGTCGTCGTCTGCGAACGGGCGGACGTTCTCACCCCAGCCGAACGGGGAGAGCCAGGTCACCCATGAGCTCTGCATGCGCTGGAGATCCTCGCCGGGGGTTCCCACCGCATTGCCGATCCCGCTCAGGACGAACGTCGCGACCACGATCCACACGGCGAGCGCGTTCGCTCCGCGGGACGTTCGCATCAGCTGGCCCGCGAGCAGCCCGACACCCAGGAACACGATGCCGACCGCGCCGACTGCGGCGCCCGAGATCACCGATCCGGCCGTCCCCGCTCCCGTCGCCAGCAGCGCGAGCGCGGTCAGCACGCCCACCAGGATGTTCGCGAGGACGCCGTGGACGAGCGTCGCGAGCAACGGCATCGTCCGGCCCGCAGGGGTCGCCGCGACCAGCTCGGTGCGTCCGAGTTCCTCATCCATCCTGGTGTGGCGCACCGCGAGGAAGGTGCTCATGAACGCCGCGAGGATCGCGAGCCAGGGGAAGATGAGGAACAGCATGAAGGCGCCTTCCTCGGCGCCCGACGGGAGACCGCGGAACAGCAGGATGACGGGATTCGCGATCGCCGCGGCCAGCAGCGACTCGCGGTCCTGCTGCGTCCCGTACGACTGCGCGACACCGAGGGAGGCGAGGTATGCCAGCAGTGCGATGCCGATCGACCACATCAGCACCTGTCGCCAGTCGCGCCGGATGCGCTGCGCGAGCAGGGGCCCGAGCGTGCTCATGAGCCGACCGCGTCTCCCTGTTGCGCTGCCGTGTCATCGCCGTAGTGCCTGAGGAAGAGCTCCTCCAGCGAGGGCGGCTCGATGCGCAGTCCCTGGACGTTCCGCGCGGCCAATTCCGGAAGGACGGCGTTGACGGCATCCGAATCCACCGTGAACCGCACCCTGCTCTCGTCCGCGACCACATCGTGCGCATCGCTGATGCCTGAAGCCGCCTTCGCGTCCGATCCCGCGAACGACACTTCCGTCCGCGTCAGGTGGCGCAGCTCGGCCAGCGTGCCCGACTCGACGACCCGGCCCGCACGGATGATCGACACGCGGTCGCACAGCTGCTCGACCTCGGAGAGGATGTGACTGGAGAGCAGCACCGTTGCTCCGGCATCCCGAACCCGTGCGATCTCCCGGCGGAACTGCACCTCCATCAGCGGATCGAGCCCACTCGTCGGCTCGTCGAGGATGTAGAGGTCGGCCGGTACCGCGAACGCCGCGATGAGGGCGACCTTCTGCCGGTTCCCCTTCGAATAGGCACGCCCCTTCTTGCGCGGGTCGAACTGGAACGCCTCCATCAGTCGCGCCTTCTGATCGCGATACGCCTGATCGTGGCGGTGCGCGCCGCGCAGTCGCGCCAGCAGGTCGACGGCCTCGCCGCCGGACAGGTTGGGCCAGACGCTCACGTCGCCGGGGATGGAGGCGATCCGCCGATGGATCGCGGTGGCGTCCCGCCACGGGTGCAGACCGAAGACGGATGCCTCGCCCGACGTGGCCCGCGCCAGCCCCAGCAGGACGCGGATGGTCGTGGACTTTCCTGCGCCGTTGGGCCCGAGGAATCCGTGGATCTGTCCCTGCTCGACGGTGAGGTCCAGCCCGTCGAGCGCGTGCGTGCGTCCGTAGTGCTTGTGCAGGCCGGTGGTGCTGATGATGGCGTTCACGGACGCTGACTGTACGCCGCGCGGAGCGCTTTGGGAATACGCATCGAGCGCGAGCTGATGTATACGCAGAGGACCACTATCGGGCGTACATGGCTTCTCGTACGGCTCTGTGTATACACTGGAGGAGTCGTCGTCGATTCGGAGGTGCGGGATGCGGGCAAGTGATCGCGCCTACCGCACGCTGCTGGATGAGATCCAGTCCGGTGCTCTCGCGCCCGGCACGGTCCTGGGCGAGGTGGAGCAGTCGGCACGCCTCGGCGTCAGCCGCACACCGCTGCGCGAAGCGCTGGGCCGTCTGGTGGCCGACGGCCTGGTCGTGCAGCAGTCCGCGCGGGTCACGGTCGTCACCGGGATCGACGCCGATGACATCCGAGAGCTGTTCGAACTGCGCCGCGCGCTCGAGGAGTCCGCGGCGCGCATGGCGGCCGAGCGGGCGGACTCCGCTTCCTTCGCCGATCTGGCCGACGAATTCGCGCACGCGAGCCTCGACGGGCGGTCCGGTCTCGATGCGTACTACGCGCTCATCGGCCGCTTCGACACCGCGCTGGACGCTGCGGTCGGCAACGACTACCTCACGTCCGCGCTGCGGACCGTCCGCACCCACCTCGTGCGCGTGCGCCGGCTGGCGCGCGACAACCCGGACCGGCTCGCCGCGTCAGTGGCCGAGCACCGGCTGATCGCCGCGGCGATCGCGGCGCACGATGCCGACCTGGCCGCCTCCGCGACGCACGTGCACCTGCACAACGCGCTCGAGAGCATCCTCCACTCCATCGACGCTTCGACGGGCTCGGCGACCTCCCCATCGGTCCCCGTGCTCGTCGAGGGGTCCTAGAACTCCGAAAGAGAGCACATGACCGTCACGCATCACCTCCGTGTCCACCGCAGCGACGAGGACCTCGCCCGCGAGGGCCAGCTCGCCTGGCGCATCGCCGAGATCGCCGCCGACCCGGTCGATGTGGACGCCGACGTCGTCGACATGATCATCAACCGGGTCATCGACAACGCCTCCGTCGCTGCGGCATCGCTCACCCGCGCCCCCGTCAGCGCGGCGCGCCAGCAGGCGCTGGATCATGCGGTCTCGATCAGCGGCAAGGGTTCCACAGTCTTCGGGTGCGCCATCGAGCGTCGCACGAGCCCGGAGTGGGCGGCGTGGGCCAACGGCGTGGCGGTGCGCGAACTGGACTACCACGACACGTTCCTGGCGGCGGAGTACTCGCACCCGGGCGACAACATCCCGCCCATCGTCGCCGTCGCACAGCATGTCGGCGCCGACGGCCGCGCGCTCGTGCGCGGCATCGCGACCGGGTACGAGATCCAGATCGACCTCGTCCGCGCGATCTCACTGCACAAGCACAAGATCGACCACGTCGCCCACCTCGGTCCGTCCGCAGCCGCCGGCATCGGCACCCTGCTCGGCCTCGACGTCGAGACGATCTACCAGGCCGTCGGACAGGCGCTGCACACGACCACGGCGACCCGCCAGAGCCGCAAGGGCGAGATCTCGACCTGGAAGGCGCACGCTCCTGCCTTCGCCGGCAAGATGGCGGTCGAGGCGGTCGACCGCGCGATGCGCGGGGAGACCAGCCCGTCGCCGATCTACGAAGGCGAAGACGGCGTGATCGCCTGGCTGCTGGACGGCCCGGATGCCTCGTACGAGGTTCCGCTGCCCGGGCCGGGGGAGGCCAAGCGCGGCATCCTGGATTCATACACGAAGCAGCACTCGGCCGAATATCAGGCGCAGGCGTGGATCGATCTGGCCCGCAAGCTGCACAACGAGTACCCCGGTCTTCGACAGGCCCAGGGACCGGAGGGCCAGGACATCGAGTCGATCGTCCTGCACACCAGCCACCACACCCACTACGTGATCGGATCGGGCGCGGGCGATCCGCAGAAGTATGATCCGACCGCGTCGCGCGAGACGCTCGATCACTCGATCCCGTACATCTTCACCGTCGCCCTGCAGGACGGCGCGTGGCATCACGTCGACTCGTACGCGCCGGAGCGCGCCGGTCGCGAGGACACCGTGGCGCTGTGGCGGAAAGTCACGACGGCCGAGGACGAGGAGTGGACGCGTCGCTACCACTCCGAGGATCCGAACGAGAAGGCCTTCGGCGGCCGAGTCGTCATCCGCTTCACCGACGGCACGGAGATCGCCGACGAGATCGCCGTCGCCGACGCGCACCCGCTCGGCGCCCGGCCGTTCGCGCGAGAGGACTACATCCGCAAGTTCCGCATCCTGGCCGAGCCCGTGCTCGCGCCCGACGAGATCGAGCGCTTCCTCGATCTCGCACAGCGACTGCCGGAGCTCACCGCCGGAGAAGTGCAGCAGCTGACGATCGTCGCCGAGCACGGCGTGCTGGCCGGCGCTCCCGCGCCCAAGGGACTGTTCTGATGCGGTCTTACGCGAGCGCGGTGAAGAATTCAGGAACGATGCGTGTTCTGGGGCTCGCTTCCACTCCAGACCGGCGACTTTTCCTGACTTCTTCACCCGGAGGACGCCGCTGATGCTCTATTCGACAGTCTCAGCGACCGAGAAGCGGCGAGTCTTGCGGGAACGACTCGCCTCGGATGAGCTGCTGCGGTTCCCGGGAGCCTTCAACCCGCTGAGCGCACGGCTCATCGAGCAGAAGGGCTTCGAGGGCGTCTACATCTCGGGTGCCGTGCTCAGCGCCGACCTCGGGCTGCCCGACATCGGGCTCACCACCCTGACCGAGGTCGCGGGCCGGGGCCAGCAGATCGCGCGGATGACCGACCTGCCGGCGATCATCGACGCCGACACCGGCTTCGGCGAGCCGATGAACGTCGCCCGCACGGTGCAGACCCTCGAGGACGCCGGGCTCGCCGGCACCCACATCGAGGACCAGGTCAACCCGAAGCGGTGCGGGCACCTGGACGGGAAGTCCGTGGTCGACGCCGACACGGCGGTCAAGCGCATCCGCGCCGCCGTCGACGCGCGTCGCGATCCGAACTTCCTGATCATGGCGCGCACCGACATCGCGGCCGTGGACGGATTGGCCGCCGCGATCGATCGCGCCAAGCAGCTGGTGGATGCCGGGGCCGACGCGATCTTCCCCGAGGCCATGCGTTCGCTCGAGGAGTTCGCGGCCGTCCGGGCCGCCGTGGACGTGCCGATCCTGGCCAACATGACCGAGTTCGGCAAGTCCGACCTGTTCACGGTCGATCAGCTGCGCGACGTCGGCGTCAACATCGTGATCTGGCCGGTCTCGCTGCTGCGCATCGCGATGGGCGCCGCCGGTCGCGCGCTGGATACGCTGAACGACGAGGGGCACCTGACCTCGAAGCTCGCCGAGATGCAGCATCGTGCCGACCTCTACGAGCTCATCGACTACGAGGGCTACAACCACTTCGACACCTCGGTGTTCGACTTCCAGATCCAGCGATAGGAGCAACGTTCATGAGCGACGTGGAGATCAAGAAGGGACTGGCCGGAGTCACCGTCGACTACACGGCGGTGAGCAAGGTCAATCCCGACACGAACAGCCTGCTGTACCGCGGGTATCCGGTGCAGGAGCTGGCCGCGACCCAGTCCTTCGAGGCCGTCGCCTACCTCCTCTGGTACGGCGAGCTGCCCACCGACGAGGAGCTGGCGCAGTTCGTCGCCGAGGAGCGCGCCGGGCGCAGCCTCGACGAGAACATCAAGCAGACGATCGACCTGCTGCCGCTGGATGCCCACCCGATGGACGTCGTGCGCACCGCGGTGTCGGTGTTCGGGGCATCCGATCCCGCCGCCTTCGACACCTCGCGCGACTCCGACCTGGACAAGTCCCGGCGGCTGTTCGCGAAGCTGCCGGCCATGGTCGCGTACGACCAGCGCCGCCGCCGCGGGCAGGAGCTCGTCGAGCCACGCGACGACCTGGATTACGCGCAGAACTTCCTCTGGATGACGTTCGGCGAGATCCCCGACCCGCTCGTCGCGCACGCGTTCAACGTGTCGATGATCCTGTACGCGGAGCACTCCTTCAACGCGTCGACCTTCACGGCCCGTGTCATCACGAGCACCATGGCCGACCTGTACTCGGCCGTCGTCGGCGCGATCGGTGCGCTGAAAGGACCCCTGCACGGCGGGGCCAACGAGGCCGTGATGCACATCTTCGACGAGATCGGCTCCGCCGAGAACGTCGTGCCCTGGCTGGATGACGCCCTGGCGAACAAGAAGAAGATCATGGGCTTCGGCCACCGCGTGTACAAGAAGGGCGACTCGCGCGTGCCCACCATGAAGGCCGCGCTGGACACCCTGGTCGAGCACTACGACGCCGATCAGCTCGCCGCGCTGTACGACGCGCTCGAGTCGGAGTTCGTCTCGCGCAAGGGGATCTATCCGAACCTCGACTACCCGTCAGGCCCGGCATACCACCTGATCGGATTCGACACCCTGACCTTCACGCCGCTGTTCGTGGCCGCCCGGGTGACCGGGTGGACCGCGCATATCCTCGAACAGGCGGCCTCCAACGCCCTGATCCGCCCGCTGTCGGCCTACAACGGTCCCGATGAGCGGCATATCGAGGGATACGTGGCGGATGCCGCGATCCTCGCGGCCGCTGAGCGACCGGCCGAATCGGAGGCCTGAGGGCCATGAGCCGTACCGCCGTCATCGTCGACGTCGTCCGCACGCCCTCGGGTCGGGGCAAACCGGGGGGTGCCCTGTCGGAGGTGCATCCGGTCGATCTGGCCGCCGGGGTGCTGCAGCGCGTGCTCGAGCGCAACGGACTGGAGTCCCCTCAGATCGACGACGTCCTGATGGGATGCGTGAGCCAGGTCGCCGATCAGTCGCTGAACATCGGCCGCCAGGCGGTCCTGGCCGCCGGATTCGACGAGCGCGTTCCCGCGACGACGATCGACCGGCAGTGCGGATCGAGCCAGCAGGCGGCGCATTTCGCCGCGCAGGGGGTGATGGCCGGCGCGTACGACATCGTGATCGCCGCCGGTGTCGAATCGATGTCCCGCGTGCCGCTGGGCTCCAGCGCGCACGGTGGAACGGTGTCGCGGGGTGTCGTGGAGCGGTACCCCGACGGGCTGGTCAATCAGGGCGTCTCGGCCGAGCTGATCGCGCAGCGCTGGGAGTTCTCCCGCGAGGAGCTCGACGCGTTCTCGGCCGAATCGCATCGCCGTGCGGCGACCGCGTGGGCGGACTCCCGGTTCGCGTCGCAGATCGTCGAGGTGCCCACCGATGCCGGAGTGATCTCCATCGACGAGACCGTGCGTGCGGGCACCGCCGTCGACAAGCTCGCGGGGCTCCCGGTCTCGTTCCGGACCGAGGAGCTGGCCGCACGGTTCCCCGATCTGGACTGGAAGATCACCCCGGGCAACTCCTCGCCGCTGACCGACGCGGCGTCGGCGACGCTCATCATGAGCGAGGAGAAGGCGATCGAGCTCGGGCTGACGCCTCGCGCGCGGTTCCACGCGTTCGCGGTCGTGGGCGATGACCCGCTGATGATGCTGACTGGTCCGATTCCGGCGACGCGGCGCATCCTCGAGCGGGCGGGCCTGGGCATCGACGACCTGGACGCCTACGAGGTGAACGAGGCCTTCGCCTCGGTGCCGCTCGCCTGGCAGCGGGAGCTGCGCGCCGACCCGGAGAAGCTGAACTCCTGGGGCGGTGCCATCGCGCTGGGCCATGCGGTCGGAGCATCCGGCACGCGCCTGTTGGGCACCCTGCTGGCGACCCTCGAGGCGACCGGCGGCCGCTACGGGCTGCAGACGATGTGCGAGGGTGGCGGCCTGGCGAACGCGACGATCATCGAGCGCCTCTGACAGGACCGCTCCTCTGTCGCGAACCGTCCACTCGGCAGGCGCCGAAGGACGGTTCGCGACGGGGGAGCAGTCCCGCCGCGTGGTTGCTACGCGGCGTCGGCCCTGCGGCGACGGACGACGAACAGCACACCGCCGAGGATCAGCAGCAGCGCCGCGGTGAGCGCGATGCCGACCGGCAACTCCGTTCCGGTCGTCGCCAGGTTGCCCTTCGACGGGGTCGAACCCGGGGCGGCCGGTTCCGTGGAACTCGGCGACGGCGAGGGTGGAGGCGACGTCGAGTCATCGGTCGCCAGGATCGCGCGACCGAGGTCGGCGGGCGAGACCGGCGAGTTGGCTTCGAAGAAGTCCACCGTCGCGGTCAGGTCGACCTGACCCGTGTCGGTCCGGTCGGTGCCCTCGGCGAAGGTGAGGAAGTTGTCGCCACCGGCCGCGAGGAACGAGTTCGTCACGACGGTGAACTCGTCGTCGTCGGCGATCGCCCGGCCCTCGAGCGACATCGAGACGATGTGCGCGCCGCGCGCGGCATCCGGGTCGTACTCGTACGAGAAGCCGTCCGAGACACCCAGGTGCAGCTTCGGCCGTGACGAACCGTCGGGCTGCCACTGCTCCTCGAGCACCGCCTTCAGCTGCGCACCGGTGAGTATCACCGTCACGAGCGTGTTCGCGAACGGCTGCACGTCGGCGACGTCCCGGAAGGTCATCGTCCCGTCGGTGCCGTAGCGCAGATCGGCCCGCAGGCCGCCCGGGTTCATCAGCCCGATCTCGGCCGGTGTCCCCGCGTAGTCCTCGTTCGAGGTCGCCCACAGGTACACGTCCGCGGTCAGGTTGCCGAGGCTCGATTCGACGCCACGGTCCGACCCCGCCGTTCCTCCGCGGAGGATGTCGGCCGTGATGGATCCGACCTCGACGGCCCCCTCGACCTCTGCCACCACGATCGCCTCGTCGACGATCGCCTTGACGGTCGGGTCCTCAGGGAACAGCGCGGTCGCGGGGGTGCCGGCGACCGTGTCCGCGGGCTTCACGAGCGGCACCAGACCACCGGTGACCGAGACCAGCTCGCTGGTCTCGGCATCCACCGAGATGTCGAGCTTGCCCAGCGTCGTGCCGTACTGGTGCGCCTGGATGACCGGGCGCTCCTGGTCGGTCTCATCGACCGGCACCAGGCAGTTGTAGGTCTGGTGCGTGTGCCCGGAGACGATGGCGTCGATCTCGGGCGATGCGCCACGGATCAGCTCGCCGTAGGCGGTGTCATCGGCCAGGACGTCCGCGCAGTCGCTCGTCGCCAAACCCTCGTGGGTCAGGAGCACGATGACGTCGGCCAGGTCGTTCTCGGTGAGCTCCGCGGCGACCCGGTCGGCCGCCTCGAGCTGATCGCCGAACTCGATGTCGGCGATCCCGGTGGGGCTGACCATCGCCGCGGTCTGCTCGGTGACGGTGCCGATGAAGCCGATGCGCACACCGTCGACCTCTTCGATCGCGTACTCCGGAAGCGCCGGTGTGTCGGTGCCCTCGACGTACACGTTCGCGCCGAGGGTGAACACCGCGTCGCCGTACGAGTCGGTCACGCGCCCCGTGAGGTCGGCGAAGCCCTGGTCGAACTCATGGTTGCCGACGGCGCTGAGGTCGAGCCCCGCCGCGACGAGCGCGTCGATGGTGGGCTCGTCGTCCTGGATGAACGAGGTGAACGTCGAGGCGCCGATGTTGTCACCGGCCGAGACGAACAGCGTGTTCGGGTTCGCCGCCTCGAAGGAGTCGACAGCCCCCGCCAGCACCGCGGCGCCGGCTTCTCCGTTCGCGAGGTTCTGCTCGATGCGCCCGTGGAAGTCGTTGATCGTCAGCACCTGGATGTCGGTGGTGGCAGGAGCCAGGTGGTCGGTGATCTCGAAGACCGTCGTGGTGCCGGACACCTCGTTGCCGGTGACGACCACCGGTGTGCCGGTGGGGGAGTCCTCCGCTGCGATGAACACGATGCCCTCGGGGCCGAGGTCGCCCGCGGCGGTGGATTCGGCGTCGGCGGCGAAGTCGCGGTTGTTGACGTAGGTGACGAACTCGGATGACCCGGGGTCGGTGATGTCGTAGACGGCGATGCCCCCGACGCGTTCGAAGCCGATGAACGCGTAGGTGCGTCCGCTCAGTTCACCGATGGTGAGGTTCTCGGGCTCGGGTCCCTTGTCGTCGCTGCGGCCCTCGAAGTTGGCCTCGGTGTGGTTGGAGTTGAAGTACTCCGGCGCGGCCGTGTGGGTGATCTCCTCGAACTGCGAACCGGAGTCGAACACCTGCGTGCCGTCGGTCGTCCAGATCGAGAACGACCGGCCGCCGAATGCGTAGAGCTCGTCGTAGCACGCAGTCTCGGCGTTGAAGCCGTTCTCGGTGGTGACGTTCAGCCGACCGAGGTCGGCATCGCCGAGTTGCGAGGCGAGGGGACTGGTCTCGCAGACCGGTCCGTACCCGTCCTCGGCGATGTCCTTCGCACGGGTGCCCTCCACGTAGTCGCCCCACTCGCGGGCGTCGCCCTCGTTGGCCGTGACCAGGTAGGTCTGGCCCCCGGCCGTGTAGGACTGGATGCCGTCGGGCATGAAGATGCCCTTCAGCCCGGGGAAGGTGCGCAGGGCGTACCCGGCGTCCCGGTCGCTCGGGTCGACCGCGTTCTCCTCCAGGCCCAGATCCTTGAAGCCGAGCGCAAGGATGTCGGTGACCTCCGCCGTTGCGAGGTCGACGACCGCGATCGCGTTCGCCTCCTGCAGGGCGGCGTAGGCGGTGCCGTCGACGACGGTGATGTACTCGGGCTCCAGGTTGCGGCTGACCGGAAGGTCATCGCCGTGCGGCTGGGGGCCGAAGACGCGGACGTCGGCGGGCAGCGTCTTGCTGCCGCCCTTCTCGAAGTCGTGGAAGCCGGCGATCGCGACGGCGTCCTGCGTCGGTGCGGTGAGGGTGTCGGGAAGCGAGACCACGCCGATCGACCCCTCGGGGTCGATGCTGAAGTCGTCCGCAGGCTCTGCCTCGTTGGCGACGACGGCGTACCCGCCGTCCTTCGAGACGGTGACCATGTCGGGCAGGGCGCCGACCTCGACCGAGCCGAGGAGAGCGGATGCCTCATCCGCCGCGTTCGCGTCGAAGAAGACCAGGTGACCCGGGTCGGTCTTGACCGGTGCCTCGAAGGCGATGACGCCGAGGCCGTCGGCGCGGATGGCGAGCGAGTTCGCGACGCCTTCCGAGGTCAGGGAGAACTCCTCGGCGATCGCCGTGGGATCGGTCCAGTCCAGGACCTGCACGGCGCCTGCTTGAGCGTTGACGACGAACAGCCGGTCACCGTAGGCCTGGACGATCTCGGCAGCGGATTCGTCGAAGACGCCGCTCTCGTGCGAGCCGATCGGTGCGAGGGTCAACGCCGCGTCGTCGGCCGAATACGAGATCGGCTCGGGCACGACGGCAGCGGTGGCCGCGGTGATCGGTGCGACGACGAGCGCGCAGGCGACGGCCGTCGTCGTCGCGAGTGCGACGAAACGGCGATGGGTATGCGAAGGCATCGATTTCCTCATCGAGTGGGGTGCAGGGGATTGCGCGGAAGCGCTCTCCGTGACTACAGGGCGACTCCGTCGAGATGGTGAACAGACGGCGAACGGGCGGCGTCCTCACGAACGAGAGGACGACCGAGCAGATAATCGGAGGTCCATGTAAAATAGTCAGGATGCCGCAGCTGTGCGCGCTTCAGTGCACACATTGACCGCCGACGGGGGCTGGGAATGACCATGACGATGCCGTCCACAACGACCGACGAACTGGATGCGATCGTCGACGCAGTGCGCGACTTCGCGCAGGCGGAGATCGCGCCGCATGCGCTCGACTGGGACGAGCGCAAGCACTTCCCGCGCGACGTGCTCGGTCAGGCGGGGGAGCTCGGACTCGGCGGGATCTCCGTCCGCGAGGACGTCGGAGGCTCCGGTCTCACCCGTTCCGACGCCGTCGTCATCATCGAGGAGCTCGCGAAGGCCGACCCCTCCATTGCGGCCTTCGTCACCATCCACAACATGGTCGGCTGGATGATCGACACCTACGGCTCAGAGGCACAGCGGCGGGAGTGGCTCCCGGAACTGACCGCGATGCGCGGCTTCGGCAGCTACTGCCTGACCGAGCCCGGCGCAGGGTCGGACGCCGCGGCGATCACCACCGGTGCGATCCGCTCCGGCGACGAGTTCGTGCTCACCGGCGTCAAGCAGTTCATCTCGGGAGCCGGCGAGGCATCCGTCTACATCGTGATGGCGCGCACCGATCCCTCGACCAGCTCGGGGGCGGGGGCCGCACGGGGAATCTCGGCGTTCCTCGTGCCCGCTGACTCGCTGGGGCTCTCGTTCGGGCCGAATGAGAAGAAGATGGGATGGAACGCCCAGCCCACGCGTCAGGTGATCCTCGACGAGGTGCGGGTTCCGGCATCCGCTCTCCTCGGTTCGCTCGGCGAGGGCTTCCGGATCGCGATGTCAGCGCTCAACGGCGGTCGCATCAACATCGCCGCGTGCTCCCTCGGGGGTGCGCAGTGGGCCCTGGACCGCGCGACGCAGTACGTGCAGGAGCGCTTCACGTTCGGCGAGCCGCTCGCCGAGAAGCAGGCGGTCGTCTTCGCGCTCGCCGACATGGCGACCGAGCTCCGCGCGGCGCGCGCCCTCGTCCGGGATGCGGCGCGGGCGATCGACGAGAAGGCGCCGGATGTGGCGATGCAGTGCGCGATGGCGAAGCGGTTCGCGACGGATGCCTGCTTCCGCATCGCCAACGAAGCCCTGCAGCTGCACGGCGGATACGGCTACCTGCACGACTACGGGATCGAGAAGGTCGTGCGAGATCTGCGGGTGCACCAGATCCTCGAGGGGACGAACGAGATCATGCGCGTCATCATCGGGCGCGAACTGCTGAAGGGTTCTCGCTGATGCGCATCGCGTTCCTGGGGCTCGGGCACATGGGGTTGCCGATGGCGCGCAATCTCGCCGCAGCCGGGCATGATGTCGTCGGGTTCGACGTGTACCCGGCAGCGGTCGATGCCGCGCGGGAAGCCGGTCTCGGCGTCGCCGACTCCGGTCCGGCGGCGGCTGTCGGCGCCGACGTCGTGATCACGATGTTCCAGAGCGGCGCACAGGTCCTCGACGCCTATCGCGGCACCGACGGTGCCGACGGCCTGCTTGCCGTCGCCGCCTCGGGCACGCTCTTCATCGACTCGTCGACGATCGCCGTCGACGAGGCCCGCGCGGCGCACGATCTCGCCGAGGCGGCGGGGCATCGATCGCTCGATGCGCCGGTCTCGGGCGGGGTCGTGGGTGCCGAGAACGCGACGCTCGCCTTCATGGTGGGCGGGTCTTCCGAGGACTTCGAACGCGCCCGGCCGCTGCTGGAGACGATGGGCCGCCGGGTCGTGCACTGCGGAGGCGCGGGTCTCGGACAGGCGGCGAAGGTCTGCAACAACATGATCCTCGCGGTGTCGCAGATCGCGGTCGCCGAGGCCTTCGTCCTCGGAGAGCGGCTCGGCCTGGACCACCAGGCGCTGTTCGATGTGGCATCCAACGCGTCCGGGCAGTGCTGGGCGCTCACGACCAACTGCCCAGTACCGGGACCGGTTCCCACGAGTCCGGCCAATCGCGACTACCAGCCCGGCTTCGCGGGTGCGCTGATGAACAAGGACCTGGGATTGGCCGAGCAGGCGATCGATCTGACCGGTGTGGATGCCCGGATGGGCCGTCTGGCGCGCGAGATCTACAAGGAGTTCGCCGCGGGCGCCGGGGCAGGGCAGGATTTCTCGGGGATCATCCACACGATCCGCGCCGACAGCACCGCTGCCTGAGCGCCCTGGTTCCACAGCGAAGCGAAGCGAGACGACATGCAGCCCGACAGCTACGAGACGATCCTTGTCGAGACCCGCGGACGCGTCGGGTGGATCACCCTGAACCGGCCGGAGGCGCTCAACGCGCTGAACACGCAGATCATGCGCGACGTCGTGGCCGCGGCATCCGCCTTCGATGCGGACGAGAGTATCGGCGCCATCGTCCTGACCGGTTCGGAGCGTGCGTTCGCCGCCGGCGCCGACATCAAGGAGATGGAGTCCAAGTCGGGGCTCGAGATGATCATGGGCGACCACTTCGGCGAGTGGGCCCGGTTCGCCGCCCTGCGCACGCCGGTCATCGCCGCGGTGTCGGGCTATGCGCTCGGCGGCGGCTGCGAGCTGGCGATGATGTGCGACATCATCCTCGCCGCCGACACGGCGAAGTTCGGCCAGCCCGAGATCAACCTCGGCGTCATCCCCGGGATGGGCGGATCGCAGCGGCTGATCCGAGCGGTCGGGTACTACAAGGCTGCCGAACTGGTGCTCACCGGGCGGATGATGGATGCCGCGGAAGCCGAGCGCTCCGGACTGGTGTCGCGCGTCGTCCCCGCCGCAGATCTCCTCTCCGAGGCCTCGAAGACGGCGGAGACGATCGCGTCGAAGTCGCTGCCGTCGGTCTACGCGGCGAAGGCTGCCCTGGACGCGGCGATGGAGACCTCCCTCGCCGAGGGCCTCCGATTCGAGCGACACGCGTTCGCCGCGCTGTTCGACACCGCCGACCAGAAGGAGGGCATGTCGGCGTTCCGCGAGAAGCGGTCGCCCGACTTCCAGAACCGGTGAGACCCTTCGGCGCCGGGCGCCCGAACCTGGGCGGAATGGTGAGACCGTCGCGTGCGCGCGCGGGTCTCGGCCGAAAGGCAGGGTCTCGAGGCGACGACGCGCAGGGAGCGCTACAGCGGGTCGGGCAGCGGCCGCGGTTCGGTGAAGTCGCCGGACGACTTGCGGAATCGCGCGATGATGCGCACGAGGTCGGCCGTGTCCTGTTCGGACAGCCCGGGAGCGGCGAAGACGTCGCTGTTCAGTGCGTCGGTCGCTCGGTCGACCAGCTCGCGACCCGATGCGGTCAGGACGAGCATCGCCGCACGGCCGTCGGCGGGGTGCGGTTCGCGCTCGATGAGGCCGTCGCGCACGAGCCGGTCGACGGTGTTCGTCACGCTCGTCGGGTGCACCTGGAGCCGCGCGATGGCGCTGGCCATCGGCATCCGCCCCTCGCGTGTGAACCCGAGCAGTCGCAGCATCTCATACCGGGCGAACGAGAGGCGGAACGGCTTGAGCGCCGCGTCGATGCGGGCCAGGAGCAGCTGCTGCGCGCGGATGATCGAGGTGACGACGGACATGCCGGGCGCGGCCTCGTCCCAGCCGTGCGCCAGCCACTGACGCTTGGCCTCGGCGATCGGGTCGACGGGCAGGGGTCCACGTGCGGCCATGGTGTGCGTCCCTCCCCTCGCTCCCACGCTAGCGGCTCGTCCGTGAGCCGGGCGGGCGCGGCGCCGTGGCGCCTGAACATTAGGATTGAACGGGCAAAGGAGCGTTGCTGATGAAGATCGTTGTGCTGGTCAAAGAGGTCCCGGACACGTACGGGGACCGCAAGCTGAGTCTCGAGACTGGGCTGGCCGACCGTGGTGCCAGCGAGACGGTGCTCGATGAGATCGGGGAGCGCTCGCTCGAGGTCGCGCTGAGCTTCGCGGACAAGCATCCCGGCACCGAGGTCGTCGTGCTGTCGATGGCTCCGGAAGGGTCCGCGGCCACGGTGCGCAAGGGGCTCGCGATGGGTGCGGCCTCGGCTGTGCATGTCGCCGACCCGGAATTGGTCGGTGCCGACCTGGGGCTGACGGCGGAGGTGCTCGCGGCTGCGGTGCAGCGGACCGGGTTCGACCTGGTGATCGCCGGCAATCTGTCGACCGACGGGACGGGTGGGGTGATCCCGGCGATGGTGGCCGAGTTGCTCGGGGTGCCGCAGTTGACCGCGCTGGTCGCGGTGGAGATCACCGATGGGTCCGTCTCGGGGACGAGGGCGACGGATGCCGGGACGATGCAGGTGTCTGCGCCGCTTCCTGCGGTGATCTCGATCACGGAGGCGATGCCGGACGCGCGGTTCCCGAACTTCAAGGGCATCATGGCGGCGAAGAAGAAGCCGTTCGAGACGGTGACCCTGGCCGATCTGGCCATCGATGCCGCGGACCCGGCGGCAGCCCGTTCGATCGTGCTCGCGATCGCGGAGAAGCCGCCGCGTTCGGCGGGGACGAAGATCGTCGATGAGGGCGATGCTGGCGAGAAGCTCGCGGACTTCCTCGCGCAGAACCGACTGGTGTGAGGACGAAGATGACTGACTTTCCGGCTGATTCGATCCTCGTTCTGGTGGACGTGCTGCCCTCCGGGGCGCTGCCGAAGAGCACCGCGGGTCTCGTGGGTGCTGCCGCCGGTGTCGGCACGCCCGTCGCGCTCGTGGTGACCGCGGCGGGCGAGGGTGCGGCGGCGGCGGAGGCGGTGGCCGCGCTCGGCGCGCCGTTTGTGCTGGTGGCCGAGACCGATGCGGTGTCCTCGTCACTGACGGTTCCGGCGGTGGACGCGCTGGCAGCCGCGGCCGACCTGGTGCGGCCGGATGCGATCCTCGTGTCGAACTCCATCGAGGGGCGGGATGTTGCCGGCCGGTTCGCTGCGCGGACACGGTCGGCGCTGTGCGTCGACGTGGTCGGGGTCTCCCGCGATGACGAGGGCGTGGTGGCGAACCATTCGGTGTACGGCGGTTCGTACAACGTCGACGCGGCGGCGACCTGGGGCGCGCCGGTGATCACCGTCCGTCAGGGGGCTGTCGAAGCCCGTGCCGACGGGGTCGCGTCGCCGACGATCGACACCCTGACGGTGACGGAATCCGGCAAGGCCGCGGCATCCATCGACTCTTTCGCGGAGGCGACGCAGGCCTCGACCCGACCGGAGCTGCGCGGGGCGGGGAAGGTCGTCTCGGGCGGCCGCGGGCTCGGGTCGCAGGAGAAGTTCGTGTTGGTCGAGCAGCTCGCCGACGCGCTCGGGGCGGCGGTGGGTGCGTCGCGCGCCGCGGTCGATGCGGGGTACATCCCGCAGACCGCGCAGGTGGGGCAGACCGGTGTCTCGGTGTCGCCGCAGCTGTATGTGGCGTTGGGGATCTCGGGCGCGATCCAGCACCGCGCCGGCATGCAGACCGCGAAGACGATCGTCGCGATCAACAAGGACGCGGATGCGCCGATCTTCGAGATCGCTGACTTCGGCGTGGTCGGGGATCTGTTCACGGTGGTCCCGCAGCTGATCGCCGCCATCGAGGCGAAGAGGGCGTAGCCCGGTGGCGACATCCGGAACGACTGTGCGGCGGGGTCTGCCCCGCAGGCCCGGCGGCGAGCCGTGGCCGCCCGCCGGGACGGAGGCGCCCGTCGAGGTGTCGGCGTCGCCGGTCGTTGCGTCGCTCCCGGCCGTCGAGCCAGCGCAGCGACACGAAACGCCCGACGCCTCCGCACCTGTCATCGCTCAGGGTGGCACTGTCGCAGCGCCCGCGGCAACGTCGATCTCGGCGCCTGCTCCGCCGTCGCAAGCAGGCTCTGCAAGCGCCGATGCTGGACGGTTCGCGACAGCCGAGCAGCCCCGCATCCGCCGCGGACTGCCGCGCGTCCCGGGTGGCGAGCCCTGGCCTCCGGCTGGCGCTGTCGCGGTCGGAATCGCGGCGTCCGCGGTACCGGCCGCCGCCCTCGAAACTCGGTTGCCTCAGAGTGCGGGTTCGGGCGCCGCGACGGCGTCATCTGAGGCGAATGACCCCGCCGACGTCGGTGTTGCCCATGCTGGCTTGCCTCAGAGAGCGGCCGCAGCGACGTCCGAGGCGCCATCCGAGGCAAGCGAGTTGCGAGCGGATGCCGGCGCTGGCGGCAGGTCTCTCCGTCGCGGGTTGCCGCGGGTTCCGGGTGGAGAACCGTGGCCGCCGGCGGGGTACGCGCCCGCCCGGCAGGCTGTGACCGTCGAGACCGTCGAGACCGTCGAGACCGTCGAGACCGCCGAGGCAGACGAAACCGTTGAGACCGCGGAGACCGTCGGGGCGCCCGCGTCGGGGGTCGGCGCCGATCCCGAGGAGGCGCTGGTCGTCGCCGACGCAGTCGTGCCGGCCGCAGCATCCGTCCTCGCCCTGTCGGACACCTCGGTCCCGCTGCCGTTCACGCGGACCGTGTTCGACGGGGCCGGCGGACGCGCGGCGCCTGTCGAGAAGGCCGAGCCGGAACGCTACGGCCCGTTCACGCGCGTGCAGTGGGCGGGTGCGGTGGTCGTCGGCGGTGCGGGACTGCTGTTCGCCGCGGCGATGGCGGTGTTCGCGGTGCGGTGGCTGCTCAGCCTGGAGCCGTTGCAGGAGTTCCTGACGACGTATCCGGGCGAGTATCACCTCCCCGAAGGTGCGCCGGTGGGGATCCCGCCGTGGCTGGGCTGGCAGCACTTCTTCAACGTGTTCCTGATGGTGCTGATCATCCGATCCGGTCTGCAGGTGCGGGGCGAGAAACGGCCGAGCGTGTTCTGGTCGCCGAGAACGAACCCGAAACGCAAGATCAGCCTCAATCTCTGGTTCCACCAGTCCCTCGACATCCTGTGGATCGTCAACGGGGTGATCTACGTGGTGCTGCTGTTCGCGACCGGTCAGTGGATGAAGATCGTGCCCACCTCGTGGGAGGTGTTCCCGAACGCGATCAGCGCCGCCCTGCAGTACGTGTCGCTGGACTGGCCCACCGAGAACGGGTGGGTCAACTACAACGCCCTGCAGCAGCTCGCCTACTTCGGCACCGTGTTCCTCGCCGCGCCGCTCGCGATCATCACGGGGGTGCGGATGTCGGGGATCTGGCCCAAGAACGCCAAGACCCTGAACCGCATCTACCCGGTCGAATGGGCCCGTGCGGTGCACTTCCCCGTGATGCTGTACTTCGTCGTGTTCATCGCGATCCACGTGTTCCTGGTCCTCGCGACCGGGGCGCTGCGCAACCTCAACCACATGTACGCATCACTCGGCTCCACCGACGGGACCGCGTATGCCGAAAACTGGATCGGGTTCTGGCTCTTCGTCGCCTCCCTCGTCGTCATCGCCGCCGCATGGGTCGCCGCACGACCACTCGTCCTCGCACCCATCGCACGACTGTTCGGCAAAGTCAGCGGGCGCTGACGTCGTGGAATCGCAGCCCTGGAGCCGCCTGACGACGCGCGTCCTGGCCCCCAACCCGGGACCGATGACGCTCGACGGCACGAACACCTATGTGCTCCGTGCTCCCGGCGCCGACGCGGCGGTCGTCGTCGATCCGGGACCCGAGGTCTCCGAGCACCTCGACCGCATCGAGGCGCTCGGCCCCGTCGAGCTGATCCTGCTCACGCACCACCACGCTGATCATGTGGAGGCCGCTCCGGCGCTCGCGGCGCGCACCGGTGCTACCGTCCGTGCGATGGAGCCCACACTGTGCATCGACGCGCCGCCGCTTCGGGATGACGAGGAGATCGACGCGGGCGGGACACGCATCGTCGTGCTCGCCACGCCAGGGCACACCAGCGATTCGGTGTGCTTCCACCTGCCCGACGACGGCGCGCTCGATTCGGCCGAACCGATCGGCTCGGTCCTCACCGGCGACACGATCCTCGGGCGCGGCACGACGATCCTCGCCCAGGCCGAGGGGGCGCTGCACGACTACCTCGCCTCGCTCGAGCGCCTCCGAGACCTGCCCCGGGCGCAGCTGGTGCTGCCGGCGCACGGCCCGAAGCTGCCGAACCTCCGCACGATCGCCGGCCGATATCACGGGCACCGGCATCTGCGGCTGATCGAGATCCAGCGTGCGCTGAAATCGCTGGGCGCCGAGCCCTCGCGGGATGCGCAGGTCGTCTCGCAGGTGACCGACATCGTCTACGCCGGGCTCAACCCTGCGGTCCGCTTCGCCGCGGAAGCCTCCACCGCCGCCCATCTCGAGTACCTCGTCGGTCGCTGACGGGGCTACGGCCCGGAGCCGAACGCCTCCGCATCGCGCTCATGGACGGATGCCGCGCCCGCGGCGAACCCGTCGGCGAACGCCTCATCGGCCCCACGGCGGAACATGTCGTGCGCCTGATCGCGCACGATCGAGCGCGCACCGGGGAGGTCGAGCGGGCCCACGAGGTCCCCGCGGCCGCGGACGACCGCCACGGGGAGTTTCGACGCCTTGCCTTTGACGAGGTCGGCGGCGGAGGCGATCTCGTCGGCGACGCACGGCAGGGTCACCACGAGCGTGCGGCCCTCGGCATCCGTCTGTCCGCGCAGGTCCTCGAACACGTGCACGCCACCGGCGCCGATCGCGCTGTCGGTCTGCCCGTCACGCCACGCCCGACCGAGCGTGTCGGACACGATCACGCCGACCTCGACGCCCAGCAGCGACCGCAGACCCGATGCGAGGGCGCGGGCCGAGGCATCCGGATCCACGGGCAGCAGCAGTACCGTGCCCTCCGGCGTGTTCGACGCGTCCACCCCGGCGGCCGCCGAGACCATGCCGAGACGGTTCTCCACGATGCGTGTCACATGCCCTGTGGGCGAGGTCCGCGTCGCGACGACGCGCACCGTCTCGGCGGTGATCGCATCTTCTCGATCGTCCGCGGCGAGGATGCGACCCTCGGCCTTCGAGACGATCTTCGAGGTCACCACCAGGATGTCGCCGTCGGCAAGAGATGCACCCGCGGCCGCCCCGATCAGCGCGACGAGGTCGGCGCCCGGGACGATCTCGGGAATGCCCTTGAGGGCCCAGACGCTCAGCAACGTCGGATCAGCGGACGAACCGCACCTCGGTGAGCGTCTCACCGAGGAAGGGCTCGGTGTGCGTGGCACCGTCCAATGCGAAGCCGTTGCGCACGTAGAACCGGTGGGCGCGCGGATTGTCCTCGGCGACCCAGAGGTAGAAGGAGTCCCCGGCGTCGACGACCGCGTCGTAGAGCCGCTGACCGATGCCGGTGCCGTGGTAGGCGTCCAGCAGGTAGATGAAATACAGCTCACGGTAGGCGGGGGCATCCCGGTCGCGAGCGGGGCCCGAGCCCGAGAACCCGACGATCTCGCCGTCCACCAGTGCGGCGTACATCTTGAATTCGGGACCCTGCGCGGCCCAGTGGGTCCACAGCTCGGCGAGCCGGCGGGGCGATACCGCCTCGAGGGCGGCCTTGCTGATCAGGTGGTCGTAGGTCTCGTGCCAGCAGGTCGCGTGGACGCGGCCGAGAGCCTCGGCATCGACGTCCCGGACCGGACGGACGACGATGTCGGTCTGCAGTTCGGCTTCCATGGCCAGACTCTACGCTCGGCTCCGCGGGGAGGGAAATCGAGCGGATGCCGCGGCGCGACGGGCCTTTGCGGCTATCCTGATCGGGTCACGACCGATCTTGGGGGGACGCCGGTGACATCCACTGTTGCGGATCGAACGCGGGCCGAGGCCATCGCCGACTATGCGCTCATCGGCGCGCCGCCGGTCGCCGATCTGCAGGGACTCGTCGAACTCGCATCAACCGTGTGCGGGGTCTCCACCGCCGTGATCAACATCATCGACGATCGCTTCCAGCATCAGGTCGCCGCCGTCGGGTTCACGCCCGCGACCTGTGCACGCGAGGACTCCATGTGCGCGGTCGTCCTGGCCGATCCAGGCCCGGTCGTCGTGAGCGATGCGCGCAAGGACGACCGTTTCGCGACCAACCCGTTCGTCACCGGCGAGATCGCCCACGTCCGGTTCTACGCCTCGAGCCCCGTGATCACCCCGTCCGGCGTGGCCATCGGCACCCTCTGCGTCTTCGACGAGGACACCGGCGAGCTCTCGCCCGACCACCAGAAGGCGCTCGACCTGCTCGCCCACCAGGTCGTGGACGTCCTCGAGCTGCGCCGCATCACGCGGGAGCTCAGTCAGTCCAACGAGCAGCTGGAGCTGTTCGCGGGTCAGGTCAGCCACGACCTGCGCAACCCGCTGACGGCGATCACCGGCTTCCTCGAGCTCGCCGCAGACAGCCCGGAGATGGTCGACGCGCCCCGCGCGTCGTGGGCGATCGGACGCGCGGAGGCGGCAGCGGAGCGAATGGCCGTCATGGTCTCGGACCTGCTGGAGTACGCGCGACTGGGTGGCGCGAAGCCGCATCGCGACGAGCTGTCACTTGCCGACATCGCGGCGTCGGTGATCGAGGATCTCGATTCCGCGATCACCGCGAGCGGCGCGACCGTGACGGTGGATGCCGACCTCCAGGTGGTCGGAGACCGGACACTCCTGCGCGCGCTC